>JBDTJC010000303.1:0-24800 GCA_039936055.1 Polyangiaceae bacterium | reverse complement strand
AAGATTTTCGGACCGTCCTCTGCGAGAACGCGGACGAGGCGCTGGGCAAGCTCGGGGAAAACCCGCAGGTTGTGCTCGTCGACGCCGGCCTCGATAACTCCGCTGGCTACGATCTGTGCCAGAAGATCAAGGCGGCCGCGCCGAACATCGCGGTCGTCATGCTGTCGAGCAAGCAGCAGCCGTATGACCGCGCGAAAGGCAGCGCCGTGGGCGCTGATGACTTCGTCGACAAGCCGTTCGACACGCAGCAGCTGCTCGAAAAAGTGACGAGCATCGCGCGGCGAGCGGCCAGCGCTCCGGTGACGGCGGTCGCGCCGTCTCCGGTGGTGATGCCATCGGCGGCTGGTGCCTCGCGCCTTCCCGAGGTGGGTCGTCCGCGTGTGCAAACGCTCGCCTACGGTTCGACGCCTGCGCCGAACATTCCGCCGACCCCCGCTCCGGCTCCGGCTGGCCCGCCCAGCGCGCCGGTGGTGGAGCTGAAGTCGTCCCCGGTGGCTGCCGTGATGCCCGCTCCGGCGGTCGTTCCCGCGCCCGCGGATTTGGCTGCTTTCCCGGCGGATTTCGCGGGCAAGCTCGGTGGCCTCGGCCTGAGCCGCGCCCAGGTGGAAGCCGTGCTTTCGCTCTCGCGTGAGGTTGTCGAGCAGGTGGTGTGGGAGGTCGTTCCCGCGCTAGCTGAAGTGATGATCAAAGAAGAGCTCAAGCGTCTGCTGCAGGCCTGAGCCCCGCTCGGGGCGCAAAGCGTGGGCTTAGGTTGCGCGGTGCCCTGTGCTGACTGAAGCCGGTAGCGATCACGCGGGCGAGGACGTGCTCTTCGAAGGCCGTCCCGCGCTGGTGCCAAGTATCGGCATCTTGGCGCTCGCGATCATCACGCTCGGCATCTGGCTCTTGCCGCGCTGGTGGCATCGCGCGTCCAAGCTGTACCGGGTGACCACGCGGCGTATTGTGGTGGAGACCGGCGTGCTCTCGAAGCGGCTCGAGCAAATCGACCTGTACCGGATCGCCGACTACACCGTGGACCGCCCCTTTGGTCAGCGCGTGATGGGTACCGGCAATCTGCTGCTCAAGACCTTCGACAAGACTACCCCCGAGCTCGATGTCCACGAGATCAAGACGGACGTGGTCGCGTTGTACGAAAAGCTGCGCGTTGCTACGGAGGCCGAAAAGAGCCGCCGCGGCGTGCGGATGATCGATTACGAGACGCGCGCCTGAGACCTCCTAGAGTTCGACGCGCGCTAGCGTGAACTTGTTGTTCAGTTCGCGGTCGGTGAGCAGCTTGAAATCTTTGACGCTGCCGAGGTCGATCTTGAGGGAGTTGATGCGGCTGTGCTCGGTGGTGAAGAACATCACGTTCACGCCCTTCTTCTTTTCGTCGGCGACCCAATTCTTGAACTTGGTGCCGGCGGTGACGAAACAGGCCACGCGGTTGCCGGTGTAGAAGTTCTCGCCCTTCCAATTCATTTGGTAGGCGACGAATGGCTCTTGCGGGCCTTTGCGCGTGGCGTAGTACTTCATGATCGTTTCGCGCTGGCCCCAGTGCGGCGCGGCCTCGAACAGGTAGACGTCGATGCCCCACAGGGTCCACGCTACCGAGACCGCGGCGAACAAGGCGAGCGAGTGGCGGCGCAAATTGGGCAGGGCGAAAGCGAGCGCGAGCAGCGCGCACACGACCGTGAATGCGCTCAGGATGCCTGCAAAATTCAGCGAATCAGCGGGCCAGACGCGCTTGTAGTTATACGAGAACAGCTCCACCAGGCGCGCCGCGCCGTCGGTATCGCCTGGAACCGTGCTGAGCAGATCGCGGCCAACCAACGCGATCGGAATCGCCGCGGCCACGCCCAAGAAGCCGAGCACCGCGCTTTCGTAAGAGAAATCGAAGGACGAGCTCGTGTCATTCGCGGCTCGGCCGAACCTGCGGGTGGCTTGCAGCGCGAGCGCGAGGCCGACGGCCAGGCACACGCTCCCCAAGAGCGGAGAGGCCGGTAGCGGGTGACTGTCCACGAGGCGGCCGTTCAAAGTGCCGGCAAACAGGCGTAGCGCGCCGTACACGAGGAAGACCGCACTGAAGCCCAGAGCGAGCAGGTAGCGGGGGAGATCACGAGGCTCGCGCGTGAGCGGTGCGACCCCGAGCGTGCGATCCAACATCACGCCGGTGAGCACGGCGATGGGCGGCACCGTGGGCAGCGCGTAGTGGTGGAACTTCGTCAGCGTGATCGTGAACATGGAGAACGCGACCGTGAACCACAGCGCCATGAACGACATCACTTCCGATTGTGCGTCGTCCGTCTCGCTACGATAGCGCAGCCACCACAAAAGCCCGGCTGCGCCGAAGCCCGACCAGGGGAAGAGCCCGTAGCCGAGTTGCCAGACGTAGTACCGGAAGCTGACGTCGTCCCCGGTGTTGGTGTCGTGCACGTGCACGAACGCGCGGTCGTACATGTCGTGGAAGAACAGCCGATCGATGAACGGGCTGCCGTGCCGCATGTACATTTGAACGTACCAAGGTAAGCACACGCACGCGAGGAGCAACCCCAGGCCTACCAGCTCCAGGCGTGCATAGTCCTTGTATCGACGGGCGGCGCCCACGGCGACTAGCGCGATCACGACGGGCAAGACCAGGCCCGGCGCGCCCTTCCCCAACGTAGACAACGCCGTAAAGAACCAAGCCGCGAGGAAGTACAGCCGCTGCGTGCGCCGCTCACCGCGATTGACGAAGAGCAGCAAGCCGAGCGCGCCGCCCCAAACTAATGCCGCAACGGCCGGCTGAAACAGAGGGTTGACGGCCCCCGTCCAGCGGCAGTCTTCGTTGCCCGGAATTTGGCCGCAATTGCCGCCGCCTGAGCCCGAGAAGAACTCATCCAAGTGCCAGCGAAAGCCTACATGCGACGCGGACACCTGGAGCGTGACGTTGCGCGTGAGCAAGTACACGAGCTGCGGCAGCACCGTGAGCAAGATGGCGCCGAAGAGCAGGTGAAAGCCGGACAGCTGCAGCACACGGCTCCGAACACGGATCGCGACGCTGCGCACGCGCGCCTCCGGATCCGTGCGCATGCCCAGCACGACCAACGAAAGCGCCGCAGTGAGCGGTGCGACGTACGGCATGTCCGTCATGCTCTGATGCGCGATCAGGTACCAGTACGGCGCGGTCGTGAGCACCAGGCCGGCAAGGAACCCGGCGCGGCGCCCGAAGGGCTTAGCGACCGCTTTGTACAGCAGGTACGTGGCGAGCACGGTGAGCAGGAAAATCGGCAAGCGCGCGGGCCATTCGGGCGCTGGCGTGAGGCCGTGGGCGGCGCCGGCCAGCACCTGATCGGGCATGAAATGCATGCCGGTAAGCGAGAAGCCGAGGCCCTGCATCCAAAAGTCCAAGACCGGCTTCGACCAGAACCAGCCGTCTTGCGCCCACCAAGTCGAGATCCAGTCGTCGCGCGCCAACATTTCGCGGGCGACCTCGCCGTAGTGCGCTTCCCACGGGTCGCTCAGGGAGTAGCTGCCGAGCAGCGGCACGTACAAGCCGATGTTCAAGATGGCCAGCCAAAAGCCGTGGCGACGAGACCAGGGTTGCTCGCTACGCACCAAGATCTTCAGCGCTTCTGCGAGCCGACAGCCGGCGATCATCAGCCAGATCAGCGTGCCGGTGACCAGCACGGCCGCGCTCACGCGTGGGCTCGGCAAGACGCCGGCGACGGCCAATCGCAACACGGCTACGACTCCGACGAGTGCCGCGCCCACCTCGACGAAGCGCGGCGTGAGTTCGCGAAGGGTCGGCACGCGGGGCGCTTCGCCGGCGGCGACCGTGCTGTCGTCGAAAGTGCCCAAAGTATCCAGCAGCGCAAAGGCCGCGACCAGTAGCAGCGCACTACCCAGTGGCACGCTGAACTCGAAGTGCCGATCGCACGCCTGCAGCAGAAACAAAGGCGTCAAAGCAGCGACGGCCAGCCACAGCCGCCTCGGGCGACTCGGATTACCCGGTGGGATCAGCCGCTCGGTCGGCTCGTCTTCCTCTGACGGCATGCGCGCGCAGAGTGGTAGTGCCTACCCCGCCAAGTAGCAAATCGAGTAATTTTTGGGTGGGGTCCCTAAAACCTGAGGGAGGGGTCCCGCGGGATTCGCCGCAGCGAAAGGAAGCCGAGCTGCTGACGACTAGCCCTCAAAGACGACGCGGTTCCGCCCGGCGTGTTTGGCGGCGTACAGGCGCTTGTCGGCGGTGCTGACCAGCGATTCAGGTGTCTTTTCTTCGAGATCGGCGAAGGAGGAGCAGCCCACGCTGACGGTCACACGGAGCACGCCGCCGTCCGTGGGGACGCGCAGGGCTTCCACCTTTTCGCGCAGGCGCTCACCCACCGTGCCAGCGCCGACGCCGTCGATGCCGCGCAGGATCAACGCGAACTCTTCGCCGCCGTAGCGGGCGAACACGTCCTCGCTGCGGATCATTTTGCGGATCGCGTCCGTCAGAGCGACGAGCACGGTATCACCGGCGGGGTGACCATAGGTGTCGTTCACCCGCTTGAAGTTGTCCACATCGAAGAAGGCGAGCGAGACGTCCACCTTGTGGCGGCGCGCGTAGGAGAGCTCGGAGCGTAGTTGCGTGTCGAAGTGCTCGCGGTTGTGTGCGCCGGTCAGTGCGTCAGTGACGCTGGCATCGTACAGCTGCAGGAGCAGCGCTTCCTGGCTTTCATCAGTCACGGTGTAGCGGAAGACGGCAGTGGGGCCGAACTGAATCACGTCACCGTCGCGCAGGACCTGGGTCTTGACGCGTTGGCCTTGCACGAAGGTGCCGTTGGCCGACTCCGTGTCTTCGATCTGATACACGCCGTCCTGTTGCAAGATGCGCGCGTGCTTGCGGCTCACGCCGTCATCACCGAGCCACAGCTCGCAATCTTGACTGCGGCCGACGCGGAATTGCTCGGGCGGCAAGCGCGACACACGACCGAGTTCAGCGCCTTTGACTCGCACGAGCAGGTGGCGGTCCTTCGACTGCTTTCGCGGACTACGTAGCTCCGACAGGCTCACGATAGCCGTGCACTCGTCCGGATCGTCTGCGGACAGCAGATACGGTGAAGGCTGCTTTTCCTCGGCCACGCTCGCGATCCTCCCCATCGAGGTTAACACGGTTTCGAATCCGATCCGCTGGTCGGTGCGCGATTACACCGCGGTTCGAGGGCGCATTTCCGTGGCGCTGGTGACGCTCGTGTCAGCGAGCTAGCGCGCCGCGCACCAGCGCGTGCCCGGTTGTCCGCGTTTGGCGCAGCGGCCGGGTAGCAGTTTGCGCACGATGTGTGCGTAGGGCCTCTCCCAGCAGGCCGGCAGCCGCTCTCTGGCGTCTGTCGGCCGCCTCCTCGGGTGGCGTACAGGGAGAGGCTCCACGATTTTTCGGAACTTCCGCGCGCGGAGGGTTGTCGGTCTAGGCGACACCGAACGACACGTTGCCGCGGCGAGGGTTTCGCCGTGAGCGAGCCCGCCCAGCTGAATGCGCTGGACGCTCGCACGCACGTTTCGCTCGCGTGAACCCGCAGGAGGATTTCGTCCATGGCACACGTGCATCCCGAGTTTCGTTCCGATTCCCCACATTCCGCGCCCCCGTTCGGCTTCGCGAGCGCACAAGAGCCGCCGCGGCTTTACGAAGCGGACGAACCGGACGCGCTCACGCACGTCTTGCTCCGGCAAACGGCGCTCGAACCCGGTGAATTCGAGCGCCCCGAGGCCGAAGCGATCGAGGTCATGGGCTTCTGGGGTTCCACGATTCTGTTCGCGCGTCATCTGTCGGCCGCACAGAAGTTCGTGATCGGTGAAGGCTCCCTGGCAGAGCCCGTGGACTTTGAGGTTTCGGCGGCCGAGCTCGGCGTGCTCAACGCACGGCTGGTCGACGTGCACGGCGGCATAGCGCACGTGCACATACCGGAAGGCGCACGCGCCAACCTGAAGCAACGCGGCGAGCACGGCTTCACGCCGACCCATGTAGCCAGCGTTGCGCTGCTCACCGGCACGGTCGTCGAGTTGCAGTTCGGACGCCTGAAGTTTCGCATCGCGAACGTGCAGGCGGCAAAAGCGACCCCGCGCGCCGGCCTGAGGACTGCCGACCGCTCGGTGCTGTCCGCATTCGGGTTGAGCTTCGGCGTTGCGGCGGCATTACTTGCGAGCTTCGCTTTCTGGATGCCCGCAATGGGCCCGGGTGACGATGACAATCTCGACCAGGATCGCTTGATCGAGATGAAGCGATACTTGACCGCACAGGCCGAGCGGAATCGCGACGAGGAAAAGGAAAAGGCAGATTCAGGGCTCAAGAACGCCGACCCAGGTGCCCCGAAAGAAGCCGCGCAAGGCCGCGAGGGCGCGCTCGGTAAATTGAACGCGCCGCTCACGAACCGACGCGCGGCCGCGCGCGGTGATTCGTCGAACACCGAGCTGTCGCGCTCGCAACAAGTCGAAGCGGCGAAGAGCTTCGGCATGATCGAGCTGCTCGGTAGCTTGTCGACCTCGATGGGCTCGAGCTCGCCGTTTGCGCGCAATGAAGCGCTTGGCCACGACGACCAAGACGCCGAAGGCAACATGTTCGGCGACACGATCGGTGAATCCGGTGGCAATGGCTTGCGCTTGTCGGGGCTCGACAACGGCGGCGGTGGGCACGGGCTGGGTGTCGGCATGGGCGGCATCGGCACTTGTGGGACGGGTAACTGCGGGCCCGCGGGTGACGGCTTCGCGCGCGGCGTCGGTCGAACTGGTCCGGGTCACGTGACGAAGGGTCCGAGCATTCGCCCGAACGGGGTGAGCACCGTCAGCGGCCGTCTGCCCCCCGAGGTCGTGCGGCGGATCGTGCGTCAGAACTACGGCCGTTTCCGGATGTGTTACGAACACGGGCTGCGCGGCAATCCGAACCTCACGGGCCGCGTCGCGGTGCGCTTCGTCATCGGTCGCGAAGGCAGCGTTTCCAACGCCGCAAATGGTGGTAGTGACATGCCGGACTCGGGGGTGGTGTCCTGCGTCGTGCAAGCGTTCTATGGCCTCTCGTTCCCGACGCCCGAGAATGGCATCGTAAGTGTCACTTACCCGATCATGTTCAGCCCCGGCTGAGGCGTTCGTGCACCGAGCGCGCCGGGCAGGGTGCCACTTGCCAAGCGCGCCGGGTTGAGTGTTAGCTTCCCGGCGCCGTGAAAACACTCAAGCCTGCCTGCCTGGCCCTGGTTCTTGGTCTCGGATTCTCAGCGCGCGAAGCACACGCGCAAGAGTGGACTCGCCAAAGCTTCTTGCTGCCCAAAGGTGGCTTCGAGCTGACCGGTGAGCCCGCGCGCCCCGAGATGATGCGCATCAACATGTCGAAGAACTCGGCATTCAAGCCGGTGACCTTCCCGCTCGACTTCTTGTGGGGCGTTTCGAACGATGTGATGTTGGGCATCGTTCACGACACCGGGCCGCGTTTCAACACGGGCGCTACCGACAACAAGTTCCGCAACACGTACAACGACATCGGTTTTGGCATGGTGGTCGGGCTCGCGAGTGGCGCAAACTACGAAGTCGACTTCCATTTTGGCGTGCCGCTGCATCAGCTGAGCCCGGATGTTTGGGTAGGCACCAAGCTTGGCGTTTTGGGGCGCGCGAACATCGCCCGCAACGTGGCGCTAGTTTACGATCCGGGCTTCTACTTTGGCCTGAATCATCACGACGAAGGCAATCTGGATGGCCTGAGCGTGCCGATTTGGTTCTACTTCCAGGCGACGGACGTGATTGTGCCGTTCGTGGGCACTGGGGTGAACGGGCCTCTCACGAACTTCGGGGATCATTTCGCGATTCCGCTCGAAGGGGGCGTGCTGTTCACTGTCGCTCGCGGGATCAACATCGGTGGCGATTTGGAGTTCCCGAATGCCGTCGGTCACGACGGCACGCTTGATGCGCGCAGCATCGGGTTCCTCGGGCAGTTCCGGTTCTGATGCGTCGCGCGGCGTCGGCCGGGCGCGTTCTGCTTTCGTGCGTTGCGCTTTCGTGTGCGGCGCTGTCTTGCGCCGCACCATCGCGAATAGCCGCAAAAACGGCGCCCGCGGCGAAAGGCGCTCCGGCGCCGAAGGAAACCGTCCGCGAGCGCCTGGCTCAAGCGCTCCGCTCGATTCCACGGCCCGAGCCCGTGTTGGCCGCGCTGCCGCTCTCAGCACAACAGCGTTTGCAAACCCGCCTCGCAGGGCTCGACGCGGAGCGCAAGTTGTCCGTGCACAGTGACGACAGCCCGCTGGTCGAAACACTGCCGCTGCTGCACTTGATTTCTGGTGGAGCGTCCCCGCGCGCCTTGTATGCACTGGCGACGACGTCTGCCGGTAGCGAGGAAGTAGCCGGGCTCGGTCTCGAGTCGGGGCCGCCTGGCCCGGCCACAAAGGAAGACATTCGGGTCAGCGTGGCGCGTGATTTGGCGCAACGCGCGGCACTGAACTTTTTGCGCGATCGCGCGGCGGACGTTGCGCTGCTCGGTAAGGGAACCCCGCTGGTCTGTCGTTTGGTGGCGCGCGCGGCGCTCGCCGTGGGGCGTCGCGATCTCGCTCTGCTGGCGCATGAGCTGTTGCTCGAAGCCGAGCCCAGCACCGAAACGCGCCTGGAATTTGCCCAAGGACTGGCCAAGGATGGCCAAGCCGAGCGCGCCTCGCAGGTGCTCGCCGAGGCCGCGAGGGACAAGCGCCATCCGGCGAGTGCTGGCGCGCGCGCCGCTGTTCAGCAGCTCATCGACAGCGCGCGTGTTGCGACGACGACGACGACGGCCGCGCCGGGAGCAGCCGTCAGTGCGCGTCTGGCTCGGGCGCGCGCGTGGCTGCGCTTGGGCCGCGTTTTCGAAGCGCGCCAGATCCTTGCCTCGGATGCCGAAGCGGCCAAGGGCCGTCTAGATTTGGCGGCCACGCTGGCTGAGACCATGACGGAGTTCCCGTCGTGTCCGGACTTACCGCCCGACATCGGCAACGCCGAGCTGTGCGCACTCGCCTTTGGATCGAACCCGCGAATGGCCGCGGCTCGCACCTTGCTCGAACAAGCGTGGTCCAGCGGAGCTGGTCGCGACGACGCTTCGGTGGAGGTGTACGTCGCGTTGGCACTGGTGCTGCCCTGGCTGCATCGGACGACCCAAGAACTGGTGCACGGCACGCTGAACCCAACCGAGAGCGCGGCGGAAATCGTCGAATTGCGCGGAAAAATTGCGGAAATGAGCGGCGCCGCGCGCTGGCTCAGCGGCTTGTCGTTGTTCCTGGAGACCGTGCATAGCGGCGCCGCTCCCGGTGCGGCGGCACTGCGTAGCCCCGCACAGGCGCAAGGGCTCGCGCAGCGCGCGCTGTCGCTTGCTGCGACGGATCGCAGCCGGTTCGCGCAAGCCGGCGTCTTGGCCGTAGCGGCCACGCTCTCGCGCCAACAAGACGTTTCCCCACTGATCGACGCGCTGCCCTTCGAACAAATGACGCCAGCGCTCCGCGTACCGCGCGTCACGCTCGAAGCGTGGGCTGCGGCCACGTCCGAAGCACGCCCGCGCATGGAAGTCGCGCGCGCCGATCTCGCGGAAATCATGGCTGGCCTGCAGGGCTCGTCCCTAGAGCGCGCGCGCCTGGTGCTCACCGTGAGCGAGGCGGATGCGCTGTTCGACTCGTCCCAGCGCGCGTATCAGTTGCTGTCGCGCGTGTCCGGGCAATTGCTCAGCGACAACATTCCTCCGGATCTCGCGCTGCGCGCGGTGCTGGATGCCGCGGGCGCGCTCGCGCACGGCGAACGCTTCGAGCAAGCTCAAAAGATCCTTTCCGGTGCGGCAGGGGCCGAATTGCCCCCGAATTTGCCGCGCTCTGCGGACTTGCTGCAGCTGATTCGGGGCTACAAGCTCGTGCTCACGATGCACGACGCAACCGCCGACGCGCTGCCTCAAGCCCGCAAAGCTCTGGCTGCACTTGCCGCTGGAGTGAAGGGGGAGGCCGCAGCCGTTTGGTTCGAGCTGTGGCTGCGCGAGCTGGACGCCTTGCAGCGCGATGTGACGTGCGCGAAAAAGAAGCAGAGCCCGTGCAAAGAAGCGGACGCGCTGCGCCGTGACGCGCGCATCGGCTTGGATGCGCGGCTCGGCGCCGAAGCTAGTTTCGTACTCTTGCGAGGCGCGCTCGCCGGCGGCTCGTTCGACGCCGGTTTTCGCTTCTCGGTGGAGTACGGGCTGGAGCCGCTCGTCAGCTTCGATCCGTCGTTCTTGGCGATCGGGCTACCGCGCTTCACCGCAAACTGAGCGTCAGTTCTTCTCGTCCTCGCCCAGTTCGTCGACCCATTTCAAGCTTTCGCTTAGATTCACTTGCTCGCGTTCGAGTGATTGCTTCTGAGCGTTGGCTTCGACCACCACTTCCGGTGGCGCGTTCTTAAGAAAATTGCTGTTTGTTAAGCGCTTTTCCATCACTTCCAGGTCTTTCTGGATCTTCTTGAGCTTGCGTTCGACGCGCTCCTTCTCTTTGTGCGGGTCGACCAAGCCGCGCAGGTTCACGAGCACGTCTACATCACCAGCAACGGTGAGCACGGCGCCTTTGGGGCGCTGCCCGCCGGTGTTCACCACCGCGGGCGCGCCATCAGTGCGCACCAGGAATGCTATGAACCGGCTTTGTTCTTCTAGTAGCGCGCGCAGCTTCGGGTCGCCCGCGCGCAGTTCGATCTTGACGGCCTCACTCGGTCCGATCTCGTGCTCGCTGCGCACCGTTCGAGCCGCACCGATTGCGGACATGAGCACTGTCATGTCGCGCTCGGAGTCCAGATCCACCCGGCCATCCGCGGCGGTCGGATAGGGCGCGAGCGCAATCGACACCGGGCGCGATGCCGGGCGCGGGATGCGTTGCCACAGATCTTCCGTGATGAAGGGCGCGTACGGGTGCAGCGCGCGCAGCGCGCCTTCCAAGGCATGTGCCAAGACTTGTCGCGTTTCGGCTTTTTCCGGCTCCGTTCCGTGCAAAAATACCGGTTTGCACATCTCCACGAACCAAGCGCAAAACTCGTCCCAGAAGAAGTGATACAGCGCGCTCGAGCCGTCATCCAGTCGGTACGCATCAATGCCGCGCGTGCTGGCTTCAACGGCAGCGCTGAGCCGCGACAAGATCCATCGGTTGACGAGCAGCCTCGGTGTCGGCGTGGCGCCGTCTGCGGTGACGCTCTCGCCCTCCAAGTACCCCAGGGAGAAACGCGTCGCGTTGTAGATCTTGTTGCAGAACTTGCGATAGCCGTCCACCCGGGCAGGGGAGAGCGCGATGCGCTTGGCCTGCGGTGAGTAGCTGCACAGCGTGAAGCGCAGTGCGTCCGCGCCGCTGGGCGAAAAGCCTTTGCCCATCTGCGCGGAAGACGGATACGCCTTGCGGAACTTGGCCAAGGCTTCGTCTACCGGTGCATCCGGCATCGTTTTTTGCACGATGCTCGAGAACTCCGCCCCGTAGATCAGGTCCAGCGGGTCGAGCGTATTGCCCTTCAGCTTGCCCATCTTGTCGCCGGTTTCGTCGACCACCATGCCGTGCAGGAGCACTCGCTTGAAGGGCACTTCGCCCATGAATTTGAGGCCCATCATCATCATGCGCGCCACCCAAAAAAACAGGATGTCGTAGCCCGTCTCCATGTCGCTGGTCGGGTAGAAACGCGCGAGAGCAGGCGTTTGGTTCGGCCAGCCCAAGGTAGAGAACGGCCACAACGCACTCGAGAACCACGTGTCGAGCACGTCCGGATCTTGAGTAAGGTTCGACTTCTGACACTTCTCACACTCGGCCGGGTGGTCCTCGCGCGTGACGGTGATGTGAGCGCAGTCCCCGCAATGGAAAGCGGGGATCTGATGACCCCACCAAAGCTGACGCGAGATGCACCAGTCCTGGATGTTGTTCAGGAAGTGCTCGTAGGTTTTCTCCCACTCGGCCGGGATGATCTCGGTGCGCTTGTCGCGCACGGCGGCCAGCGCGGGCTCGGCTAGCGGCTTCATGTCCACGAACCACTGCGTCGAGATCATGGGCTCGACGACGGTGTTGGAGCGAGTGCAGCGTGGCAGTTGCAGCTTGTGCACCTTCGTGCCGCGTTCCAAGCTGGCCTCTGCGATCGCCTTCTTCACCGCTGTGCGGGCCTGTTTGATGTTCAACCCCTGAAATTGCGCGCAACGCTCGTTGAGCTTGCCGTCCAAATTCAGGATATTGATCTCCTCCAACTTGTGCCGCTTGCCGGTCGCGAAATCGTTGAAGTCATGGCCAGGTGTCACCTTCACGGCGCCGGTGCCGAAGGCCATGTCCACCAGGATGGCATCGGTAATGATCGGGATTTCCCGGTCCAGGAACGGGTGCTTCAGCTTCTTGCCGTGTAAATGCGTGTAGCGCGGGTCATCCGGGTGCACGGCGACTGCGGTGTCGCCGAGCATGGTTTCGGGGCGTGTGGTGGCCACCACGAGCTCGGTCGCGCCAGCATCTGCGTCGGCGTCGATCACCGGGTAGGCGAACTCATACAGCTCGCCATTGGTTTCTTCGCTCTCGACTTCCACGTCACTGAGCGCGGTGAGGCAATCCGTGCACCAATTGATGAGGCGCGTGGCTCGGTAGATCAAGCCTTCGCCGTGTAGACGCACGAATGCTTCGCGGACTGCGACCTGCAGCTCCGGGTCCATCGTGAATTTCGAGCGCGCCCAGTCCGCCGAGCAACCGAGCACTTTCATCTGCTCGGCGATGCGCCCGCCGCTCTCTGCTTTCCACTCCCAGACGCGCTCCACGAATTTGGCGCGGCCCAGGTCGTGCCGGGTTTTGCCCTCGCGCTTCAGTTGGCGTTCGACCACCAGCTGCGTGGCGATGCCTGCGTGATCGATGCCCGGCTGCCAGAGCACGTTCCGACCCTGCATGCGCTTGTGTCGAACCAGCACGTCCTCGATGGTGTCACCGAGCGCGTGACCCATGTGCAGCGAGCCGGTCACATTCGGCGGCGGCAGCGTGATGGTGTACGGCTCGCGTGTATCAGCCGCGTCGACGCTGGCCGTAAATACGTTGTGTTCGAGCCAGAATTTGTACCATTTGGGTTCTACGTCGGAGGGCTCGTAACCCTTGGATAGTTCGCTCTTGTCGTCGCTGTTCTCGTCGCGCTGATCGTCGCTCATGGCGGCGCGAACTTAGCAGAAAACGGGGGAGAGCTAGCCCGGTCGGCTTCGCCCGCGGCACCTCGCATCGGAGGCGACCTGAGAGGCGGCATCCGCATCAATTTCAACCCTTGCTCCAGGCGCTGGCGGACCTGTACGTAGCCAGTGCGCCTTTCACCACTTCCAGAGCGCGCACGCGCCCGTACATGCCTTCCACCACGCTCATCTTGTGCTCTAACGCTTTGTAGTCCTCGAAGAAGCGCTGGATTTCAGTGGTGATGTGCGAGGGCAGCTCGTGCACGTCGTGCAAGTGGGAGAAGGCCGGGTCGTCGATGGCGACGGCGACGATCTTATCGTCAATGCCCTTGTCGTCGGTCATGGAGAAGCCGCCGATGGGGCGCGCGCGGACGATGGTGAGCGGCACCACCGGCTCCTGCATCAAGACCAGGATGTCCAAAGGGTCCCCGTCGTCCGCATGGGACTGCGGAATGAACCCGTAGTTGGCGGGGTAGTGGACGGACGAATACAGAACGCGATCGAGCATGAGCAGCCCGGTGCGCTTGTCGACCTCGTACTTGAGCTTCGAGCCGCGCGGGATTTCGATCACCGCGGGGATGAAGTCTTCGAGGCTTTCTGGAACCAAGATATCGTGAAGAGGGTGCACGGGGCGGAACGTATCATCGTCTTACGCCCGCGCTAGCCTCCGTTTGCGCCGCTACCTGGATCATTTCAGGCGGGTTCGCCGGGCGCTGTCCGCGTCGCGGGCCTCGTCTTCAAGAGGGTGCCCGGCCCAGACGTCGAGCGACCAAGTGGAGCCGCGCACGAGGTCTTTGGCGCGCGCCGCGTTCGGGCAGCTTCTGTTTTACCCAGCTGAACCCAAAGCGCGTGCCGCGACCGGCCTCAGCTTGGCCCTCGCAGGTTACTTCTTGCTGTGGCCGACGCTCGGGATGCGTTTTTCCGAGGCCATTGCATGGCTCCGAAGTGCGCACCATGATGTCTGAATGTGCACCTCGCCGGAGCGGAACTCATGACTCAAAGTGCTTCGTATCAAGCCCCGTTTGGTCCGGGGGGTGACGGCAGCATCGATGCAGAGGTAGCGCGCAAGCTGCTCACCATCGCCCTCTCGCACGGCGGTGAGTATGCGGATTTGTTCTTCGAGTACCGCGCGGGTGGTGGCATCAGCTTCGAAGAGGGTATCACGCGCAGCGCCTCGCGCGGCGTCAGCATGGGCCTCGGCGTGCGCGTGCAAATAGGTGACGCGACCGGTTACGCACACGTCGAGGACCTGAGCTGGGGCGCCATGAAGCGAGCCGCGGAAACCGCTGCACGCATCGCCCAGGGCGGCAAGACCATCACGCCCGTCGCCATTGAGCGCATGTCCCTGCCTTCACGGTACGAGCTAGACCGCCCGTCGATTGACGTGCCCGGTATCGACAAGCGCTCGCTCTTGGAGCGCGCGAGCCGAGCAGCGCTTGCGTACGATTCGCGCATCATCAAGGCTGAAGCCTCGTTCGCCGAGGAGGTCCGCGAAATCCTGATCGCGACGAGCGATGGCCGCATGGTCCATGACGTGCAGCCACTGATGCGCTTCGGCATCCGGGCGATTGCCGAGCACGACGGCCGCCGGGAGTCCGGGCGCAGTGGCGGCGGTGGCCGCATGACGCTGGGCTACTTCGAGGGCTTCTCCCCGGAGTGGCACGCAGAGGTGGCCGCCAAGCAAGCCCTCGTCTTGCTTGACGCGCGCCCGGCTCCCGCAGGTCAAATGGAGGTGATCCTCGCACCCGGTGACAGCGGCATCCTACTGCACGAGGCCGTGGGTCACGGGCTTGAGGCCGACTTCAATCGTAAGGGCACGAGCAACTACACCGGCCAGGTTGGCAAGTCCGTCGCGAGTGATTTGTGTACCATCGTGGACGACCCGACGTTCTTGCAAAGCCGCGGGTCAATCAACGTGGACGACGAAGGCGTCGAGCCCAAGAAGAGTGTCCTGATCGAAAACGGAGTGCTTCGTGGGTACCTCCAGGACCGTCTCTCCGCCAAACATTTCGGGGTAGGTTTCACGGGTAATGGGAGGCGTGAAAGCTTCGCATGCGCGCCGATGCCGCGCATGACCAACACGGTGTTGTTGGCTGGCCCACACGACCCGGAAGAGATCCTGAAGAGCGTAAAACGCGGCATTTATGCCAAAACGTTCGGCGGCGGTCAGGTGGACATCTCGAACGGGGACTTCGTCTTCTCGCTCACCGAAAGTTACCTCGTCGAGGACGGGAAACTAACTGCGCCACTGAAGGGCGTGAATCTGATTGGCAACGGTCCAGAAACATTGCGCGATGTAAGCATGCTAGGTAATGACGTGGCCGTCTCCGATGGAATATGGACCTGTGGCAAGGATGGCCAGAGTGTTCCCGTCGGCGTGGGCTGCCCAACCATCAAGATTGCGCGGATAACCGTTGGTGGCACCGAAATCTCCTGAATTTACCCCTAGTCGAGCGAAGAGCTTCGTGGCGGTCATCGGGCACGGTCCGATGCTCGAACGGGAAGAGGGCGCTGCGTCAACGCTGAGGCAACTCGGCGCCACCGTGCGTACCCTCGACCTCTGGGACGATCCCGTCGAACTCATCGGTGATGATGACGACGAGCTCGAAATCCGTCCGCGGGCACTGGTTTTCGAGGCGTTAGATCGCCCCGATCTGGCCGTGGCGGCGCTGCGCGCCGTACGCAAGGAGTCGTATTTCGACAATGTTGGTGCGCTCATCGCAGTGACCGTCGGGCAAATTGCCCGCATCGATCCATCCAGCGGCTTCGATGACTTCTGCCTCCATCCGTACGTTCCGGAAGAGCTCTACGGGCGCATTCGCGCGCTGGAGTGGCGCCGGAGTGAGTTCGCGACCGAAGAGCGGCACAAGGTGGCCGGCATCGTGGTCGACAAAGCCGGTCACGAAGTTTATGTGGACGGTCGTCCGATCTCCCTCACCGCGAAAGAGTTCGCGTTGCTCGCCTACTTGTGCGAGCGCCGCGGCAAGGTCCTGTCTCGTGAGCACCTGCTCGCGCGCGTCTGGGGCAATCGCTACGAGGGCGGTCCGCGCACGGTGGACATTCACGTTCGTCGTCTGCGCGCCAAGCTGGGTGACGCACTCCCGCTCGAGACGCTGCGCGGCTCGGGCTACAAGCTCCGTGCACCGGACACCGAAGAACACAAGGGTCGCGGCGGCAACAGCGAGCGAGCGGAACGTCCGGAGCGCGTCGATAGCGAAGAGCAGGTCGAGGAAGAGGCGGGCTAAGCCGCGCGCGGCCGAGCCCTCCGCTTTTTCGCCGAAATCTGCTCGAAAGTTCCGGGTCAGGTCCGGCAGGCGCTGAATTTGCGCTAGCTTGCCGGGCTTGGATCCCGGAGCGATGTTTCGCTTTCGCCGGGTACTGGTTATAAGCCCGCGAAATGCCGTCGGACGTTGCCCTCGTTGAAGTACTGCGCGATGCGGGTGCGGAAGCGCGCCCGCTATGCGTGGCCCTCGACGGCACGCTGATCACGACGCGCCTGCTCTCGGAACGCATTGCGTTGCTGTTCCGCCAGCGGCCGTGGGCGACTCCCGCGTTACCGCTTTGGGCGCTCGGAGGTCGGGATAGCCTTCGCCGACGCCTGACGAATATCACCCAGCTAGACGTGACGACTCTGCCCTATCGCGCGGCGTTGATCGCCGCGCTCAAAGAGAGCCGTGAAGCCGGCCGGCGTGTGGTCTTGGCCTCGACCAAGGATCTGGACCTCGCGCAGCGGATCTCGGAACACCTCGGTGTCTTCGACGAGATCCTGGCATCGGACGTCACCGCGAATGCCGCGCCTCCCGACCTGCGGGAAGCGTTGCGAGCGTCGTACCCAGATGGCTTCGACTTCATCGGGCAATCGCAAGCGGATCTGCCCGCCCTCGAGGCGGCGACGCGCGGCTACTTGGTTGGGGCTTCGCCGGGCGCCGTCGCTGCTGCACGCGACGTGAAGCAGGTAACTGTCATTTCGCATCGGCCCAGCATTCTGAGCGCTCTGGTCAAGGAGCTGCGCCCGCACCAATGGGCGAAGAACGCGCTGGTCGTGCTCCCGGTGCTGCTCGCCAACACCGCCCACCCCATTCCGACGTTGGCCCGCGGTGTGCTGGCGGCTGGCACGTTCTCGCTCTGTGCCTCGGCGGGCTATGTGTTCAATGACATGCTGGACCTTGAGGCGGACCGCATTCACGCGACCAAGGCGAAGCGCCCGTTCGCAAGCGGCGCGCTGCCCATTATTTTCGGCTTGCCGCTGTTCTTCGGCTTGCTCGCGTTCAGTTTTTCGCTCGCCCTCGCCTGCTTGCCGCTCGCGTTCACGGCCATGCTGCTCGTGTACTTCATCGGCACCGTCTCGTACTCGCTGTACTTGAAGCGCTTGCTGATGCTGGATGTGTTGGTTTTGGCGGGGCTGTACACGCATCGCATTTTAGCCGGCGGCATTGCGACTGACGTGCACGTCAGCACCTGGCTGCTCGGGTTTTCGATGTTCTTGTTCACGAGTTTGGCGTTCGCCAAACGTTTCGTGGAGCTGCACGCCCTCAGCACCGACGAGAAGGTCAAAAACCGCGGCTATTTCCGGGTAGATGTGCCGATGGTGACAGGCATGGGCACGGCCAGCGGCTACATCGCGGCGCTCGTGTTCATGCTCTACGTGGACAGCTCTACGGTACGCGCGCAGTACCGCGAGCCCGGCTTGCTATGGTTGGTCTTGCCCGCGCTCTTGTATTGGCTGGGTCGTATTTGGCTCTTGGCCGGGCGCGGCCAGATGCAAGAAGACCCGGTGAAGTTCGCGCTCCGTGACCGTCAGAGCCTACTGTGCGGCGTGGTCATCGCGTTGATCACGGTGATAGCGCGCTTCACGCCGCCTTGGCTGCAGGGGCTGCTTCACTAACCGCGTGCCCGCGTCATCAGCTCAGCAACGACGAAATCTGCTCGAGGATCGCTTGTTCTTCCTCGGCCACGCCGAGGTCGCTCAGCAAGAGCTCCTTCACGGCCCGCATTACTTCCAAGCGGCGCTGTTTCAGGAAGCCCAAGTTCGGTGGTGGGAGCGGCGCGTGGCCAGCCAAGCAGTCACTCAAGAGCTGTAGCTGGCCCGGCGCGAGCTGCTGCTTCTGCGCGAACACCAGCAAGGTCTCGGCCTCTTCCGGCGCGACGTCGTCGTCGGCCCAGGCGACCTGCAAGAGCAGCTTGAGGAGCTCGAAGCCGAACTGGCCTTCGCTTGGAGCTGCATCGTTGGGTGTCGACATCGGGTCAGGCTATCGGGCTCTGGACCATCTTTCAATGTCGGCGAAACCGGGCTCGGCCTCGCTTTGCGGCGGTTTTTGCGGCCTGAACAGCCCAGCCTTTGCGCGGCTCCGGCACGTCTGTTACTCGCACCCGGCAATGCCCAGCACGCCCGCGCGAGGAACGCCCGACTTACTCGTCGTTTCCGTGGGCTGCCCGTGCGGAATTGGCCCCGAAGTTTCGGTGCGCGCAGCCGCAAAGGTCCCGGGCACGGTGCTGGTCGGCGACCTAGAGATGTTGCAAGAGGCGGCTGAGCTCGTGTCTGTGCCGCAGAAGCGGCTCGTGCCGTTCGACGGTGAAGCTCGCGACCCGCGCGCGATTTATGTGCGCAGCGTCGGTCCGAAGCTTCTGCGTCGGGATCGCAAGCCGGGCAAGCCGAACGCCGCCTCCGGCGCCGCACAGCTCGCTTACATCAATGAGGCGTATCGGCTGGCCAAGGCTGCTCCGCGCCGTGCGCTCGTGACGGGCCCCGTGAGCAAGGCGGCGATTGCGCATTCGCGCGTGCTGGGTGCCGAGCATTTCTTGGGGCACACCGAGTGGCTGCGTGACCTGGACCACGCCGCGCTGAGCGTGATGTGTTTCGCTGCCGGACCGCTGGTTACGAGCTTGGTGACCACGCATTTGCCGATCTCCAAGGTGCCGAAGGCGATCACGCCACGTGCCGTCAGCGACGCCGCGTTTTACCTGGGCGAGCTGCTGCTCGCGCTCGGCAAAAAGCAACCGACGATCGCAGTGTGCTCGCTCAATCCTCACGCGGGGGAGAGCGAACTGCTCGGCCAAGAGGAGGCCCGCGCCATCGTGCCGGGCATGCGCGCGGCGCAGGCCAAGCTCGGCCGCCGCGTGAAGCTAGTCGGCCCGATTGGCGCCGAGACCGCGTACCGCAAAGCCGCGAACGGCGGCTATGACGGCGTGGTTGCGATGTACCACGACCAAGCCACTATCCCGATGAAGATCGTGGCCTTCGGCGACGCGGTGAACGTGACCATGGGCCTGTCAATCGTACGCACGAGCGTGGATCACGGCACCGCCTATGACATCGCGTGGCAAGGCATCGCCGAAGCCGACGGCATGCGCTCCGCCATGGAGCTCGGGCGACGGCTCGTCTCGAGCCGCTGATGCCTCACTCGGAGTCGGAGCTCGCGTCCGAAAGGCCTACTTGGGTGCACTACACCGCACTCAAGGGCTACCCGACTCTGCATGGCTTGTTCGTCGAGCGTGCACTTCGGCTCGCGTCGCAGGGTACCGTCGCGTTGGTCGTGCCCAGCCCGATCGCGGATCTGGACGGCTAGCGTGCGGTACGCCGTGCCGTGCGGGCCACTCACACCCCGTGCCAGTCTCGATTGGTGAAGGGGCCGGGTGGGGAGAGGAAAGGGCAGCGGGATCGGCTGGTGGGGATGGGGCTCGGCTGCATAAATTCGCACCGAGTGACTCGGAGGTCGTGGCAGCGGCCGCGCCTGCCCGCCCTTGGGACGGGTTCGGCGCGGGATTCGGGCTCGGGAGCGGCAGCGCGAGCGGGCCCGATTGAGCGACCGATCGTGGCTGGAGTTGGGGTCTGACTCATGCGAGACGCGCACGCTCCGTGCCGGCGCCGACGGTAAGAGTCGAAATGCGGTGGGGCGCCAGCACGGATCCTGCGCGAGCCGCTTCGGAACACCCGTAGGGGTGAGAGGGACGAGCGCTCCCTCGTCTCTAGGTTGCCTAGCGTCCGTCTCACCGCTCAGCACTGGCTGCTCGTTGCTCGTCGCCACTGGGGCGTCGACGCAGAGAACGGTCGGTTGGGGTGGCGGCTTTGACGGAAGCGCTCGGCGGAGCGCTCGCCGATTGGGCGAGTGCGGAGTTGCTGGAGCGCGCGCGGGCGTCGGCCAGTCACCGGCTGCCGCGCGGCGAGATCGTGAAGCCCCGATCGGCGCCCTGCGCGCGCTGCGGTTCAGTGCACGCCGCGGCTCAATGCGAACCAGAGCGAGGCCGCGAATGCCAGTGCCAGCGCGAGGATGATCAAGAACGTTGCCCCGCTGCGCTCGCTGTTCGCCTTTGCGGGCAAGCTCTTCTTTGCGGGCACGCTCTTCACAGTGGCGAGCTCGGCTTCGGGCGCGCGCGCGGTTTGTTCACGGCGCGCCTGCTTGGCCGCGCGGCGCGGCGAAGGCTCTTCGGCGCGTTTCGTGACGGCCTTCGGGCGCTTCGGCTCGGCCGCTGCGCGGCGCTCGTTTTGAGCTTGTTGCTCGGTGCGCCGTTGCTCACTCGCGCGGCGGGCCTCTGCCTGCCGCTCGGTTTTGCGCTGCTGCTTCGACGCTGACTTCTGCTTGGCCTGGTGAGCGAGGCGCTGGCGTTCGGCTTCTCGGCGCTCTTGCTTACTCACGCGCAGCGGTGCTGCGCCCGGGCGCTCGACGCGCTCTGGGCTCGGGTTCGGACTCGGGCGCACGCGTTTGGTGCGTACTCGCGCCGCGACCGGCGCTGGGGCAGCGTCGTGGTCGTCGTCCGTGTCCCAGTCCCCGTCCAAGGCGTCCACGCTGGGGGGAATGGACAGAGGCGTTTGCCCCTGGCTCGCCTGGGCGGGCTCCGGCGTATCCCAGCCAGCATCCAAGCCCGCGGCGAGTTCGTCGAGCTGGTCGGGCGGCAGAGGGGCCAGGGAGATCGGTTTCATAGGTATTTCAGGCATCGGCACAAGGGCGCGCTGAGCTTAGCCTGTACTTTACGCGCTTGTCGCCGCCCTTTTGTCGACAAAGGCCTGATATCGTGCGGAATTTTGTGGGCTTGCTCGATCGGAGTCAGCAGCTCGCGCGTAACCGCACGTAGGGGGAAGCAGGGTCGTGGCAGATACGATTCGGGTTACCGCTGCTCCGCGCATCAACAGCTCGCCGGGCCGAGGGCGCGAGCAGTACCGGGACATCGACCATCACATTCGCAATAACGTGCACCCGAGCATCCACTACCTGTGGGAGCCCGCGGGTTTCGGCGAACGCAAGCTCACGACGACCTTTCGCATCCTCGGCGCTCCGCAGTTCGACGTCTTTATTGGAGGACGGCGACGACGTGTATTCGGCGCCGGGACGGGGCGTGAGCGCCGAAGCGGTGCTGGCGAGCGAGGCGCTGTGGTCATTGCTGGCGCAGCGGAAGGCGCCGCCGCCTTCGTTGGCTCAGCGTTTGGCGCTCGAATCAGCTCGTGAGTTTTGCTCTCACTTACCGCCCGGGACGCCTATGTGAGCGGCCTCGAAAATCGATCACTCGGCGCTCGGACCCCCGCAGACTGCGGGATGCCCCCTCTCTACCTCTACACTTTTGCCTGCCATTTTGCTTTCGCGATCGGGTTCCGAGGGCTACACCTGTGAAGTGGCGTCGCGCCCACCGTGAACGTCGCACGGTGCCTCGGCTGTCGGCGCGTTCCACTTGCGGAGTGCCTATGTTTGCTTCCCATCGCAGCTGCGTTGTCTGTCTGATCGCCTGTCTGGCCTTTGGCTGCAGTTCCAAGAGTCCCCCCCACAGCGGCATCACGCCGGGGGGCGCGGCGGGCGGCGCAGGTACTGACGGCAGCGCAGGTTCGGTTGGCACAGGCAACGGCACCGCCGGCGCCTCCATCGACGTCGACGCTGGCTCGGACCCGGACGGCGGAAACGTGGTGAATGATTTGACGATCATGCCAGCCGATCCCGTGCTGCAGGTCACGGTAGCCAATGGCGTGGTCACCTCGATTACCGGCGGCTCGGACGCGAAGGGCACCGTCGCATTCACAGCCAGCAGCAAGGGCTCTGTGGTGGCCGCCAAGTGGTCGATCGACCGCGGTGAGCTCGGTACGCTTGGGGTGAGTGACGGCAGTTTCTTGCCGAACGGCAACTTCAGCGGCGTCGGCCTGCTCTCCGCACTCTACGGCAAGGCCACGGCCTCTACCCAAGTCACCATCAAGCTGAGCATCACGCAAAACGGTGGCACCTGGGATCCCACCACTGTCACCCCGGGTGTGGGCGGTATCGGCGGCGTGGGCGGTGAAGCACCCGGCGGTCCGTTGGATGACGCCACGCGCATGCGTTTCGCCAGCCCGGGCACGAAGCCCGCAACCACGGCAGAGTTCGGCTTGCTTTACCCGTACGACGGCACGGTGTGGCCGCGCGCCATGCTCGCGCCGCTGCTCCAATGGCAAACCAAGCACACGCCCACGAGCGCCGTGTTCGTGCACCTGTCCCAGAAAAATTACGATTTCCAAGGTTTTTATGCGGGTACCAGCGTCGTCCGTGAACACGTCGATCAGAAAGCTTGGGCCGCAGCCACGAACGGCAACGGCGGCGATCCGCTGCACGTAGAGGTGTCGATCGCGGACGCCACCACGGTGTACGGCCCCGTTGCGCAGGATTGGATCATCGCTCCCGGGCAGCTCAAGGGTACCGTTTATTACAACTCCTACGCGACCACACTGGCGAACACCGTTCAGGGTGGCCGGTCGCCCGCGGCCATCCTGGCCATCAAGCCCGGTCGTAGCGACCCGGAATTGGCGCTGCCTGGTGCCAAGAACCAATGCATCGTGTGCCACACCGTGTCGGATGACGGCTCGACGTTGTTCGCGCAGGTTGCCACGATTCCGAACACGGACGACTACAAGAACGGCGCTTCGTACGATCTGACCAAGGGCGGCGCGCTGATCCAGAACTACACTGGCTCATCCACTGACGGCAGCACGAACAACCGCAAGTTCCTGTGGTCTGGTCTGTCGAAGGACGGCACGTACGCGCTGCAAAGCAACGGTCCGACGCAAGAGGCCTATGGCGGAACCGCTTCGGTGTTCCGCCGTGACACCGGCAACGCAGCGCCGGCACCCGGTTTCGACAAGCAGATCACCGAGATTGCCACGCCGGCTTTCTCGCGTGACGGCAAGCGCGTCGCCTTCAACTACTGGACAGGCACGCTCGCGCCTGGCGGGGGCAATGGGAAAACGCTGGATATGATGGATTTTACCTGTGGCGATCCGGGCACGTCAGCGGCGGGCGCGCCCTCGTGCAGCACGTACACCTTCTCCAGCTTGGTGCGCTTGTTCACCAGCACCGGCACACCGGGCTGGCCCGCGTGGTTGCCGGACTCCAGCGGCGTCGTGTTCCAGAACAACATCTCCGGCGGCAACCCGTTCGCCACTTGGGAGAACGCCAAGACGCAACTCTGGTTCGTGGGCGCGCCGGCGGATGCATCCATGACCCCGATGCCGATCGCGATGAACGCGCTCAACGGCGACGGCACGGACGGCAAGAGCATCTTGCCCGTCGCCACCGGCGTAGCCAAACACGACGACGACGACCAAATGAATTACGAACCGACGGTGAATCCGATCGTTTCCGGCGGTTACGCCTGGGTCGTGTTCACCTCACGCCGTATGTACGGCAATCTCGCGCAGGGTGACCCGTACGACAGCTCACACGGCACCGTGGCGATTCCGAAGAAGCTGTGGGTCGCTGCGGTGGACCTCAAGTGGACACCGGGTAAAGACCCGAGCCACCCTGCGTTCTACCTACCCGGCCAAGAGCTGGCCGCCGGCAACATGCGCGGTTACTGGGTGGTGGATGCCTGCCAAAAAGACGGCAACACGTGCGACACCGGCGATGAGTGCTGCAGCGGCTACTGTCGCCCGGACGACAGCGGTAAGCTCGTTTGCGGCGGTAAGCCCGCAGGCTGCGCCATGGAATACGAGAAGTGCAGCAGTGCTTCGGATTGCTGCGCAGTCCCCGGCTCCGAAGTCGAGTGCATCAACGGCTTCTGTGCCGTCAGCCCGCCGGTCAAGTGACCTCAGGCTTTCGGTTTTTGGAGGCGCACCAAGCTCAGACTCGCACGATCTCGATACCGTTGAGGAGCGGGAAGCGCGCAGGCTCGCGGGGAGCCGAGCACTGCGCGGTAGGGGGCAACTACAGATCGAGGTACGCGGTCATGCCGGTTTGGATGCCGATGTTGGTCGCGTTGAAGTCGGCTGAGTTGGTGACAGCGCCGTTGGTTTGGCTGCGCGAGCCGCTGATACCGAGGTCCAGCGTGGGGCCGGCCCAAAACGCCACGTGCGGGATGACCGTGAACACGAACGGTACCTCGGCGGTGAATGCCAGATCGTGTCCGCTGATGTTGCCCGGGTTGAGCGTCACGTAGCTCAAGCCAGCGCGAGGCCAGATACCGATCATGTCGTTGAACATGTAGGCCCAGCCCACGCGCGGAGCGAACAGGAACGAGTCAATACCCACGGAAGTGGTGGAGCCGTTGGCTCCAGGAGTGCCGTCGGAAACGTGCGAGTAGCCGATGGCACCACCGACCGACAGATGATCGATCACGAAATAGTCACCTGCGACGCGCGGAGAACCGTAGATGCCCCCGCCGAGCCCGAGCGTTGGCGTAAGCAGACTAAAAGAGTCGACCGTCGTTTTCTGGTCGACGTTGTTGAAGGTGGTGGTTTGGCTCTCGTGATAGAAGC
>JBDTJC010000302.1:0-3494 GCA_039936055.1 Polyangiaceae bacterium | reverse complement strand
TCATGCGCGCTGTGCCTGAGGTTGATGTGCTGGTCGTGGGTGAGCGGCGGGATCGCGAAGAAGGGACACCTGAGTCGTGAATCGCCGCGTGCTGATCGTGGAACCGGACGCAACGATTCGTCGCATGTTGGAGTATGCGCTGTCGGCTGCGGGCTTCGCGCCGCTGAGCACGCCTACCGTCGAAACGGCGCGCGCGTTACTGGACGGCAAGCCGATCGAGGCCGCCGTGGTGGAAATGCGCGCGACCAATTGCGAGGGAACGGACGGCGTACAGGCGCTGCGCACGGACTATCCGGAGCTGCCACTGGTGGTAACGGGGACGTTGCTCACGCCCCGTGTCATGCAGGAGCTGATCCGGGCGCGCGTGGACGACGTCGTGCCCAAGCCGTTCACGCCACGGGAGATCGTTGCAGCCGTGGATCGCGTGCTGCGCAACGCGCGCACACGACACAACGGTGCCTTGGAGTACGCTGCCGCGATGACCAATGCGCGCCGTGCGATCGTCGAAGGCCGTCCGCGCGACGCCGAGGCGCCCTTGGCGCGGGCGCGGGCGGTATCGCCCATCGACAGTGAGGCGATGGCCTTGTTCGGTTTGCTCTGCGAACTGGAGGGCCGCGACCGTGAAGCCGACCGCGCGTACCGCGCGGCGCTGGCACTGCAAGAGGAGCGCGTCACGGAGGACGTGTCGCCGAGCGAAGGCCTGGCTCGGCTGCGCGCCTACGCGGGCGCGCGGGCTGTGCCCACCTTCGAGCACCATGGCCGAAGCAGTCTGTGGTTCGTTTCGAACGCTGAAACCGAACTGGCCCTTGGCCCTGTGGCGGGGAAAAAGCCAGACGTCGTGGTCTTCGCCCTCGGGCTCGTGGCCGCAGAGACGGGGGCGATGTACGCTCGCATTGCCGCCGATAAGCAGGCGTTCTTGGTTGCGACCAGCGCGCCCAGCGAGCGTTTGGTGCTCAGAATCACGCACTCGTTCGAGAACCCGACGGTTTTGGCGCACGCTACGACGCTCGGACGCATTGCCGCAGGTCCGGCACGGACGGCACGCACTGATGCGGGGCGAGAACCTCCGCTATGAAGAGAACGTCATGACGATGAAGCCGCAAATCTTGGTGATCGACGATGACGAGTCGATTCGGCGCACGCTCCGCCTGTGCCTCGAATCAGCGGAGTACGCCGTCTCAGTGGCCTCGAGCGGCGAGGCGGGTGTCGCTGCAGCGAAAAAGCAGCCGCCGGATTTGGCCCTGGTGGACCTGCGACTTGGCGGGATGGATGGACTGGCTGTCACCCGCGCGCTCGCGCAGGAGGCACCCGGCGCCCAAGTGATCGTGATGACGGCGTACGCTACGATCGACAACGCCGTGGAGGCGATGCGCGCCGGGGCCAGTGACTACCTGGCTAAACCGTTCACCCCTGCAGCCGTCAAACATGTCGTTGCGCGTGTGTTGGAGGCAGGCCGCATGCGCCAAGAATTGGCGGAGGTCGAGCGCCATCATCGACGTACGCCGGTCAAGAGCGCGAGCCCCGGCGTGATGGAGGCGTACACGTTGGCTGAGCGAGTAGCGGGCAGTGAGGCCACGGTGCTGATCTTGGGCGAAACCGGAACCGGAAAGAGCATCCTGGCCCGTCACCTCCACCAACGCTCGCCACGCGCGCCTCGCCCGTTCGTGACCGTCAATTGCGCGACGATCAGTACGAACTTGATCGAGAACGAACTGTTCGGCCATGCCAAGGGCGCGTTCACCGGAGCCGATCAACCGCGCGCCGGCTACGTGGAAGCGGCCAAAAACGGCAGCTTGTTCGTCGATGAAGTAGGGGATTTGGGCAAGGAAACCCAGGGCAAGTTTCTGCGGTTGCTGGAGGAGCGGGAGTACGTCCGAGTCGGCGATACGGAGCCTCGTCGCTCGGACGCGCGCATCATCGCAGCGACTCATCGCGATCTGAAGGCCGCCGTGGGCGACGGCTCTTTCCGTGACGATCTGTTTTACCGGCTCAACGTGGTGACCATTCGCTTGCCAGCTCTGCGCCAGCGGCGCGAAGACATTCCGGCCCTCGTCAGCTCGTTCTTGAAGCCGCAAACGCACTCCGGTCGCGCACGCGCGATGACGGTCTCGACCGAAGCCATGGCCGCGCTCGTCGCGTACGAATGGCCCGGGAACATTCGGGAACTCTCCAACGTGCTGGAACGCGCCTCATTGCTCGCCAATGGGGATTCGTTGACCCCGGATCTGCTGCCGGAGGAAGTGCGCGCCAGCTCGCGCAGCATCGCTCCGCTCTTGGACGGTGACGAGTCGCTCGAAGCGGCCGAGCGGCGACACATCGCCGTCGTCGTCGCGCGGCACAGCACGCTGGACACCGCGGCTAAGGCGCTCGGCATCGATGCCTCCACTTTGTACCGCAAACGCGAGCGTTACGGACTGCGATGACCTCCTCCCCGCCCCCTGCGCGCGGCGCGCCGCGCCGCAAATCCTTGCGTGGGCGCCTATTCCGCGCGCTCGCGCTCGTCGGGCTCACGCTGGTGGTGCTGTGTGTCTTGTCGACCGCGGCCGTAACGCGCTTGGGCGGCGCGATCGGGCTCATTCTCCGCGAAAACTACGTTTCTGTCGTCGCTTGCCAGGAAATGAACGAGGCGCTCGAGCGACAAGATTCCGCTGTCTTGTTCGCCGCCAGCGGGCGCGCGGACATCGCCCTGCCGATGTTGGCGCAACACCGCGCCGGGTTCGCGCGCGCCTTTCAGCGAGAGGCCCAGAATGAGACGTTGCCCGGCGAAGCCCGGCACGTCAATCGAGTCGACGCGCTGTATCGCGACTACGTCGAGCACGTCGAGCACGTGCTGAGTGGCCCGCCCGAGCGACGAATCGAAAGCTACTTCAGCGAACTTTTGCCGCGCTTCGCTGCGGTGCGCAGCGAAGTCACGGCGATTCGCGTCATGAACCAGCAGAATATGGAGTGGGCTGACCGCGAGGCCCGCCACGTCGCACGGCGCACGTTGGAGCTGGCCGTATTCGTCACGGTTCTAGCGCTCGCGGTCGCGGCCTGGTTCGCCTGGCAGATCCCCAAGACAGTACTCGATCCGATCGTCGCTTTCACACGCCACGCGCGCGCGATCGGTGAAGGCAAGCTGGACGCGACCGTCCAGGTTCCGGACGTGTCCGAGCTGAACGCGCTCGGTGAGGCCTTGAACCGCATGCAGGAAAAGCTGCGAGCCTATCGCGACAGCTCGCTCGGCGAACTGCTCGCCGCGAAGGACCTTTCGCGCGCCACCGTCGCCTCGATGGTCGACCCGGTGATCGTGTTCGGCCCGCGCGGAGAGGTGCTGCTCGCCAACGAGCAGGCCGAATCCACTTTCGGGCTGATTTCCGGGGATGTGGATGTGCTGCGGCGCGGCGGAGTCGAGATCCCGGAGCCCATCACGCTGGCGCGTGACGCTGTGCTCACGCAAGGCAAACCGATACTGCCCCAGAGTCTCGCCGACGCGATGCGCTGGATCACGGCCG
>JBDTJC010000301.1:0-17998 GCA_039936055.1 Polyangiaceae bacterium | reverse complement strand
AGCAGTGAGGTCGCGCTAACGGACACGCCATGCGCTTCGTGCTCGACGCACGCTACGCCGGCCCGAGGCCCAGCGGGATCGGTAACTATGTGCGCGCCATCGCAGCGCGGCTGCCGGCGCTAGCCCCGAACGCAGATTTCGAGTTCTGGTTGCCCAAAGGGACCGAGCCGCTCTCGGCCTCCCCGCGTGTTCAACACCGTACCGTGAGCGCGCCGCCGTCGGGCTTGCTCACTCTGGCGGGCCCGAGTTTTCTCGGCGAACTCGAGCCGGGTGATCTGTTCCACACGCCGGCGAATGTGCTCGGCTTCCATGTGCCGTGTCCCGCGTTGGTTACCGTGCACGACACCATGTGGCTCGAGCACCTCGCGTGGTGCCAGCCGCGACCCTGGCTGCGCCCGATCAGCGGAGCCTACTTCGGCATTGGGATCCGCCGCGCGCTCCGACACGCCGCGCGCATCTTAACCGTGTCGCAAGCTTCTGCGGACGACATCGTGCGCGTGGAACCGAGCGCCGCTCAGCGCGTGGTGGTCGTCCCGAACGCACACGAAGCATGCTTTCGAACCCCGGAGTCGCGTGACGCCGCGCGCGCGCTTGCGGCCGACACGCTCGGCTTTGACGAACCATACTTTCTCGTCGTTGGCCAGAATCAGCCGTCGAAGGGCCACCCGCTCGCGCTCGAAGCCTTCGCCGCCGCAGCGCTCAGCGGCTATCGCCTGGTATTCGTACAGCGCCTCGAAGTGGGCCGCGGCCTGCATCGCCTCGCACAGCGCCTGGGAGTCGCCGAAAGGGTGCACTTTTCGGAGGCGGTGTCGCTCGAACGTCTGGTCTCGCTCTATCAGTCCGCGAGCGCGCTGCTTCAACCTTCGCTCGCCGAGGGCTTCGGCCTGCCAGCGCTCGAAGGCATGGCCTGCGGAACGCCGGTTATCGCCCACGACATCCCCGCGCTGCGCGAGGTGCTGGGCACAGCGGGTCACCTCGTTCCCGTCGGCGACGTGAACGCGCTCTCTCAGGCGTTGAAGCGCGTGGTTCTCGAGCCGCCCTGGGCGTCCGAGCTCGCCGCGCGCGGTGTCGAACGCGCGCGCGCCTTTAGCTGGGACCGTGCGGCCGAGCTCACCTGGCAAGTGTACAGTGAAGTCGCCGCACGCATACCCGAGCAACGGCGCGCTGCTCCGCGATAGCCAAGTACAGCTGCCGTGTGTTCAGCAGACGTTAAATGGTGAGTTGATAGGCGAGGTACGCCTGCATCACGGCGTCGGTTCCGAAAGAGGGGCCTGCCGAGATAAGCACGTGATGCAGCTCCGACAGGTTGATGACGGCGCCCAGGTTCGCCTGGACCTGAACCGCCTCGCCCCGGCGCGGAACGGTCATGAAGGCCTCGGCTCCGAGCGCGAGCGTTTTCGACAGCTCTCGCTGAAGCAGCCAGCCTACTACGGCAGCGTCGCCATCGGGAGCGAAGTGAACGCCGCCGCCACCGTACGTGGTCCAGTGCCCAAAACTCTTTTGGATCCAGATTGGCACGAGGCCTTCGACAGAACCTGCACCCAAGCCGCGAGGCTTCGCACCGGTGGGCAGCGTCAGTAGCGGAAAGATGCCGACCTGCGGGCGCCACTCGCTCTCTTCGATGAAGCGCAGCTTCGCGCCGAGTTCGATGTCGCCTGGGCCGTACTCGACCGCGCTTCCGCTCGTCCAAGCGAGGGCAGCGGGAACGATTGCATGGAGCTGCAAGCCCGGCAGCGCGCCGTAGTTTACCTCAATGTGGGGACTCGTGGCGTACCCGCTATGCCGCGCCGCAACCCATTGAGTCGCGGCGTAGAACTCCCAGTGCTTGAACTCGACGGGCTCGGGGTCGTCGGTCAGGAATGGCGGACCAGCCCACGCTGCAGAACACCAGAGCGTCGTCAGCGCCGCTCCAGCCAGCCCCTCAAACCAGTTCCTCAGCTTGCTCGATGCCACAGCCACGAGCATGTGGATGATCAGCGGAACCGCGGCAAGAGTGAAAAGCCCCGCGAGGATGGTGGTCGACCGACACACGCGGATCGGCTACGGAAGCGCTCATGGTTCGTCGGTCGGCAGGCACCAAGCGCGTTCTTGCAGCGGGAAAAGGGCTCTCGCTCGCGGGCTATTTGCAAAAGATTTTGACGTCAAGCGTGTACGAGGTAGCGGTCGAGACGCCGCTTGAGCTGGCGCCGAATTTGTCGAAACGCATTGATAATAGCGTGTTTCTCAAACGTGAGGATTCGCAGCCGGTGTTCAGCTTCAAGCTGCGGGGCGCGTTTAACAAGATGGCGCAGCTCAGTACGGCTGAGTTGAAGCGCGGCGTCATTTGCGCGTCTGCTGGCAATCACGCGCAGGGCGTCGCGCTCGGCGCCAAGCGGCTCAGTTGCAAAGCGACGATCGTCATGCCCGTCACGACGCCGAAGTTGAAGATCGATGCGGTGCGCGCGCTCGGCGGGAACGTCGTGCTGCACGGCGATAGCTATTCAGATGCCTTCCTGTTTGCGCTCGAGCTTGAGCGCGAGCGTGGCGCGACGTTCGTGCACCCGTTTGATGATCCGGATGTGATCGCCGGACAAGGCACGGTGGCGATGGAGATCTTACGGCAGCACCAAGGGCCGCTCGATGCGGTGTTCGTCCCGATAGGTGGCGGCGGGTTGATCTCGGGCATGGCTGCGTACATCAAAGCCGTGCGCCCAGAGATCAAAGTGATCGGCGTACAAACCAAAGACTCCGACGCGATGTTGCGTTCGGTGAAGGCGGGCCGGCGCGTGCAACTGAAAGATGTCGGCCTGTTCTCGGACGGCACGGCGGTCAAGCTGGTCGGCAAAGAGACGTTCCGGTTGACCCGTCAATTGGTGGATGATTTCGTGGTCGTCGACACGGACGCGGTGTGCGCGGCGATCAAAGACGTGTTCGAGGACACGCGCAGCATCCTAGAACCCGCCGGCGCCCTCGGCGTCGCGGCCATCAAGCAATACGCCAGCCGCCAGCGGCGGAGCGGGCGCGCATTCGCGACCGTAACTAGCGGCGCGAACATGAACTTTGATCGCCTGCGCTTCGTGGCCGAACGCGCGGACGTCGGCTTGGCGCGCGAAGCGTTGTTCGCGGTCACCATTCCGGAACAGCGAGGCAGCTTCAAACGGTTGTGCCAGCTGATTGGCAACCGCGCAGTCACCGAATTCAACTACCGCGTGTCTGACTCCCAACACGCACACGTATTCGTGGGCGTGGCGATCGCGGGCAGCGATGAAGTCCGTAAGATCGAGCGCACCCTCTCCGGTCACGGCTTCCAAACGCTGTCCCTGAGCGATGACGAGCTCGCGAAGCAGCACGTCCGCCACTTAGTCGGCGGTCCGAGCGCGCTGTCCGCTGACGAACGCCTGTATCGTTTCATCTTCCCAGAGCGTGCAGGCGCACTGCTCAAATTCCTCTCGGGCCTACCGCCGAGCGCGAACATCACCCTATTCCACTATCGTAACCAAGGTGCGGACTACGGCCGCGTGCTGGTCGGCATTCAGGCCGAAGAACGCGAGTTCCAAAAGTTCCTGGCTGGCCTCGATTATCCCTTCGAAGACGAAACGAACAACCCCGCGTACCGCCTCTTCCTAAGAGCCGGCGTTCCGTCACCAAACGAGCGGGCCCGCCGGGCTGGGCGATAGCTACATTACCGGGCCGCCCGGGCCGCCCGGGCCGTCTTTGGGTGCACGCGCCGGGCTCGGTGGTGCACCGTGGAGTTGCGCGGGTGCCTCTCTGACGCAGACGACACGAGTGCGAGTGCTGAAGCACTCGTACTGAGCCCAGGCGCCGCAGCCGCGCGCCACTGTAGAACCGTCCACCGCATTGTAGCTTTCGATTTGTTCTGCCGGGCAATGCAAGTCAGTCACGGCACGTGCGCGCGCCACGTCCCACTGCGTAACACAACCCGCGCACAGAAATACCGACAGCAGCCCCACCTTCATCATCGTAAGGGGAGCAACGGCTGTGCCAATCGCTCTTCCGGCGCAACTGACACTTCGGGATCGCCCTCTGGCGCCTTGTGCGTCGCCTTAGCGCCGCGTTTTGGGGCGCGCGACCTGGGCCGACTGGGGTGCGACACCGGCCTTGATTGGTGAAGGGGCTTTCCGAGACCGATGCCAGGCTGCGCGCGAGCGCGGCCCCGCATCGCCTTGCCGGACTGGAGAACACGGGCTTCTGCGCGTATCGGCGAGGTGAATAAGTCGGTCGCGGCTTGGGCAATGAACGAACCGGCCAAGAGCATCGGTCCGATTTTCGCCGAGCTGGCTGAGGAATACGCGGGCGTTACCGGAACCGGAAGACTGCAAGACGTCAACTTCGTCATGCACAAGCAGCACGTCGACTATCGTCGTTACGGCATCGCCTATCGCTGCACCGGCGGCGTGCTCGAAACCCGCGGCAGTTTTCGCGAAACCTCGCCGCGACAATTTGTCTTCGAGTCGCCGGCCGAAAATATCCACGCCAAGCTGGATGGCGCGTTCGGCATCGAGTTTCGTTTCGTCGGCGCGCCGCTCGGGCGCTTGCTCCCGGCGCGCGTGGTCGTCAACCACCCAGGCGGGGAATCGCTTTATCCAACCCTCATCTATCTCGGGCTCAAGGAGAATTTCGTGTGGAAGTTCGACACGCCCGAAGAGCTCATCCCGGGCACGTGGCACATCGCGGTCGAACTCTTCGATGCCGCATCACCGACCGACTATCCGTTTCACGGAACGCTCGAACCGAAATCGTGCATCGCGCGGCTGGAGCAAGTGTTTGACGTCTGGGTCTAGGCCCCCCAACACGGCGGACGATTGTGCCTCACGGCTAAGCGCCGCATTTGCGCGCTCTTCCGCTCGCGTTGGGCGGCTGGGCCGCGGCCTTCCAGCGCCAGCGCACCCTGAGCCTCGGGCTAGTCGTCAAAAACGGGTAACATCGCGGCGAGCGCTTGGCGCCTCGCGCTGTCCTGGCGAGCTCCGGCAGAAACCATCGAATGACCGAGTTTGACCGCCCGCTGGGGCCCGCCCGCCCGCTGTTTCGTGGACGCTATGGCTTTGCCAAGAAGCTAGGAGTGGTCAGCTCCGTCGTCCTTCTCCTGGCACTGCTTGTCTCGCGCATCGACTTTCAACCGGATATGCGGCGGCTGACCGCCCGCATGCTGAGTGGCTCGCGTGATGGAAACTATTACGCGATCGTGGCTGACCTCGCCGAGCGGGCGAAGCACCGCCATGGCACGCTTCGCAACATCGAGAGCGCCGGCTCGGGCGAAAACATCGCGAGCCTCGCCAGCGCCGCGGCGAGCGGTTCTTGCGCGAGCAGTTTCGCGCTCGCCCAAGACGGGTCGGACTTTGGCGGGTTGAATCCGTCCGCAAGACCCCTCGAGCTATTGGGCCGGCTGCCTAAGTCAGAAAGCGTGTTTTTTCTCGGTCGTGATGCGGATAAGCGCATCAATCTGGCCACGCTGAAGCACGCAAGAATTGGCATCGGTCCTGAGGGCAGCGGCAGCGCGCGCCTCGGCAAACAGCTATTCGCGCTCGATGACCTGGTCCCACTCGAAGTAACGCTTTCGCTCCAACCGTTGAGCGAGGAGCTTTCGATGGCCGAACGCGGCGAGCTCGACCTGGTCATGCTCGTCATCGACGAGGACGCCCCGCTGCTGCGATCGGCGGTGCGCGACCGGAACTTGCAGATCGCTGGCCTCTCGAATCTCGATGTTGTCGCGCGCCGTATTTCGCGTCTGCGCACCGGTCGCATTGGGGCAGGGCAGTTCGATGCGCTGCGCATGCTGCCCGCTGAAGACAAGCGCGTGCTTCGCGTCGACACCTTAGTAGTGACGAACGGCTGCGCGGGACGTTCCGCGACGGTCGACCTACTCGAGCTGCTCAGTGACCGCTTCCCGGACTTCGTACGACATAACCGAGAGACCCCGAACGCTACGGGTCTGGAGCTCGCCAGCGCCTCGAAGAGCTTCTTCGAGCGCGGTGGCCCCGAGCTTGCCGACGAGTTCGTGCCCTGGCTCGTTGATCTGATGCCTCCGGCCAACTGGGCGTACGTCGTGATGGCCGTCAGCGTGCTCTTCAACGCCATGGGGGCGGGCCATCGGTTTCGACTTTGGCGCATCGATGACGCGCGAGTGAAGCTCGAGGGCGAGCTATCGACGTTCTTCGGGGCCGGCTCGACGCTCGGTGATATTCAACGCGCCCAGGTCAGCGGCAGGCTCGCCGCACTAGCGACAGGCGACCGCATGGACGATCTGATTCGCCGTTTCGAGCAGCTGGGCAGCCGCTCGCGCCGACAGTCGCTCAGCATGCTCGTACCCATGGGCCAAGAAATGGCTTACCGCTATCAAGAGGGCGTCATCTACGAAACGCTCGCCGTGTTGCGAGCGTTTCGCGATCGCGTGAAAGGGGCGAATCTGACGGTCACCGCGCGGAACGATCAGTTGGTGCTCTAGCCCCGCGCGCGACGGGCGTCGCAGCGGTGTCCCGCGCAGAACCGCGAGTATGTTTGTGCACATACACGGATCTCGCGTTGCGACCGCTTCCTCACGCCTTTGTCCTTCAGCGCGCGTTGCCCATCGCCCGCTAGAGCACACCCTGTTCGAGGTCCTCCAGGTAGATGAATTCGGGCGCCTTTACCCCCGCTTGCTTGCGGATCTCGACTAGCCGAGGGGATTCGAAGAACGTTCGGGCCGCGGCCAAAGATGACCACTTCGAGAAGTGCACCACGTGGTTCACGTCCGCGTCGTAGCGCAGCAACTGGTAGCTGACTTCGCCCGCCTCCTTCCGGATTTCTGCGGCGCCGTCGAAGACCGCCTTCCAGGCAGGGTAGGACTCGACCTCGTGAATGATCAGGACGTAGTGCATCGAGCGAACCTCGTAGGTGATTCATGCTCCGGCGCTCGGTTGAACGCTCGCAGCGGTCTCGCGGCTAACCTAGCATCGGACATTCACCGTGACGCGTGCGCTGAGGCCCGGAAGAAGACGCGCTACGCTGAGTAGAAGGCCATTGCGCCTTGCGTTCACGACCAAAAGGCCGAACCATCAACCCATGGAAGGGCTCGAGCCGGAGCAACGCGAGCTTCTGGCAGCATACTGGTGGCAGCGCGCGGAGGGCGAGCTCACCTCCTGGGTTGGCTTTCAGCATGTCGTCGCGGACTTGCGCGCCGAAAGCTCCCCGCGAACAATCATCGCGCTTGCCGAGCGCGCGGTCGACGACGAGCGGCAGCACACCGAGCGCTGCCGCATGTGGGCCGTGCGGTTCGGGCATGCGGAAAGCGAGCTCACGACGCGCGGTGACAAGCCAATCGCATTCCGCGGCGCGACCGACATTCAAAATCGGCTGCTTCGGATCACCCTCTGCGGCATGAGCGAGACCGTTGGTTGCTTCGTGCTCCGCCACGCGCGGCCTCTGATCAGCGATCCTGAGCTGCGCGAGTTCAACCGCCACAACATGGCGGACGAAGTCCGGCATAGCCGCGTGGGTTGGGGACACTTGGCCACCATCCCCCCCGCACAAAGGGATTTCATGCGCCCCTGGGTGGCCGCGCTGCTGCGCCTTTTGCACGCCGGCTGGTGCGAAAGCGGCGAGCTGGAACGTGAGGATCTCGTGCCGTTCGGCTATTTCTCTGGGCGCCTGCTGCGGGCCGCGTATAAAGAAGCAGTGGAGTCCGTGATTTTACCGGGGATGGCTCATCTGGGGATTGGGAGCGCTGCATGAGCGAAAAGGACTTCGAGCGCAGCACCGGCCATCTCCTATTTCGGACGCTCGTGCTCATGGGCGGCGCGCTCGCGCTCGATTGCGGAGGGTCCGTCGTAGTGAGCGGGAATGCCGCTGGCGGCGGCGGCTCAGGAGCGGTCGGCGGTGCTCCGCAGGGCGGCGCCTCGACCGGCGGCACATCACCCAGTGGCGGCGCCAGCCCCGTCGACGCGGGCGCCTCGGATTGCCCGCCGGCACAGTGGGACTGCAGCGCGCTGGAACGGTCTCAGTGCACTTACTCCTGGGTCGGCCAAGGGCGACCGGAGGGCTGCGTCTGCGATTCGAAGCGCCCGAAATCCGTCGCGGATTGTCGCGCGAATGAGACCCTGTTTTGCCTCACCAGCAACTTCACGGATCCCGAAAGCTGGGACGGCACTCGCCACGTCCAATGCACCTGCATCCCATCCCAAACCTCGCCGTTCGTTTACGAGGAGTGTCAGCAGGAATGCGCGTCAACCTACCCCGTGCTCCAGGCGGGCGGCATGTACGTCGTGTCGTGCGCCATACCTCAGGAGCAAACGTGCGATGCGCCCGGGAACTGCACCGCCACTCCGGCGAGCGTGCTGCGTCAAGACGGCGTCGTGTGTGGCTGCGCGTCGATCGTCCTGAAATAACGAGCGTCAGTTTGCGTCACATCCACCGTGCGGGGGCTGTGCGGAGCTCAGTTAGGGCCTTCGCTCGTGCCTCCGTCATCCGAGCGAGTTCGCTGAGGCCACGGGCGCGAAATAAATGAACGGGTGCAAAATGATCCATTCAACCCTGCGTGGTAGAGTCAGCGCATGGCTCTTCGTCTTCACGAACGAACAGCGACACAGCTGGCGGGCCTGGTCCGAGCAGGTGAGGTTTCTAGCCGCGAGGTAACCGAGGCGCACCTTGCTCGCATCACCGAAGTAAACGGTCGAGTCAACGCCGTCACTGTCGCGCTGTCGGATTCGGCACTAGCGGCCGCCGCTGTCGCTGATCGGCTGCAGCGGTCGGGAGCCTCGCTCGGCCCACTGCATGGCGTCCCGTTCACCGTCAAAGAGAGCATTGATTGCCTCGGTTCCGCGACTACCTACGGAGTTCGCGGCCGAGCCGAGGCGCGGCCGTTTTTGGACGCTCCGGTGGTGGCGCGAATGAAGGCCGCTGGAGCGATTCTGATCGGCCGCTCGAACATGTCAGAGCTGGGTCTTCGTTTGAGCACCGACAATCCATTGCGTGGGCTGACGCGGAACCCGCTGAATTCAAGCGCTACCGCGGGCGGTTCGAGCGGCGGGGATGCCGTGGCAGTGGCGACAGGAATGACACCGCTCGGCATCGGGAGCGATCTCGGAGGCTCGCTGCGCGTTCCCGCGCATTGTTGCGGAGTCCTCGCGTTGAAGCCCACGACGGGCCGCATTCCCCACGCTTCCTCGTTGGCGCCGGAAGACTTCGGCATGGCGGGTCAGGCGATGTTCGCGTTGGGTCCTCTTGCCCGTTCAGTGGCGGATCTTCGCGTCTGCCTGTCAGTTCTGGCTGGTCGTGATATTCGCGATCCCCGCTCCGTGGATGTGCCACTCGCGGGCACCGCGCCGTTAGAGCGCCGGGTTGCGCTGGTGACCACCCTCGGCGGAGCGCGCATCCCGACCGATGTGCTCGCCGCGATCGAGAAAGCCGGAGACATTTTGCGGGACGATGGTTGGACAGTCGAGCGGGCGGAGCCTCCCGAGCTCGAGCGAGTTGAAGAGCTTTGGCTTCGCTTGGCCGCGACCGACTTGTCCGCGATCATGCCGTTGGTCAGGCCAGTGGTTTCAGACGGCCTGTTCGAGCACGTCATGCGCCTCTGTCGAGCTGCAAACCTCGACGAAGTCTCGAACAATCGCCTACACGAGGAACGTTCTCGTCTCATGCGAGGATGGTCCAGATTCTTCGCGGAACATGCGGTTGTCGTCGGGCCGAACCTCACCGTTCCGCCCTGGAAGCACGATGCTGACATCGACCCGCAGCTCGGCCTCGACCTACTGCGCCGCGCGACTAGATTCGTCGTCCCGGCCAACGCACTGGGTCTGCCGGTCGTCGCGCTCCCGATGAAGCCCCGCGGCGGTTCTTTGGTAGGGATCCAGATCTATGCGGACCTCTGGCGCGAGGACCTGTGTCTCGAGGCAGCCAGCACTATCGAACGCGCACTCGGGTCGCCGTCGCCGATTGACCCCGTCGAGTAGCAAACCGCGCTTCCCCCCGTCCACGAAAAGCCAACCAAGCCAACCAACGTTGGCGTTTCTCACCATGGCGCGCCCAGACGCCTGAACGCCGCCTGGGAGACTCGATGACCCGGGTCCGAACCCGTACCCGCTCAATATGTGGTGATGTTGACGTCGTTCACGCCTTCAGAGTCGAACACAACGCTACGCGCCTCGAGATCGATCGCATCATCACCGGCTGGGATGGTCTTTGATCGGTAGGTGTAAAGTGAAACGAACCCTGCTGAATAGTACAACGCATTCTTCGGGATGAGGGCGCGGCGGGCTTGCGACGCGAACGAACATTGGACGGAGAACGACCCCCCCGAGTTGTACGAACCTTGCGATTGAGCTCCCAGCCGCACGCCCGGGGTGCCACCCGTGAACGTCAGCTCCAAGTCCGCGTCACTGGGCACTGCGAGCATGCCGTACGCTTCGGCTGCGGGAGAGGGTGAGGTAAGGCGCAGCGCTTCTGGCTGAGCGATTGAACCGCGGAAGGCAGGGATCTCGTCACCGTCCGCGCTTACCGAGATCACGTCGCCTGGCGATACCACGGTCAGTTGAAGTGGATCGGCGTAGTAGCCCTCATCGGTCGGGTACAAATCAAAGCTGAACTTGTCGGCAAAATTGATCGTGATTTCTCCGGCGTCGGCCTTGGTCCACGAATTGGCGGAAGGATCGCAAAGGACAACGTGGCAGTCGCCAAACGTCTGCGTCGTACAGTTCGGCTGCTCGATGGGTAGAGCAAAGTGTGCAGAAGCTGACGAAAAAAAGCCGTCTCCGCTATCCGCACTGACACCGACAGTTACGGTCCCAGCAAAAGGGGTGCTTCCTTGGTCCTGCCCTGCATCGCCAGCGCTCCCGGACTCGGCGCTGGATCCACCTGAACCTGAATCGCCGATCGTTGAGGCTCCTGCATCGCCAGCGCTCCCGGACTTGGCGCTGGATCCACCTGAACCTGAATCGCCGATCGTTGAGGCTCCTGCACCGCCCGCGCCACCGGGCGCTAGGCCCGCTGAACTGCCTGAGCCAGCTCTGCTCATTGCCCCCCCCGAATCGCTTTCGAATTTGCCCCCCGTACCAGCGACGGCGACTGATGAGCCTCCTCCGGCTTCGACCGTCGCGTCGGACGAGGAACCGCACGCGAGGAAAAATAGCAACGAGCAGCCGAGGATGCACCCTCTACTTAGCCAAGTCATGAGCGGTTACTCTAGCAGTTCGTCAGCCGAGGAGCGTGGCGCTTCCTCGTGCACTTGCGTGCTAGCGGAAGCTGGAGTCCAATCCGTGCGTGGCCACCAAAAAAAATGATGCAGTGTTGCGCGGCGCGTCGCTGATCAAAAAAGCAATCGAGACCAGCAAGTCCACCGGCAAGATCGCCGAGCCGGAGCCGGTACCTGCGAACGCGCTGAAGAAACTCAAATTGCCGAACGACGAGAAGCTGTCGCCGGGCTTGAAAGAGCTCTTGGCATTCGACGCAAGTTTTCTCGGCTGGTCCATCGACGAAGAAGATCCCGAACTCGAACCGATGGCGCTCGACGAACTGGTGGAGCAGGAATACGGAGAGGAATTCGTGCCCCGCTTTGGCGAAGCGCTGGAACTGCTCGGCGATGACTGCCTGCTCGTCGGTCAAAGCGGTGACGCGCGCCACTTCCTGTACATCGGGACCCCCGACGACAAAGGCGAGTATCCCGTGATCACGCTCGATACCAGCAACCAGCCCTGGGTCGGCGGCTTCGTTCCCTTCGACGTCTGGGCGGCTCAGCAATTGGGCGCGCTCGAAATAGCCAAACGAGTCGGTGAAGGCCCTCCTGGTTACGAAGCCTCCTGCAAGGCGCTGGCGGAGTCCAATAGCGATGGCCGAGTTCAATTCGAACCGGAAACGCGCACCGTCGACCGCGATGGCGCCGACAAGGATGAAGACGAAGAGGACGAAGACGACGAAGAGGACGAAGCCAGCAGCGACTGATTGCGGCGCGTCCTAGTAGAAGAGTTGAGAGCCGCTGCGTCGCGAGGCGGGGCGAAGCGGTAGTTTTTGATGGTCATGCGACTCGCTAGGCTGACGGTTCAGGTGGCACGGCTCAGCGAGCCGCGCCGCATGCAATACGCACGAAAAGGAGCTCTGCCGCGAGGCCAAGCGGGCGAAGAAGTGGCGCCCGTGGGCTGAGCGTCGCGCCGCTCGAGTCGTGATCGATGCCGCCGAGGAAAAGGCACGCGCTCGCTGCCTGATCCAGTCGGGCTCACACGAGCTGAAGCTGCTCGACTTCCACAGCTTCCGCCGCCAGTTCAATACGGCGCTCGCCGCTATTTTCCGGAACGTGCAGCAGCCGATGGCGCTCGCGGGCCGCAAGAGCACGGGTAATCGGCCCAGGTCAGTTCAGAACGTCGTCCACTTATCCGTGCAAGGGTTCGGCGTGGACGTACCGCTGATGGTGTTCGTCACGACGACCCCGGTACCAGTTGGTTTGAAACTGACGTTGCCCGGCCCGGTTGTCACGTTGGTGTAAGAGCCCGTAGCGTTTGCCGCTGTCAGCCCATCCACGATCACATTGTCGAGGAATACGCTGTTTTGGTGGGCAGCGTCATAGCCGTCGAGCGTCACCGCTTGGTCACTGGGGCCGCTCAGCGCGTGGAAGTTCTGGATCTTGATGTTCGTGTATTGCGGGATGTCCGAGCCTGTATTCGTGGAATACGTCGGCGTGAGCAGAATAGGCGATTGCAGATCGCGCACGCACACGTCGCTGTAGGTTACGTCGTTCACCAAGCCGCCGCGGCTCGAATCCGACTTGATGCGGATGCCGTTCGCGTAACCACCCAGCGACCCATCGATCGATAAATCGTACACGCTCACGTGCGAGACGCCGCCCGTGAACTCGCTGCCAATCGACATGCCGTGCCCGGCGCCGAAACGATTGTGCGCGATCGTCAAGTTCGTCACGCCCGTGCTGCTTGAGCCCTTGATCGCGATGTGATCGTCGCCCGTGCTGATCTTGTTGCACACGATGAAACCGTTGCTGGCGGACTCGCCCGGATCTACGCCGTCCGTATTGTGCGCAGTGGTGACGGTGAGCGCGGTGCCAACGCTATTCTTCGGCTTGGAGGGCGTGATGATCGTCACACCCCAGACCACGAAACCCGCTGCGTTCAGCTTCACGTGAAACTTGGGCGCGTTGTGCAGCGTGATCTTGTACAACGTGAAATTCGTAGCTCCGGCGACTTGAATCAAAGCGGGGCTATCGCCGCCAGCGCCGTTTTGATCCCAAAACGAGCTGCTCGAGCCGACCATCGGCTCGCCGCCTTGGCCGTCGATCACGCCGTCGCCCACGATGCCCGAGCCAGCGCCCTTGACCGTGATCAATGCGCTGGCAGAGCCGTACAGCGTCGGGTTGCGCGTGCCGAACAGCGTGGCACCGGTATCGACCCACAAGCTTACGCCCTTGGGGATAGTGAGCGGACCGGTGATGAATGATTCTTTGCCGGCGCTTGCAGCGAGCTTGACCGCTTTGCCCGACGCGCACGCGTTCAATGCGTCTTGAATCGGCGTGGTGTCGAAGTTGGACTCGGCGGGCACGCCGTCCGTAGCTACGTGTTGGCTTGCTTGCAGCGTGCTGCACGCGGCCGGGATCGTCGGCTCAGCGGGCAGCTTGGTGTCGCCTGCGCCGCAGCCCGTGGTTGGTGCGCTACCCGCGGCGCCCGCGCTACCGACGCTGCTCCTGCCGGCGCTGCCAGCGACGCTGCTCCTGCCGGCGCTGCTACCGCCCGTGCCCGTGTTGCTACCGCCGCTGCTAGTGCTCGGGGCGCCGCCGATGGTGGACGGCGCGCCGCCCGCGCTCGCGCCGCTCACGCCGAGCGAACCGTTGCTGCCCGCGGCGCCTGGCGCACCGCTCGCGCTTGAGGCACCACCGCCTGCGCCTGGCGTGCCTGCCACGTTCAGTGCACCACCGCCGCTCAGCGCGCCGCTTGCGCCCGCGCCACTTGCGCCGCCGTTGTCCGAACCCGACGCCGCTGCGCCGCTGCATGCCGTGCCGAGCACTCCCAACCATGCCAAACTGCGCACGGAAACGGAGACCGACAAAACATCACTTCGACTTCTGTGCACTGAGTACCTCGAGAAACCCTGGAAGGCCTGGTGGGAGCGCTCGCTGTGGTCGTGGGCGACAAACGCCTTGAGCAGATGCCGCAGGTGTGACTGGCCGAAGCGTGCCTCGTGGAAGAGCTTAGCACCGTGCTCAGACGATTTCACGCTGGGAGATGCCAAGGCATTGAGTTCGAGAAGTGCTGAAGCGCTTCACACAGTTTTCAGCCCCGGTGCTGGCGCTCGTGCAAGGAACCCCGTCGGGCCGCATCCTCCGGACCGACATCCAGGATCGAAAGCCGGTGCGGAGCTGGTCTACGGGTCGCGTTGCTTTACTGGGCGATGCAGCTCACCCGACGACGCCAAACCTGGGGCAAGGTGGCGGCGTGGCGATTGAAGACGCCGTAGTACTCGCGCATTGCTTGTCGAGCAGCGTGGGTGTGGCGGACGCGCTTGCGGCCTACGAGGCCCGGCGTGTTGCTCGCACGACGGCGATCGTGAATGCGTCCTGGCAGTTCGGTCGTCTCGCCCTGTGGGCGCAATCCCAGCGCGCCCCGCCCTTGGCAGAGCGCGCTGCACGGTGACGACCACGAGCGCCCAGGGTCTGAGGGCACTTCGCGGAGTGCTTCAATTCAGTCGTTGTCCCAGCACTGAGCCATGAACTGCTCGTCCAGCGGCGTCTTCATGAAATGGTTGCCGAGATTGGCAATCGTCTTCATCGCGACTCCGATCAGGACACCGATTCCCTGCTCGGGCGTATACCCGGCGGCGACGAACGTCGCGAGGTTGGCCTCGGAGACGTGACCTCTGCCACGGATGAGCGTGCGTACGAAGGTCGAAAGCGCGCTGAGCTTCGCATCTGGCGGATCGGTGCGTTGGCGCAGCGCCTTTAGCACCAGCGGATCGATCTGCATCTTCGTGGCGAAGGTCGAATGGGCCGCGACGCAGTAGGCGCAGGCGTTCTCGACGCTGGTGACGATCAGCACGGTCTGCATCTCCACTCCGGTAAGGCCGACCTTGGCAAAGTGCTTCGACAGCTCAGCATAGCTGGCGAGCGTCGCCGGCGAGTTAGAGAGCCCAGCCAGCAGGTTCGGGAGGAAGCCGAGCTGCTTGTGAGGGCCTTCCAGCAGGGGACGCGCATCCGGCAGTGCGTGATCGACGTTCGGGAAGGTGAAAGCGTTCATCGTTCCCCCTGCGCCTTCTTCTTCGCGTCGACTGCGTCGCGGAAGGCCATCGCCTCTTGCTCCACTCGCACCGCGTCCAACACCGGCACCACGGGGCGCGCTTCGAACGCGAACGACGGCAGCAGGGAGCAGAATTGGTGCACGGCCAGCGGGTCGTCGCAGTCCGCGAGCATGTAGCCGCCCCAGTCGCCGACGCGGATGAGGAACACTTCGATCTTGAAGCTTTCAGGGGCCTGCCACTGCAGGAAGACCTCCAGGATGCGTTTCTGTGCGTTCTCGTAGTCCGCGGGCGAGCCCTGCGGGCGCTCGGACCAAGTGATCATGTATTTCATCGGGCACATTCCTTCGCTCGGGTTCTGCTCGTCCCTGTTGGACCAGCATCCGCACGATGCGCCGCGGCCCATGGCCGCACATGGGGAGTATTCCCTATGCTGGCGATTCGCCCGCCTTGAGCACGCCGCGCTCGACGGCGTAGAGCGCCGCAGCAGCCCGCGTGGTCACGCCGATCTTGCCGTAGATGCTCTGAATGTGGTGGTCGGCCGTCTTCGGCGAAATGTCGAGCTTTTGGGCCGTTTCCTTGGCGGTCAACCCTGAGGCGATCAAGCGAAGGACCTCTATCTCACGTGGAGTCATGCCCGAGAGGGGACGCGGCGGCGCACGGCGCGAGGGCTGTCCGGCGACCGACAGGACGGCCTCCGCCGCGGAAGGGCAGAGACTGCCCGCGCGCACATCCGTGCGCAGCTTCGACGCAGCCGCTTCGTCCGACGATGCCTTGCGGTGCGGCCGCAGCTCGCGCGCGGTCTGGAAAGCCTCAGCCGCGGCGAGGATGCGTGCCCCCAGCGACAAGTTGGAGGCGCCGACTTGGCGGTGGTAGCCCGAGCCGTCGAGGCGCTCGTGATGGCAGAGGACGAGCGCGGCCATCGCCTCGCCGCCACGACCGAACGCCGCGAGCGCCCGCTCGCCGTGATAAGCGTGGAGATGCGCAGTGTCGCGCTCGCGCGTGGAGAGCGGGCCATTGCGCATCCAGGTCGACACCGGAACCACGAGCTCGCCGATATCGTGCACGTGGCCCGACCAGCGCAGAGCTCGAACGTCGGCCGCTGGCATGCCGAGCTTCTCACCCGCGGCCTCGGCAAGGTCGGCCACCGCCCGCGAGTGACCGAGCGTGAAGGGCATGCGCATGTCGATCATGTCGGCGATGGCCAAGAAGGCCTCTTCGCACTCTGTTTCGTTCAGCATGGACAGAGGCTCGGGCTCGAGCCTCAGGATCTCTTCGCGGTCGACAGTGGCGCCGATACCCGTCATGAGCGAGGCCGCGTGGGCCGATACCACCCGAGCGAGCTCGGCCTCGTACGGGCCGTCCGCTCGACTGGCGATGACTCGAGCCATCTCCTCGATGCCGCTCCCGTCGCTCAAGGCGATGGCGTCCTGCGCCAGCGTGACGAGGCGCACGGCCGGCAAGACCGCCTCGCCTTGGCGGCCCTGCGGCAGCCCCTTGCCGTCCCAGCGCTCGTAGAGCTGCCCGAGGTTCTGGCGGACCTCCTGGGACAAACCGAGGCGCTCACCGATCCGTTGCGCGACCTCGCAGTGTGCGGTCAAGACCTGCCGGCTGACCGCGGCCGCTTGCGACAGACCATCTGCAATCGCTTGCTCCAACGCCGGGGGCGCGAACTCGGCGTAATGACGGGTGAAGGCCTTCACGAACACGCTGCCGAGCTGCGCTCGGTCGCCCATGTCCATGCCGACCAGGTCTCGACGAAGAGCGATTTCGTCGCCGAAGGTTGCCGCTAAGACGTGCGTGTCGGCATTGCAGCCGACATAACGCAGCAGCGACTGATGATAGGCGTTGCGCCGCTCCTGCTCGGAGCAGCCCACGAGTTCGGCGATTCGCATGGTCAGCACGCACGCCCGCACTGCAAAATCGCTCGAATGCCCGGTTGCGAGATCCGAAGCGTAGGCGAGGAACATCATGAATTCCGCGCGTCGGATCGTAAATTCGGTCATTGGCAAGTCTCCAGAATTGAGAATAAACCGTATCCGGTGCGCCGAGCCACCGTTTTGGCCGTGTCGCCAATGGCGATCCAAACCGGCTTCGGGGTTCCGCCACGCCAGGTCATGGCAGTCCGCATATGGGTGCGCGGAAGTGACAGCCGCCGCCGCGCGGTCGTACGAAGAAAGTCGTGCACGCCGAAGTTGGGCGTGACGCCATCCGCATCATCAGTGCTCGTAAGGCGAGTCCCGCGCAGAGGAAAATTTACGATGAAGAACTGGGCTGAAGAACGGCTCGATCGGAGGACATGGAAGCGAGTGCCCGGCAATCCCTTCGCCGACTATGACCCCAAGGACGGCATTGCCTTGTGGTCGCTGTGGGAGATGCCGTCGTCCTCTGTCGGCAAACTCGTGCGCCGCGGTCCCGGTCGCCCTCGGAGCACGCCGACCGCGGTGCGCAGTATTCGGCTTCCTGTCGAGATCTGGCAACGCTTGGAGGAGCAAGCTGCGGCGGCGAAAACGAGCGTCAACTCGCTAATCGCTAATCGCGAAGCGCGTGGGCTAACCGCGCGTTGCTTCCACCCATCCCTCAAAAAGCCAACCAACGTTGGCTCTTCTTGGCATGGCGCGCCCTAGTAGAACAGTTGAGAACCGCGGCATCGTGACGGGGCGTTGCCCTTGGTTTTTTGATGGTCATTGCGCCAGGCAAGCTTGGCCGAGGAGGAAACATGAGTTGAAACCTCGAAAGTAACCCGGCGGGTAACCAATCCCGCGCAGTAAAGGTTGGCCACCGGCTGCAAGCGAGTCTT
>JBDTJC010000300.1:0-6199 GCA_039936055.1 Polyangiaceae bacterium | reverse complement strand
CGCGTCCGGCACGAGCGCGGCAAAGTACTCTTGCCAATCTTCCGGAACGAGACTCGGGTCTTTCAGGTAGTCCGCGTACAGCCCTTCGGCGAACGCGAGGCTCAAGGTGTTGAGTGAGCCCTCAGTCTGATCGTTTTGCATTGGCGTTTTTTCAGGGCGAAGCGGGGTGTTTTCGCCGCGTCGTCCATGCGCCCTCGGCCGCTTTCGGTCAAGTAAATCGCCGGGATAACGCGCCTTTCCGGCCTAAATTAGCCCGACCCAAGCCACCACCAGGCAAGTCTCGAACATTTCCCGCTCGCCTTCTTGCGACTTCCGCTATGTTTCGGGACTATTTCCAACGCCGCATCAGTTGGCTGCGCGACCGCCGCACCTCCGCCCACTTCATGTGAGTCGAGAAACAACGCGCCGGGACCGCACCGCACGCGACTGCATGGCTGCCCCCAGCCCCTGAATGTCGCAACACGACCGGTCGTGCTCGCTCCGCTGCGCGCGCCCGGGCCCCCGGCAAGCGCCGCGCTGAGCGCGTCGCGGGGGGCCGTCATCAGCGCATGACCGCGCCCGGCACCCAGACGTCACAGCGGCCCGTGCTCGCGCCGAGCCGGGAAGCGTTGCGCTTCGTCCTCGAAGTCACGTCGCTGATCGGCGCGACGCGCTGGCACCTCCCTCGGCAACTAACGGGAGAACCATGCAGCTTCCGGACGAGCGCTTGTCCGGAGCGGGATTGATCGAGGTGGCGCCGGCTCTTCTCGAAAGATCAGGACAGAGGGGACTCGGAGATTCGGCTCAAACCGTGGCGCCGCCAGCCCGTGCGGAGGAGCCAGGTGGTCGGAAGCGCTATGCAAGGCGGTCCGGTGCTGCGGAATCTGAACGGAAGCGGATCGGCGAACCCGTCGAACCATTCTGCGGACGAGAGCGGGTCCAACGCAAGCGACGGACGGCCCATTCCGGGCGACAAAGAAACGCCGTGTTTGCGGTGGTTTTGCAGCACATAGCGGAGCGCGTTCCGCACTTCACGCGGAGTTTTGAGCGTGTGCCCGTGCCAGCGATCCGCCCAGAAGCGACCGCGCCGGAATAGCAGCCGATTCACGCGCAGCGCAACGCGGATTGCCAGACCACGCACGGCGCTCGACAAGAGCGCCGTGTCTCTGGCCTCAACGATCAGATGCAAATGATTGTCCTGAACCGAATAGTGCGCGATGCGAAAGCCCTCACGGTGACTGTCACGCAGTGCGCCGAGCACCGTACGAACCACCTGCTGACTGCGCAGCGAACGGACATCCGCGCGCAGCGTCACATGCACGGGATGCGTCGCTCGGTGCTTCGGACGTGCGCGATGCGACGTGTGCCGCTTGCCCGCGGGCAAGCGCTTTCTACCCGCACCAACTCGCGCCCTCCCGCGCGAACCAACAGGACCACTCTTCGAGAACGTCAGCCCCAATTGCTGCATCGACCCGCACCCCCACCTCATTTGAATAGGGCCAATGTGCGAACGCGCAAGGTCGAACGGGGCAATTTCATCACGAATGTTGGGGTATCGAGCACGCAATGACGCCGCGCGCCGCCCCCCACGGTGACGTCGCGCGGCGCACCCAGCACCGAGCGAACGATGAGCGGACTGCGCCGCGAACGAACACCCGCGCGCGTCGCAACACGCGCGCGATAGGACGCCCTCTGCACGCGCCAACACGCGCTCTACCGCACGAACTTGGGTTGTCGCGGACCGACCAAACGAAGCACCACCAGGGTGGCAAGCCCAGTCGCACTTGTCGCCTCGTTGGCTGTCGCATTCGATATCCGCGCGTATCCGACGTGCTTGCACTTGCAGGTCGCCTCCGCATAGCGACACGCGGCGGGCGCCCGCGTTCTGCCATCGAGGCCGCAATAGGCCCCAGCTTGAACGTCCGAGAAGTTCGCGGGGCACGCAACCTTCACCGGGAACGCTTCGCTGCACGGAGCGCCGGCGTGTCGAGGCGGTTGCGAACAAGGACGGGGATCCGCACGCCGTTGGGCCCTCCACGGCAGCGGAGCTGACGTTTGGGGGGCCGGCCGCGCGCAGCGCGGAGCGCGAGCACGGCCGCCGTGTTGCGCCGCTCCGCTAGCGGGGCAACACGCAATCCCCTCAGCGCTCCGGGCCTGCGATCAGCGTTTTCGCACCGGGCGGCTGCTCTTCGCTTCGTTCAGGCGCAGGTAGCCGCCGCTCAAGAACGTGAGCATTTGCTGGGTCAGCACGTCTGCGCTCTCTTCGGCGAAGCCGAGCGTGACGGCTTGGTACAAGAGTTCTTTCAACGCACCAATGGTGAGATAAGCGAGCACGCGCGGTTCACCGTCGGCCACGATGCCCAGCGCCTGGCCATCCTTCAAGCTTTCAGTGAGAAGGAGCACGACAGAGTCGTAGAACGTCTGGAGTTTTCGATCGAACGCGGGGTCAATTCCGACGGCATCAGTGAACAGGATTTTGGTCATGGCGCGTTCGGACAAACACGTGCCGATGATGGCGCGAATATTTTCGCGTACTTGCTCGACGACGGTACGACCCAGGTCATCGGTAACAATGCGAACGATCGCAACAGAGAGCTGACCGGCGAAGCGATCCACGAGGTCCGAGAACACGGCGCGCTTGTCTTCGAAGTACAAGTAGAACGTGCCGCGCGCGACACCGGCTTGTACGACGATGTCGTCAATCGTGGTCTGGTGATAACCACGCTTCGCAAACGCTTCGCGCGCCACGCTCAGGATCTGCTGACGGCGCTCGTTCTTAGGCAAAGCGCCGGATTTCTTCTTGCCCCGCTGCGTGGCCATGGTCGCCACTGTAGTCGGCCCAGCGAGGGAGGAGGCACGGAGTTCGCCTGCGAGGTCGAAAAAGCTCAAGTTGCGCGGCGCCAAGCCGTTGTCGACCGCTATGGGACCACCGCGACTCCGAGCCAAATCTGCGGCGTGTGTGCTTGCTACCCTGGTGTGCGCTTCGGGCACGACCGTGGCGGGCGCCAAGGCAGACGCGGCGCCGCGGAAGCCGACGATGGTATCCGGCAACGGCACTACCTCGGGCGGGGAGTTCACCGCATCACCCGCAGGCGCGGTGTTCGAGTTACCGAGCCGTGCCCGCCTCTCGATCGCGCCGAACAGCTCGCTACGCATCTTCCCACTGCCGCAACTGTTGGCGCTCACTCCCGGCGCCCGCACCTGGACGTGGAGCTTCGCGCTGCAAAGCGGCCGCGTCGACGTCGAGCTACCCAAGACCGGTCGCAACGCCGTGTTGGCGCAGATGGGCAAGCTGACGGCGATTGCGACGGCCGGTCACACCGCCTTCCGCGTCGAAAGCAACGAAGCCATCGCGGCCAACATGGAAGGCGAACTGCGCACGCTGCTCAATGATCACTGGCAAACAGTGCCCCTCGGCGCGCTCGCTGATTTGAGCAAGGAGGACCCGAACGCAACCGCGAAACCGGGGTTGGCAGGCCCAGTACTCAAGGGCGGCCAGCGCATGTGGTTCTCGCCCAGCGAGGCCGTGGCCATGCACGGTTTCCGTTGGACCGCGATACCCGGCGCCCAACACTACGATTTGCGCATTCGTCGTCTGAGCGACGGCAAGGTCGTCGACGCGCGCAGCACGCAGCGCACGGAGTGGGCCGACGCTTTGACGCCGGTCGAACCCGGCAAGTACGGGCTCACGCTGCGCTCCGTGGACGCGCGCGGCATCGAGGGCAGCTGGAGCCCGGAGTCGGAGGTGCGGGTGATCGGCGTGGTGATGCCGCCCGGCGCGTACAGCACAGAGAAAGCGATCTTCCTCGGCGTTGGACAGCAGGTTCAGTTCACGAACACCGCAGGGCTTGAGATGACGTACCTCGGCGCGGGTCGTTACTTCCCCGCCGCGCAAGGCGCCTCTTTATACCGCGGGCAAACAACGGTGCTCGGCTTCCGCATGCCGGGCGCGCTTGAGACAGCCACCGCGCGGCTCGAACCGCGCGCGGTCTACGCGGACGTGCACATAGGCCCGAAACGCGCGCTGTGGCCGCGCGATCCGATCACGATCGACATCCAGCTGAAGTCCAAGAACGGCGCCGAGATCCCGAGCTTCCTGCAGGTCGTGCCCACGGTGACGCTCGGCACCGACCCCGTGGACTTGAACTTCGAGCAAGAGGGCAGCACGTTGCACGCGGTCCTGCCGCCCAGCAGCACGCCCGGCCCGTGGGTGGTCCGGGTCGATGTGGCCGACCAGTACGGCGTGACCCTGGGCCATGACTTCCTGGAGATCGCCAGCCAGGCGCGCAAACCTGCCCCAACGGTACGCATCGTGAGCCCGCCAGTCGCGGCGAATGCCGGAAGTTCGACACCACTTCGCCCGGCCAGCGAGCCGCCCATCGCTAGCTCGAACTGACACGCGCGTCACCGCAGCGAAACAATCGCGGCGCTTGCATCCTGCATCCTCTGGGAGGATAGACTGACACGCGCGTCAGTTGAGCTGCTCGGGCCTGTGCCCGGCAGCTCCCCAGCGAGGGCAGAACAAGATGAGCGAACACCGCGGCGATCTGGTGATCGGGATGGACGTGGGATCGACGACCGTGAAAGCGGCCGTGATCGACCCCGTAACCAAGGACATCCTGTGGCACGACTATCAGCGTCACCACACGAAGCAGCCGGAAAAGGTGCTTGAACTGCTCGAGACGATCCTCGCCGCGTTCCCCGACCACCCGGCTGACGGCTGGAAGATGTTCCTCACCGGCTCCGGCTCGAGCCCGCTGACGGCGCCCACCGGCGGCAAGTTCGTGCAGGAGGTGAACGCGGTCACCCTCGCCGTCGAATACAAGCATCCGGATGTGCTGTCCGTGATTGAGCTCGGCGGACAAGACGCCAAGATCATCATGTTCAAAGAGGACGCGCAGACCGGCGCCAAGACCGCCGGCACGTCCATGAACGACAAGTGCGCTTCCGGTACGGGCGCGACGATCGACAAGTGCATGATCAAGGTCGGCGCGGAGCCGGGCTTCGCCACGGCGCTGCGCTTCAACGACCAGAAGCTGCATCATGTTGCCGCGAAGTGCGGCGTTTTCGCCGAGACGGACATCGTGAATCTCGTGAAAACGGGCATTCCGAAGGACGAGGTCTTGAACTCGTTGGCAGACGCCATCGTGCTCCAAAACCTGAGCGTTCTGACGCGCGGCAACACCTTGAAACCACGCGTGCTGCTGCTGGGTGGCCCGAACACGTACCTGCCCTTCTTGCAGGATTGCTGGCGCAAACGCATCCCCGAAACGTGGCGTGACCGCGGCTTCGTGTACCCGACGGACGTCCCGATCGAGGAGCTTATCTTCGTGCCGAAGAACGCGGAGCTATACGCGGCGTTCGGCGCGGCCATGTTCGGCATCGCCGAAGGCGGCGAAGCGGGGCGCTTCCACGGTGTCGCGGGCTTGCGTGACTTCATCCAGAACGGACGCCGCGCCCGCCTGGGTGATCAGGCCGGCCCTCCCCTCTCCGCTGGTGCGCAGGAGATGGCGGACTTCCGGGAGATGTACAAGATCCCGAAGTTCATTCCCGCCACGTTCGCGCCCGGTCAGCACGTCAAAGGCATCATCGGCTTGGACGGCGGCTCAACTTCCTCGAAGGCCGTACTGATTGGTGAAGACGGCGAGCTCTTGGTCAAGGCGTACCAGCTCTCCAAGGGCAACCCGATCCAAGACACCAAAGAGCTGCTCGCCAACATCAAGGGGCAGGTCACCAGCCAAGGCGCGACGCTCGAGTGCGTCGGCTTCGGCGCGACGGGCTACGCCGCCGACGTGCTCGAAGAGTGCGTGATGGCGGACGTGAACATCGTCGAAACCGTCGCCCACATGATGAGCGCGGTGCACTTCTTCGGTGACGTCGACGTGATCTGCGACATCGGCGGACAAGACATCAAGGTCTTGTTCATGAAGAACGGTGACATCCAGAACTTCAAGCTCTCGAACAGCTGTAGCGCCGGGAACGGCATGCTGCTGCAAGCGATGGCGGATCAGTTCGGCATTCCCGTTACCGAGTACGCGGAAACGGCGTTCAAAGCCGAGCTCGCGCCAAAGTTCAGCTACGGCTGCGCCGTGTTCCTCGATTCCGACCGCGTGAACTTCCAGAAGGAAGGCTACCAAAAGGAAGAGCTGCTCGCGGGCCTCGCCCAGGTGCTGCCGAAGAACGTGTGGCAGTACGTGGTGCAGATCCCGCGTCTGGCTTC
>JBDTJC010000299.1:0-5601 GCA_039936055.1 Polyangiaceae bacterium | reverse complement strand
GCGACGAGCCCAAAGAAGCCGAAGCCGCGCGTGCGGCCCTCGATCGCCTGGGCGAACGCGCGGTGAAGCCGCTCTTGGACGCCCTGGGCGACGCGCACGAAGCCGAACAAGAAGTAGCCATCACGCTGCTTTCGCACGTGCAGAACAAGAGCGCAGGGCCGACGCTCTTTTCGTACGCGACGAGTTCGGCGGACAGTGATTTACGCACGCGCGCCATGCTCGCGGTCGGCATGCTGCGCGATCCGGCGCTCGTGCCACGTTTCGAGCGCTTGCTCGTCGCCTCCGGGCATGTCACCGCCGGCGAATCGGATCCGGTGTTGCTGGCCGCGGTGTGGAGCGTGGCGCGCATGCGTGCGCCGCGCGCCGGGCATTTGCTGAGCGCGCTCGCTGCGAGTGATTCCGCAGACGTGAGCGCGCTCGGGGTGCTCGGCCTTTCGCTGCTCGGCTCGCGCAACGGCGCAACAGAAGCGGCTCGGTTGTTGACGGAGCCAGAGGCGGGCCCGTTAGCGCGCGCGGCAGCCGCCTTCGCGCTCGGGGAAATGGGCCAAAAGTCGCAAGAAAACCTGCTCGCCGAGCTGACCTACGCCAACGACGCGAGCCTCTCGTCATTGGCGGTGCTGAGCCTTGCTCGGCTCAATTCCGCGCGCGCACCGCGCGCGATCGCGGACGCGCTCACCAGCTCGGATCCGCTCGTGTCACGCAGCGCGGGTGAGGCCGCGTTGGTCTGGGCTAGCGGCAGTTACCGCAAGCCGAAGGAGGTGCTGCCCGCACTCGAAGGCTCGGTGAACGTGCGCGCCTTGTTGGATGCGCTGCGGCCTAGCGGCTACTCGGGCAGTGATCGCGTGGCGGCGCTCGAAAAGTTGTCCGCGGCGATCGAAGCGGCATTCGAGCGCGCCGCCGCCGTGTCACCGGAGCGCGCCGCCACGATCTCGGACCTGCTCGTCGTCGATGCCGGCAAGTTGCCGTTCGCACCCCTGACCGCAGACGCGCAATTCACGCCCGCCGAGCAAACCCGTATCGAGGCGCTCGCGCGCGAGCTCGGCGCTGCGCTGGTCCCACAGTTCGCAGCGCTCGCGCGTCACCCCTCGCCTGAAGTGCGGCTGTCTGCGCTGCGCTTCCTCGGGCATCGCCCCGAAGCCGCCGCCAAGAGCGCGGTGATTGAAGCGCTCAAAGATCCGCTGAGCGCGGTGCGGCGCGCCGCACTCGCGACCCTGGATAGCAACGAGGCGGAAGCCCGCCGCGCGGTCATCGCGCTGCTGGAAGGCGAAGCGGATTGGGCGCTGCGGGCCACCGCCGTGGAGACGCTCGGGCGCGTCGCCGCGGGCAGTCGAGACGCGCAGGCCGTCGCCGCCCTCCGCAAGAGCGCGAGCAAGGACGCTTTTGCCATCGTGCGCGAAGCGGCGTTGCCTGCCCTGGTTGCGGTCGATCCGAGCGCCGCGCGCGGGGTGCTGGAAGTGATCCATGACAATGACCCAGAACCCAGGGTAAAAGCCCGAGCCCAGGCTCTGCTCGAACGACTGCGATGACCGCCCGATACCTCAGCCGCCTCTTTTCGAGCACGCTACTCGCCGCGTGCTCCGTGCTCGGCTGCCACAACCTGGACAGCTTCAACACCAAAGACGGCGACGCCTATTGCGGCTCCATCCTGCGGCAGCCCGAATTCCAAGACGGCTTCCAACCCGCCGGGCACCCTCCGGATTTGGAGCTCTCCCTGACGTTGGATACGAATCGCTTAACGAGCGAACCCGGCCGCCTGCGCAGCAATGACGCGGGCAGCGGCCTATGCGGTGACCAACCGCTGTTCAACGAGGCCCCGCTGCGCGCCATTCCAGAAGTGGATCACGACGTGCTCAGCACGCTCAGCTTCGGCGAGGGCCACGAGCATGACTTCTTCGTCTGGGTTGATTCCACCTGCCAAGGCACGATGGTGGGCGTGGTCTCCTTGCTGAAGAACGACCAAGTGGAACTCCGCTTGTTCAAACCCGCCCACAAACCCGTACCCGACGCGCCGCCCGATCAGAGCCCGGGGTTTGCCATGTTCCACTTTTACGTACAAAAAGGCGGCTGCGGGTTCTGATGCGCGGACGCTGAGCGAAGTGAAATAGTCAATGTTGGTTCTCGGTATCGAAACGTCTTGCGATGAAACCGCAGCGGCACTGGTGACGGCAGACGGCACCGTCGTGGCCGACGCAGTGCACAGCCAAATCAAGCTACACGCGCCATACGGCGGCGTCGTCCCGGAGCTCGCGTCGCGGGATCACCTGCGCAACGTGCGCCCCGTGATCCGTGAAGTGTTCCACAAGGCACAGCTCGAGCCGGGCGCAATTACGGGCATTGCCGTCACTTGTCGGCCTGGGTTGACCGGCGCTCTCTTGGTCGGCGTGCAAACCGCCAAAGGCCTAGCCTACGCACTCGACAAACCGGTGGTCGGCGTCGATCACTTGGTCGGGCACCTGCTCGCCGTGTTCCTGAAGTTCCCGGGCGCGCCCGAGCAGGCGCCGCCGGAATATCCCTTCGTCGCGTTGCTCGCCTCCGGCGGGCACACCGCCCTGTATCGCGTCGCCGGCCCCTCCCTGGATAAGGTCACGGAACTCGGCGCAACCCGCGACGATGCCGCCGGCGAAGCGTTCGACAAGGTCGGCAAGCTGCTGGGCCTCGGTTATCCGGGCGGCCCACTCATCGACAAGCTCGCCAAAGACGGCAACCCGAACGCGGTCGAAATCCCGTGGCCCATGCGTCGCAAAGGCTCACTGGAGTTCAGCTTCTCCGGCCTCAAGAGCAACATGATGCGCTGGGTGACCGAACACGGCGTGCCCAAAGACGAACAAACCCTGCGCGACGTGTGCGCCGCCTTCCAACGCCGCGTCGTCGACACGCTGATCTTCAAAGCACTCGACGCCGCCCGCAACGAGGGCGCAACAACGCTCGTCCTCGCCGGCGGCGTCGCCGCCAATCGTGAGCTCCGTCAGCGCTCCGCCGAACAAGCCGCAGCTCACGGCATCCGCGTCGTGGTCCCGCCCTTCAAAGCCTGCACGGACAACGCCTCGATGATCGCCTACGCCGGCAGCCACCGCCTCGCCCTCGGCGAAAACGACATCGACCAACTCATCACGAGCCCCCACACTTCCCTGCCTCAAAGCACGCAAAAAGGCCGCGGAAAACGCGCTAGTTGAGGCGGGCGCGGACTCGAAAGCGCGTCTGCCGCGGCGAGCGCGCCGCCGAACGCCGCGAGCGCGCCGCCGAACGCGCCGAGCGCCGCGCCGCCCCAGGCGAGCGCCGCGCCGCCCCAATCGAGGTTCGAATTCCAACGTCGATTTGCGATTTTATTTGGATGGTCACGCGGCACGTCGCGAGCGGCTCAGCCTTCGGCGGCGCGTGACGGGCGCTCCGCGCCGGCGGGTTCGGCTCAACCCTTGTGTGACTTGCCGTGCGCCGCGACCTTGCTGTCCGATTTCGCGGTGTCGCCCTTCGCAGTGTCGCCCTTGGCGGGCTTCGCCTTCGCGTCGCTGCCTTCGCTGATCAGGATTTCTACGTAGTCATGGCGGAGGCGCACGCGGTACGCGGGAATGCCGTCTCGGAAGTGGAACGCGACTTCAGCGCCGGCCGTGCGGTTGACGGTGTGAACGGAGGCGATGCGCGAGTCGCGCTTGGCGATGCTCGCGCCTTGTTCCATGACTTTGTGTCCCGGCACGAGCACGGTGAAGCCCGTCGGTAGCGTCGCACCCTGCAGTTTGCCGCCCGGGCCGTCCAAGCGCAGACGGTAGATCGTCGGTGAGTGGAGTTTGCCTTTGCCCCACGGCGTGGTGTCGGTTTTGGTCGACTTTTCGCCGTCCTTATCGCCCTTCTCACCTTTGACGTCTCGGCTGCCCTTGGCGTCCGAGTCGTCCGAGCTCTCGTCGGAGAAGCCTTCGTCCGCCGGAGCAGCAGCTGTCGGCGCGCCAGACGAATTCGCTTTCGCCGCCGCCTTCTCAGCGGCCTCGATGCTTTCCGGGGAGCCGGGTGGCGGTGCGAGCGGCGCGGGTTCCATGGTCGCCATCGCCGTGGGACCGAAGAGCGGCACGTTTGCGGACGCGGCGCCGAAAGCCGCGCTGTCCGCGTTAGTCGGAGCGCTAGAAAGCCGCGCGCCGACGGAAAGCGGCACGGCGTTGACCACGGCGGGCGCGAGTGCGGCTTGCGCGCCGGGCGGCGACGCAGGCGCTTTGTGCATCGCCATCGCCGCGATCGATCCGAGGATCAATGCGCCGCCCACGCCGATCATCAATTTCTTTTTCGGCAGCCGGGACAGCACCCCGTTCGTCGCATTCGCCGCGTCATCGTTGATCGCCGCAGACGACTGTGGCCGCAAGCGCTGCGTCTCAGGCACCCGCGCGCCCGGCGCAGGCGCCGTCGTGCGTCGCACGGGCGCGGTTTCGCCACCCTTTTTCGTCATTTCCAGGACTTTGCGGCCCGCGCCGGCGAACAACCCGCCCATGCCCGTCGCGGCGCGCGCGGAGAAGCGCGCCATGGTCGCGCCCGCCATTTTCATGGCCTCGCCCGCATTGGCCGCCGCTTCGCCGACTCGGCCGCGCAGCGCTTCGGCGTCTTCGTCGTCTTCGTCGTTGTCGCGCGCGTCCACGGGACCATCAGTGGTCACCGAGGAAGCGGGGATCTTGAAGCCTTTGGTCGCCATGTCGGCCGAGCCGTGCAGCGCCGTGATGCTCGGCTCGGGCGTGGTGTCCGCCGCGTCCGAGAAGCGCAATTGCACGACGAGTTGCGGCACGCGCGTCTGCGGGTCAATCGCTACGCTCACGCCGTCGATCTGCGCCTGCCTGCGCCCGCCCTGCTCCAAGTCCTCGACCTCAAGCTTGCGCCCCACCTTGAGGAACTCGAGATTCGAGCCCACTTGCACGTTCGAGGTGTGACTTTCGCGAACCCGCGCCTTCATCGGCGAGCCGAGTCCGTCGATGTGCAGCCGGACGCGCGAGCCCACTTCCGACTTGGAATCGCCCGCGACTGCTTCGCCTGCCGCCGAACTGCCCGCGTCGCACAGCTCGCGCAGCGCGCCGACGCTGCTGCTGTCGAGAGCCGTGAACTCAATGCCAAATTCGCCGCCGCGGCCGCCCTCGCGGCGCCAAGCGACGCGACCCTCGACCACGATTTCGCGGCCGCCATCCTCGAAGCGGCACACCAGCGGGGCGCCGTTGTCCGGCAGGTACGCGGTGCGCAGATGCATCCCTCGCGCACTCACGTCGACCGCTTCGGCCTCGAACGCGGGAATTCCCGGCTCGTTTCCGCAAACCTCGACCAGAGTCTCGACCCGCACGCGACCCGTGCCCTCGGCGCGGCGTTCTTGGATGTCAGTCATGGTGCCCTCGGGATTAGGTCGAGCCGGGCCGGAGGGCCAAGTTTCGCACTTCGAGGTGCGCTGCAGTTCCTGCGAGCGCCCCAAAAACCCGGAGATTTGTTGGACAAGGCGGCGCGCGCTGACATGATGGGCGCTCGATGCCGCTGACGGTCGTGGTTCGCTCTGGCGACCTCAAGTCTCAGGCGACCATCACCTTCGACGCACCGCGGATCGTGATCGGACGGGGTGACGGTTGCGAAATCCGCTTGCCCGATCCG
>JBDTJC010000298.1:0-3800 GCA_039936055.1 Polyangiaceae bacterium | reverse complement strand
AAGACGACTTTGGGCGAGGACACCAAGACCGACGCCGCCAAAAAGGTGGGCGCGCTCATCGCCAAGATTTGTCTCGAGAAGAAAATCGAAAAGGTCGTCTTCGACCGCAACGGATACCTCTATCACGGCCGCGTGAAGGCACTTGCAGAAGCCGCGCGCGAGGCGGGGCTCAAATTCTGAGCCCGTCAGACTTAAGAGGAATGACTCATGGCGTTCGATAACATTGACGAAGAGAAGCTCAAAGAGCGAGTCATCCACATCAATCGCGTTGCGAAAGTGGTTAAGGGTGGTCGTCGTTTCAGCTTCTCGGCCCTCGTAGTCGTGGGCGACGAAAACGGTCACGTCGGGGTCGGCCTCGGCAAGGCGAATGAAGTTCCGGAAGCGATCCGCAAGGGCAACGACCAGGCTCGAAAGAACCTGTTCAAGGTCCCGATGATCGGCTCGACGGTTCCGCACGATGTTACTGGTCACTTCGGTGCTGGTAAGGTCCTGCTTCGACCTGCTTCGCCCGGTACTGGCGTTATCGCCGGCGGCGCTGTGCGCGCGGTGGTTGAGTCAGCAGGCATTCAGGACATCCTGAGCAAGTGCCTCGGCTCCACCAACAAGTACAACGTGGTTCACGCCACGGTGGCGGCTCTTCAAGGCCTGCGCGGTCCCGAAGTGATCGCCAAGGCGCGCGGCAAGCAGTTGGAAGAGATCGCGGCTGACTACCCGGTGTCGGCGGTGTCGGTGCAGGCTAGCGGTGGCTCGTCGATCGTCTCCGGCAATGGCGGAGGACCTACCTCGTGAGCAAGCTCGAAGTCCTGCAGACCGGTAGCGTGATCGGCCGCCCGCACACCACCCGCGCCATCGTCGTTGGCCTCGGGTTGCGCGGTCCGGGCTCGAAGGTCGTGGTGGAGAACACTCCGTCCTTCCGTGGCATGATCAAGAAGGTGTTACACCTCGTCACGGTGCAGGAGAAGAAGTCATGAGTTCGGAAATCCTCTCTCACCTCGCGTACCCCGCGGGTGCTCGCCACCTCGAGAAGCGTTTCGGTCGTGGCACTGGCTCCGGGATCGGCAAGACCTGCGGCCGTGGCCAAAAAGGCCAGAAAGCCCGCAAAGGCGGCAACATCGGCAAGCTCCACTTCCAAGGTGGTCAGACTCCGATGCAGCGCCGTTTGCCGAAGCGCGGCTTCAAGCGTCCATTCCCGATCACGGTCGTTGGCGTGAACGTGGGTGACTTGCAAGAGTTTGCCGCAGGGACTGACGTGACCGAAGCGGTACTGCGTGAGGCTCGCCTGGTTCAAGGCCAGCGCGTGCAGATCAAAGTGCTCGGTGATGGTGAGTTCACGAAGAAGCTCACGGTTCACGCTCACAGCTTTAGCAAGTCCGCGCTCGAGAAGATCGAAGCCGTGGGCGGCAAAGCCGTGGTCGTGCCAGTCGTGAAGCAAAAAGAAGCTTCCGCGGGCTGAGTTCGCCAAACGAGCTCGCCTATGGCTGCTTTTTCAGACTTCTCGAACATCGGTAAGGTGCCGGAGCTCCGGCGCCGTATCGCGTTCACGCTGATCGTGCTGGCGATCTATCGCATGGGCGTGTTCATCACGATCCCGGGCGTCGATCGTTCGGTGATGCAGAGCATCGTGAAGGGGCAGGGCGGTTTGCTCGGCCTGTTCAACTTGTTCTCTGGCGGGGCGCTCGCCAACCTGTCGATCCTGGCGCTCGGTATCATGCCGTACGTCTCGGCCAGCATCATCATGCAGCTGGCCGGCTTGATCTCGAAACAGGTTGAAGAGCTGCGCAAAGAGGGCGAGTCCGGGCGTCGCAAGCTCGAGCAGTACACCCGCTACGGGGCGATCGGGCTCAGCATCTTGCAGTCCGCGGGCGTCGCGCTCTCGCTCGAGAAGATGAACAACTCCGACATCGGCGGTGGCCGTTTCGGGGATGTCGTGATCGACGCCGGCTGGGGCTTCCGCCTGATGACCGTGATCACGCTCACGACAGGCTCCGGCCTGTTGATGTGGCTCGGTGAGCAAGCTACCGAGCGCGGCATCGGCAACGGCACGTCGATGATCATCCTGGCGAGCATCGTGAGCGGTATCCCGCGCGCGATTCAAACCTACTATCAAGGTCACACCGGCGACTTGCAGCCGTTGACGATCGCTGTGCTCTTGGCTGTGCTGCTGGTCAGCATCGCCATCGTCGTGTTCTTCGAGCGCGCGCAACGCGAGATCCCGATCCAGTACTCACGTCGCCAAGTGGGCAGACGCGTGTACGGCGGGCAGACCGCACATTTGCCGCTCAAAGTGAACATGGCCAGCATGATCCCGCCGATCTTCGCGTCTAGCTTGTTGGCGTTTCCGGCCACGCTCGGGAGCTTCAATATCCCGGGTATGAGCTATTTCAGCTCGCTGCTCAATCGCGGGGACTGGTTGTTCCACTTCCTGTTCGCCTGTCTCTCGATCTTCTTCTCGTTCTTCTACACGGCCGTGACGTTCCAACCGATTGACGTCGCCGACAACTTGAAGAAGCAGCAAGCGAACATCCCCGGCATTCGCCCTGGTCGCCAGACTGCGGAGTACATCGATCGCGTACTGACGCGCATCACGGTGGGCGGCGCGGTGTATGTGGCAACCATCTGCGTGGTGCCCGCGCTGATCGCGAGCTCGTTCAACATCCCGTTTCAGTTCGGCGGCACGAGCTTGATAATCGTCGTGGGCGTCGCGCTCGAGACCGTGAATCAGATCGAAGCGCACCTCATCACCCGCAGCTATGAAGGTCTGACGGGCCCACGTGTCACTCGCCTGAGCGGTAGGCGGTCCACGTGAGGCTGGTGCTGCTCGGCGCACCTGCTAGCGGCAAGGGCACGCAGGCGGCGGTCCTGTGCGAAAAGTTCGGCGTGCCGAAGATTTCCACCGGGGACATGCTGCGCTCGGCGCTGGCTGCCGGCACCGAACTGGGCCAAGAAGCCGGGCGCTTCATGAAGGACGGCAAGCTCGTCCCGGATTCCGTTGTCATTGGCATGGTCAAGGAGCGCATCGCGCAACCGGATGCCAAAAACGGCTTCATTCTCGATGGGTTCCCACGAACTGTGCCGCAGGCGGACGCCCTGGCGACGCTCCTGGTGAGCCTCGGGACTCCTTTAGACAAGGCGCTGCAAATCGACGTTTCCAGGGACCTTTTGGAGGAGCGGGCCACGCTGCGCCGCACCGACAAACGGACTGGACACATCTACCACTTAAAGTATAGTCCCCCGCCCTTGGACGCTGTCCTCGATCACCGAGCCGACGACCAACCGGAAACCGTCAAAAAGCGTCTAGATCAATACGACGCGATGACCGCGGCGCTCTTGCCGCACTACGAAAAACTCGGGCTGCTTCGCCGAGTTGATGGGGTCGGATCTCCGAAAGAGATCACCAGCCGCATTCTCGCAGCGCTTGAGCTCTGAACTGAAGGAGGCGACGAACGAAAGACGATTCGACTGGAACAGGTGTCATCGACGAGGTCTTACCGAGCGCATTGTTTCGGGTGACTCTCGAAGATGGTCGCACTGTTCGCGCGGGCATCGCCCCCAGTTTTCGTCATGCGCTCGTACGACTCATCTGCGGCACGAAGGTCGAAGTCAAGCTCTCGAAGCTCGACCCAGGCCGAGGCCAAATCACCAAGAAGCTAAGCTAGACGTAACAAGATTCGACTGAAGGCAGGACATCATGAAGGTGCGACCGAGTGTGAAGAAGATCTGCGACAAGTGCAAAGTCGTGAAGCGCCGCGGAGTCCTGCGCGTGATTTGTAACAACCCGCGCCACAAGCAGCGTCAGGGCT
>JBDTJC010000297.1:0-10952 GCA_039936055.1 Polyangiaceae bacterium | reverse complement strand
TGCCGAGTGCGGCTTCGTGGCTGTCGAGGTCGCGCAGCGGAGCCGCGTAGTCGAAGGGCAGGTAACTGTCCCCGTACGTGACCAGGAAGCTCTCTTCGAGTAGGCCGCGCGTGAGCGCTTGCCGAATTGCTCCGCCAGTGCCCAGCAAGCGTTCGCCGTCCTTCGAATAGGCGACGTCGAGACCAAAGGGCTGACCTTCGCCCAAGAAATCTCTGATCTGCTCGCCATGATGACCGATGCACAGCACGACCCGCGCGTAGCCCGAACGCTTCAAAGCCTCGAGCAGCCAGGCGAGGAACGGGCGCACGGCGATCGGCAGCAATGCTTTGGGCAGATCAAGAGTCCGGGCGCCCAAGCGGTGCCCAAGCCGCCCGCGAGGATCTCGCGTCATTGCTCGAGATGGCGAAGAGCCCGCGCATTTCCGGCTTCACGACCAACCCGACGCTCATGCGTAAGGCGGGGGTCAAAGATTACGAAGCCTTTGCGCGTCAGGTCTTGGCCGAGATCAAAGACCGGCCGATTTCCTTTGAAGTCTTCGCGGATGACTTCGAAGCGATGGCCAAGCAAGCTAAGAAGATCGCCGCGTGGGGCAGCAACGTGTACGTCAAAGTGCCGATCACGAACACGAAGGGTGAGTCCTCCGTCGAGCTCGTGCGTGACTTGTCCGTGAACGGCCGGGTGCAGCTGAACGTGACCGCGCTCTGTACTTTGGAGCAGGTGCATCACACGACGCAGGCGCTGCGTGGTGGCGCCCCCGCGGTGGTCTCGGTGTTTGCCGGGCGCATCGCAGACACGGGCCGTGACCCAGTGGCGCTGATGAAAGCCGCGCGCGTGATTTGCGATGCGTCGGGAGCGACTGCGGAGCTCTTGTGGGCCAGCCCGCGCGAGCTCTTGAACATCGTGCAGGCCGAGCAGGCCGGTGCGCACATCATCACCGTTCCCCCAGAAATGCTGAAGAAAATGGCGCTGTTCGGCAAGAGCCTGGCGGAATACAGCCTGGAGACCGTGCGCATGTTCTACACGGACGCAGCCGCTGCAGGTTACACCCTATGAGCACCAGTGCCTTCACGGCTGAGTTCCTGAAAGAGAGCGCGCAGCTCATCTCCGCGTTGGACGGTTCGGTCATCGACCGCGTCGCTGACGGCCTGGCTGCAGTGCGCGACGCCGGCGGCAGGTTGTTCATCCTGGGCGTCGGCGGCTCGGCCGGGCACGCCAGCCACGCCGTGAATGACTTCCGCAAGATCTGCGCGTTCGAGGCGTACGCCCCGACCGATAACGTGTCCGAGCTGACCGCTCGCATCAACGACGAGGGCTGGGACACGAGCTTTTCAGAGTGGCTCAAAGGCTCTCGCCTTTCCGCGGCCGACGCTGTGCTCGTCTTCTCCGTGGGCGGAGGCAGCAAGGAGAAGAACGTTTCGGTGAACTTGGTGCGAGCGCTCGAACAGGCGCAGGCCGTCAAAGCGCGCATCTTCGGCATCGTCGGCAAAGACGGCGGGTTTACCGCTCAAGTCGCTGACGCCTGCGTGATCATTCCGACCGCTTCGCCCGACCGCATCACCCCTCCCACTGAGGGCTTGTGCGCCGTGGTCTGGCACCTGATCGTCAGTCACCCGTCCTTGAAGCGCGTTGCAACGAAGTGGGAGTCGACCAAGTGACTGCAGCGTGGGTCAACACGATCGCCGACACTCGTTTCTTCATCGTGGGCGGCGCCGGCTTCATCGGCGCGCATTTCGTGGACTACTTGCTGGGTGAAGGCGCAGCCAGCAAAGTCACGATCTACGACAACTTCTCTTCCGGGCGGGAATGGCACGTCGCCAAGCACGCGACTGACCCGCGCTTCGCCATCGCACGCGGCAACGTCGAAGACTTACCGGCGCTGCGCCAGGCGATGGACGGGCACCAAGTGGTGATCCACCTGGCGTCGAATCCGGACATCGCCCGCGCCGCAATCGAGCCGGATATCGACTTTTTCCAAGGCACGGCGCTGACCAATTCGGTGGTCGAGGCCATGCGCACGACCAGCGCCAAGCGCCTGCTGTACGCCTCCGGCAGCGGCGTTTATGGTGATTTCGGCCAGAAAGCGATCCGGGAAGATCAGGGCTCGCTGCTGCCGATCTCCACCTATGGCGCCAGCAAGTTGGCGGGTGAAGCGCTGCTGGCCAGCTACTCATTCATGTTCGGGCTATCCGGCTGCGCCTTTCGCTTCGGGAATGTGGTCGGTCCGCGTCAGACGCACGGCGTCGGCTTCGACTTCGCCAGGCGCCTCCTGGCTGACCCTTCGCAACTGCGCATCCTGGGTGATGGCTCGCAGAGCAAATCCTACGTGCACATCTCGGACATCATGGCCGCGGTGTTCTGCGCGCACACCGAAACGAAGACCGCGTACCAGGTGTACAACGTCGCCACCGTTGACACGATCACCGTGAAAGAGATCGCAGAACTCGCGGTCGAGTGCGTCGGCCTCGCGCCGGGCTCAGTGCGCTTCGACTACACGGGCGGCGATCGCGGTTGGAAGGGTGACGTCCCCGTGGTTCGGCTCGACACGGAGCGCATTCGCAGCACCGGTTGGTCCTGCAAGCACACCTCCCGCCAAGCACTGCAGAAGGCCATCGACGCCATGCTGCCGGACATGAAAGCGGGGAAGATGTGAACGCCGTGGTCCTCGCTGCAGTTCCTGACGTCGGCACCGACCCCGAGGTAACGCTCCTGCTTCCCGAGCAGGATGTCGCGGATCCCGAATTTTCGATCGTGATTCCGGCGCTCAATGAAGAGCTGACGATGGCTGACTTCGTGACTTGGTGTCTCGAAGGCATGGCAAAGGCCGGCGTGCGCGGTGAGATTCTGATCATCGATAGCGGGAAAGACCGCGCCGCCGAGATCGCGCTGGCGCACGGCGCGCGCGTGCTCAAGACACCGAAGCGCGGCCTCGGTCGCGCCTATCAAGATGCGCTGCCCTACATCCGCGGCAAGTACATCTTGATGGGTGACTGCGACTGCACGTACGACTTTCGCGAGCTCGCTCCGTTCGTCAAGGAATTTCAAGCGGGCGCCGAGTTCGTCATGGGCTCGCGTTTCCGCGGTTACATCGAGCCTGGGTCGATGCCACCGCTCCACCGCTACCTCGGCACGCCGGTCACGACGTGGATCCTGAACACAATCTTCTCCAGTCACTTTTCCGACATTCACTGCGGCATGCGCGGCATCAGCAAAGCTGCCTTCGAGCGCATGGATCTGCAGTCGCAGTCTTGGGAATACGCCTCGGAGATGGTGCTCAAATCCGTACACATGCGGCTGCGCACGGCTGAGGTTCCGATCCGCTTCCTCAAGGACCGCGACGGGCGCTTGAGCCATCACAAGCGTTCCGGCTGGTTTTCTCCCTGGCACGCCGCATGGATCAACCTGCGTGCCATGTTCGTGTATGGCGCCAACTTCTTCTTGTTCAAGCCCGGGCTGTTCCTGCTGCTGCTGGGTTCGTTCCTGACGTTCCCGCTCTCGTTTGGGCCGGTTACGCTCGGGCCGATCATGTTCTCGCTCCACTGGATGCTGCTCGGCGTGTCACTCGCGCTGCTTGGCCTGCAGTGCGTGTACATGGGCATCTTGTCGCAAGTGTTCTTCGACTATTCGGGCGAGGTGAAAGCCAAGTGGTTTAGGCGCTTCAGCTACACGCGAGCTGTCGGCCTGAGCGCGGCTCTATTCGCGCTGGGTTTGACCTTCACCGCGCTCTTGACCGTGACCTACCTGCGCAATCACTTCACGCTGCCGGAGTCCACGAACAACCTCGGCTTCACTGGCTTGCTGCTGATGATCGCGGGCTTCATGACGTTCACGTTCACGCTCATCCTGCACTCGACGGCCGTGGCGGTCCGCAAACGGTGAACGACTCGATTCCCAACGCCGGCAGCTCCAAGGTGCGTGGCGCGTCGTTCGGCCAAACGCATGAAATGACGCTCGTCGATCGCTTCGGCGTCTGGCTATCGGCGCGGCAAATTCGCCGGTTCGTGCCCTCCCTTGTCGGGCTCGACATTGCCGACTTCGGTTGCGGCTATCAGGCGTCGTTTGTGCGCACGGTCTTGGACCAGGTGGCGAGCGCCACGCTGGTCGACGTCGCGTTGGCCGACGATCTCAAGGCGCATCCGAAGGTGCGCGCGTTTCAGGGGGAGCTACCGGGGACGCTGCTCGCACTGCCCGATCGCAGTCTGGATCTTGTGATGATCGTGTCCGTGCTCGAGCACTTGTGGGAGCCATTAGAGGCGCTCAGACAGATCCGGCGCTTGCTGCGACCGGGTGGAACCTGCCTGGTCAACGTGCCGTCTTGGCGGGGCCGACGCTATCTAGAGTTCTCGGCGTTCAAGCTCGGACTCTCGCCGCCGGCCGAGATGGACGACCACAAGACCTACTACGACGTCCCTGACCTCTGGCCGCTCTTGGTCAGCGCTGGTTTTTTGCCGAGTGAAATCGAGTGTTTCTCGCACAAGTTCGGGCTCAATACGTTCGCCGCGTGTAGACTCAAGCGCTGAGCCCCTCAAGGCCTGCCCGAGCGAGCGCTCAGCACGAAAGTCGACCGCCGAAATGAACGCGAACGCTGGCTCCGTAGACACCGACGACTGGAACCAACACTGGAGCTCCTACGCTGACAGCAATGCGCTGAATCCCGCGCAGGCCTATCGGAGGATGTTGATCTTCCGTGCCCTCTCGTTGTCTCGAGCGACTTCGGCTCAGACGCGCTTGCTAGAGCTCGGTTGCGGGCAGGGTGAGTTTTCTGCCGAGCTCAAGGAACGCCACCCTGGCTTGGAGTTGGTCGGGGTTGATTTGAGCCACACGGGCGTGGGCATCGCGCAGAGCCGCGTGCCGAGCGGCGCCTTCTTCCAGCAAGACCTGCTGCAGCCGATTGCGATTCCGGAAGAATATCGAGCCTGGGCTACGCACGCAGTCTGCTCCGAAGTGCTCGAGCACCTGGATGACCCGTTGACCGCGCTGCGCAACGTGCGCGCGTGCTTGGCCCCGGGCGCGCGGCTAGTGATCACCGTCCCGGCGGGCCCGATGTCGGCGTTCGATCAGCACATCGGTCATCGCCGTCATTTCACACCTGATCGCCTGCGGCAGCTTTTGCAGGACGCTGGCCTTGAGGTGAAGTCGCTGCACGGGGCTGGCTTCCCGTTCTTCAACTTGTATCGACTGACCGTCGTCGCGCGTGGCAAAAAGCTGATCGAGGACGCAGGCGGCGCGCTGCCGCTGTCGGCCCGCGCGGCGATTTGGGCGTTCACCAAGCTGTTTCGGCTGAACACCATCGAAACGCTGCGGGGCTGGCAACTCGTAGCGGTGGCGGCCGAGCCGAGCGGAGCCGCGGCCACTCAGAGCGTGGCGTAGCGCGCGTGCTTCAAGCGCTCAAGAGCTTACCGGCCCTGGGACGCGCCGCGCGCTCGGCCTCGGACTGGGTCGACCTGCAGTGGTCTCTGGTGGTGGAACTACTCGCGCGCGTGGCGCCACAGGCCCATGGGCGCCTGCTCGACGTCGGCTGCGGTGACAAACCATACGAGCACTTGTTTACCCCCTACGTGAGCGAATATCTCGGCATCGAACACGAAGCGAGCTTCAGCGCGACGAGCGCGTCGCACGCCAATCGCGGACCGGACATGCTGTACGACGGCCGTCGCTTGCCGTTCGCAGATCGCAGCTTCGATACCGTGCTCAACGTGCAGGTCCTGGAACACACGCCGCACCCCGCCGCGCTGGTCGCCGAGATGGCACGCGTGCTGAAGGACGACGGCGTGCTGCTGCTGTCGGCGCCGTTCCAGTTCCGGCTCCACGAGCAGCCGCACGACTACTACCGCTACTCGCCCCATGGACTGCGCGTGCTGTGCGCGGCTGCCGGGCTCGAAGTGGTGGAGGTTCACAACCAAGGCAGCTTGTGGAGCGTGCTGGCCCACAAGCTGAACAGTTACTTAGCCTTCCGCGTGGCCCGCGTGGGTGGTCTCGCGCAAGCCATGGGCAAGCTGCCGCACGAAGGGCGCGCCCAGGCCAGCACTCGGCTCTGGACGCTGCCGCTGGTGGCGCCCCTGATGCTCGGTCTGGCGGGTTCTGCTCGCGTGCTCGACCGCATTGCACCCGACGACGAAGAGGCGCTGGGCTTTCTGATCGTCGCCCGGCGCAAGAAGATGCTTGCAGCCGGGGCCCTGCCTGCTGTTCGCTCAACCGCTGAATTCTTCCCGGATACCCCAGAGAGTTCCTGATGATTGTTTCTCGTGCTCCCGTGCGCTTCTCTCTTGGCGGTGGTGGGACCGACCTGCCTAGCTACTCCTCCGTGCATGGTGGGTTCTTGGTCGCGGCCGCAATCGACAAATACATTTACGTCAGCGCTAACCGGCGCTTTTACGACAGCATTCGACTCGCGTACTCGAAGACGGAAACTGTGGACTCGGTCGATCAGATCGACCATCGCATTTTCCGCGAAGCGCTGCGTTTCTCGGGCATCACGCACGGCATCGAGCTGTCCAGCACGGCTGACGGTCCGCCCAATTCGGGCCTCGGTTCATCGAGTACGTTCACCGTCGCGCTATTGAACGCTCTGCACACCTACAAGCACGAATACGTATCCAGTCAGCAGTTGGCCGAAGAGGCATGCAAGATCGAGATCGACGTGCTCAAGGAGCCGATCGGCAAGCAGGATCAGTACATTGCGGCGTACGGCGGTGTAACTGCTTTCACGTTCAACACCGACGGCAGCGTTGACGTCGAGCGTGTGCCGGCTCGGCCGGAAGTGCTGGCTGAGCTCGAGTCAAACCTGCTCATCTTTTACTCGGGGGTCGAGCGTGCGGCGGCCTCGGTGCTCACCAAGCAGGGCCAAAACATTCAGTCCAATACAGATGGCGCGGTTGCACGAATGCATCGGATTAAGGAGCTCGGCTATGAGACGCGCCGCATCCTCCTCAGCGGCAACATCGACAGCTATGGCGAGCTCTTGCACGAGCACTGGACAAACAAGCGCAAGCTTGCCTCCAACATTTCCGATCCTACGATTGACGAGCACTACGAGGCGGCGCGTGCAGCGGGCGCGATCGGCGGCAAATTGATGGGTGCCGGCGGTGGCGGTTTCTTCATGTTCTACACTGCGCCGGCCGATCGCCGCCGTGTGTACGCTGCGCTGGTTGCGCGCGGGCTGCGTCATTTGCCGTTCCGCTTTGACTCAGGCGGCGCACGGATCGTGGCAAACCTGCGCCAATTGTGAGCGCTGGCGAGGCGCGACGAAGGCGCATACTGCTGGTATGTAACTGAGGAGCAACGCCGCCAGCCGCCATGCATCGGCCGCGAAGGCGATCGACTTAGCCATTCGCGGGCGCTAAGGCAGCAATCGCACGCGAGCTAGGTGCAGGAAGTCGTGGCGCGCGACGTATAGCTTCACCCAACGCGCGTGTTCGGTGGGGAAGCCTTGACGCCAAGTGGCGAAGGCTTCCTCACGCGTGGCGACCGTCTTCCAGTGCTCGTCGTCGGTGCTGACTTGCACGACCAGGGGCAGCGCTCGCTCCTCGCAGCAGTCACGACGGTTCTCGACAATGACGGTCGAGAGCGACTGAACTTTGCCCAGATCGAAGATGATGGATGGCTGATCCTCATTCACCGTGCAGAAGAAGAAATTCGGGCACGCGGCGCACGACTGCTCGGGTGACTCGCACGAGCACTCGTTGTAGCGGGAGCTGGCTTTCCACGTGGCGGTGGGCGCCAGATCATACTTCAGCTCGTGCTTTTCGTGCAGCGCCTTGGCTCCAAACCCGAGCCCAAGCAGCACGAGCGGCGCTGCCATCACGCGCAGCACGCGCCTCACCCAGGCACGCTCGAGCTCCCGCTGCGGGAGTGCGAGCGGCTCAATCAGCCGCGCGGCAAACGCATGCAAGCGCACGGCGAGCGCTGCTTGTTGGCTAGCGCTGAGCTCCGCGAAATCGGCAAAGGACTTGCCGAGCAGATCGCGGCGAACGTGCTCGGCCTGCTCTCGTCCGTCGGCCGCGCGGTCGAGGCGCTCACGCTCGGCTCGTGACCAGAGCGCACTGAGCGGCTCGCCATCGAGTGCCGGCAAACTCGTTTCGCCTTCGCTCGCGGCGGCTGGCGACTCGCGCGCTTGATAGGCCAAAAGCGCCCAATAAACCGCTTGTCGCGAGAGCTCACAGGCCACTGCTTCGCCGCCCAGAAAAGGCAGCTCATCGGCGGGTCGAAACGCGCGTTCGGCGAGCACGTTCGCCAATTGCGCGCGCCCGATCAGTTCAGAGCAGCGCGGCGAGAGCGGACCGCTGCCGGCCGGCGCATGCCGGCTCGCGCTGCCGCGCAGCCAACCCAGAGCCCGCAAACGGCTTGCCACGCTACCCCACCCGTGAGACGCCGACGCCACTCGCGCAGCTGGCCTCGAGCGCGTCGCGGGCGCGATCGATCTTGAACTTGCTTTCCAAGCGTCTTCAAAGGGACGCTAGTCTACAGCCATCCATGGATCAAGGGCACGCTCCGCTCAGTGCTTCGCGCGGCTTGCTGCGCTTCGTGGCGCTGCCCCCTTTTGGCAGACTCGCGGCGAGCATTCAGCATCTCAAGACGCGGCTGTGGCTCCTGATCGTGATTTTGATCGCGTCGGGCGTTTATCTCTATTTCGTGTCGGCAGGCGGTCTACGCCACTGGCCGGTGTACGGCGTGTACCTCGACTGGCAAGCGGACGCTTTTCGCGCAGGGCACTTGTACCTGCCGCTCGCTCCGCCGCCTGAGCTGGTGCACGCACAGGACCCGTATGACCGGGTCAACATCCGTTATTGGGCGCTCGACCTCAGCTATTTCCGTGGCAGGTACTATTGCTACTGGGGGCCGCTGCCGGCTCTGTTGCAAGCGGCGGCCAAGGCGCTGCTCGGCATCACGCGCAGCCTCGGCGATCAATACATTGGGCTATTCTCGGCCTGCCTCACGATGCTGAGCGGCGTGCTGATCGTGGAGCGCATGGGGCGCCGTTTGTTCACGGCCGTACCACGCTTCGTGCTGATATTCGGCATGCTCGCGTTCGCGTTCGCGAACCCGATGCTGCACAACGTGAGCACGGCTGGCACCTATCAGTCGGCCATTCTCGCCGGCCAAGCTTGGCTGGTGCCAGGGTTGCTGCTGGCATTCGACGCCGTCTGGCACGCAGGCACGAGCGCCGCGCGCCGCTATCGGTTAGCGCTCGCGGGGGTGTGCTGGGCCTTCGCGCTCGGCTCGCGCGTCACCGTGCTGCCGACCGTGGCTTTCTTAATTTGCGCGACCGCGTTCGCAGAAGGCTGGGTGTCTGAGCGGCGCTGGCGGAGGACGATCACGAACGCGTTGTGGCTCGGCTTGCCCGTTGCCGCTGCCGGCGTTGGGCTGCTGGTGTACAACCAGCTGCGCTTCGGCAACCCGCTGGAATTCGGGCTGAATTTGCAATTGTCGGGGTACCCCCGGTTGCGCTTTGCCAAGCAATATTGGTGGTTCAATCTGTATTCGTACAGCCTGCGCCCGTTCACTACGTCGTGTCAGTTCCCATACCTGTACCAGACGTGGTGGATGAAGGTGAAGGACGCCTTCCCCGAGGGCTTCTCGCTGCCGACGGACTACTACATGACCGATGAGCCATTGATTGGCTGGCTCGTAGCGGTGCCCATCACTTGGCTCATGGGCTTCGCTTTCCTACTGGTACCGCGACCGCTGAGGCTGCGGCTTCGTCAGGCTCGCGTTTACCTGTGGTGCCTAGCCTCGTTCAGCGCGCTCGCCTGCCTCACCGGGCTGACCGCAATGGGCGTTTACGGCGCGACCATGCGCTACTTGAGTGATGTCACGCCAGGCATGGTCTTGCTTGCCCTGCTCGGCGCATTCGCGCTCAGGGCGCATCGCTTCGGGCAAATGCTACCCAAGCTGACGAACTCGGTCGTGGTCGTACTCGCGAGCGCCACCATCGTGATCGGTTGTCTGTTGGGCTATCAGGGCTACGCCGGACACTTCCACAAGTACAATCCCGAGCTCGACGCCAAGCTGGTCAAAGCGCTCTCCTTCTGTGACGGCCGCGACCCGCACGTGCCCCGCTTCTGGCCCTGAAATAGAGCGAGGGCGCGTGTCTCTCAATTCCCGTGCCCGTAAACGTGCCCGTGCCCGTGCCCGATCTCCCTCTCATCCTCTCTCTGTTTTTATGGGTCGCCTCGCGGCAGCTTGCATGCGCCAGTGCGGAGCGCCGTTGGGCCGTGATGTCCGTTTTTCGGGCACGGGCACGGGCACGGGGAGTCGGCGTTCAGGTGCAGGTCTCAAGGGCGGCTGGCTAGCCCTGCGTGCTCGTGGTATCAGCAGCCCGCTTTGAGGTCGTTCTTTCGGGGTCCCTGGCTGGCGCGAGCGTGCTTGTTACTTGCGGCGCTAGTTGTGCTCGCGATCGCCATCGACCAGACGCGCCGCGAGGGGAGTTTCCGCGTCGACGACGCGTACATCACGTTCTCGTTCTCCAAGAACTTGGGCACGGGGCATGGCCCGGTGTTCAGCCATGGACTGCGCGTCGAGGGCTACTCCAATTTTTTGTGGATGGTGTTGGTCGCGCCGCACTACGTCTTCACGACCAGCGATCCGTACCTGTACGCGCGCTGTTTGAGCTTCACCTGCGTCGCGCTGACGTTGGTCGCCGTCTATCGGCTGACGCGTCGAGCGGGGTCTGCGGTAGCGGCCTTCGCTGCGGTGCTGCTGCTCGCGTGCTGCTCGGACTTGTTCAGGGCGGCGGCCTCCGGGCTCGAGACAGCGGCGTATGCCGCGGCGATCATCGTCGGTTGGAGCGTGTACCTCGCTGAGCCAAGCGACCGCCGCCGCTGGTCCCTGCTTGCGTTCGTGCCGGCCGCGCTGATGCGCATCGATGGCTTCGTGCCGATGTTGATCGTGTTTGGCGTTGAGGTGCTGTCCGCGCTCAGCGAGCGCCGTTTCTCGCTGCTCCGGCTCGCGCGTTG
>JBDTJC010000296.1:0-9798 GCA_039936055.1 Polyangiaceae bacterium | reverse complement strand
GAGTCGCAGCAATTGGTGCGCGCGCTCACTAGCGGCGAGATTGACACCGTCCTCAACGAGACGCACTCCACGCCGGTGCTGCTCCACGCGGCGCAAGAGCGGCTGAGGGCCAACGAGCAAATGCTACGCGCGGTCTTCGACGGCGCAATGGACGCGATGCTGGTGGTCGACGACCAGGGACGATTCATCGACGCAAACCCTGCGGCCTGCGCCGTGTTCGGCCTATCCAAGGAAGCGCTGATCGGGCTGGACAGCACGGCATTCGCCAGTCCTACCTATGACGCGGGCGGCACTCGGCGCGCGCTATTGGGCGACGGGCGGTTGAGCGGCGAGCTTTCCATCGTGCGTGCGGACGGCGCGCAGCGCGATCTCGAGTACAGCGCGGTAGCTAATGTACTGCCGGGAGTTCATCTCTCGGTCTTTCAAGACGTAACCGATCGCAATGCGTCCGAGGCCGCTCTCCGCGAGGCAGAGCAGAGGCTGCGAACCATTATCGCGACTGCACCGATCATCCTGTTCGCGATCGATGCTCAGGGTGTGTACACACTTCACGAGGGCAAAGGCGTCGAGGGGCTCGGGCTGCGCCCCGGCGAGCTCGTCGGCGTTTCGTCGATCGCGGGGCGCGGCGCGGAATTGACCGGGCGCGACGTGGCAATCAAGCGAGCGTTGGCCGGCGAGCAGGTCCGTGGCACTTTCGCTAGCGCAGGCAAGACCTTCGACTGCACGGTCATGCCCTCGCGCGACGCGAGCGGTGCGGTGACGGGCGTGACCGGAGTCGCCATTGATGTCACTTCGCGCCAGACCGCTGAATCGGCGCTGCGGGCTAGTGAGGCACGCTACCGGCGCATCGTGGAGAACACCTCGGAGGGCGTGTGGATGTACGACGCGTCCGGGGTCACCACCTTCATGAACGCACGCATGGCCCAGATGCTCGGCTGGACCGTAGAAGACGCAATCGGGCAGCCGGTCTTCCGATTCATGGATGAGGCTGCGCGCGTTCTGGCGCTTGCGCGCGCCGTACGCAGGGCCGCGGGCGAATCAGAGCGCGGGGCGTTCAAACTGGAACGGCGGGACGGCACCGCCCTGTGGGTCACTTTGCATGCAGACCCGCTCTTCGACCAAAATGGAGAGTACGAGGGGTCGCTAGCGCTGGTCACGGATGCCACTGAGTACCGCCGAGGCGAGGAAGCGCGTAATCGCCTGGCTGCCATCGTGGAGTCGTCTCACGATGCCATCATCGGCAACGACCTGAATGGTGTGATCACGAGCTGGAACAAGGCTGCCGAAACCTTGTATCAATGGTCCGCACAAGAGGTGATTGGGCAGCCGATCTCGATTCTGGCGCCGCCCGGTGCCGAGCGTGACGAACTCGACATCCTGGCTCGCATTCAGCGTGGTGAAGTCTTGGAACACTACGACGCCTCCCGCATTCGCAAGGACGGCTCTGTGGTTGAAGTGGCTTTTGGAGTGTCCGCCATCCGCAATGCGGTCGGCGAGATCATCGGCTTCTCGAAGATCGGGCGGGATCTAACGGAACGCCGAAAAACCGAGGCAACGCTGCGGCAAGTCGAAGAGCAGCTCCGTCAAGGGCAGAAGATGGAGGCCATCGGCCAGCTTGCGGGCGGCATCGCCCATGACTTCAACAATTTGCTGTCCATCATCTTGACCTATACCGAACTCATGATCTCCGAGATCAAACCCGAAGACCCTCTGATCGCGGACCTCGAGCACGTGAAGAGGGCAGGAGAGCGGGCCGCGCGGCTCACCAAACAGTTGCTCGCGTTTAGCCGCCAGCAGATCTTGGAGCCGCAGGTGCTCGATCTGAATCAGGCAACCGTCGGCATACGCGAAATGCTGGGGCGGGTCCTCGGAGAGCAGATTCAGCTCTCGGTGCTGGAGGGCGCGAACCTGGGTCGAATCTTCGCAGACCCAGGCCAGATCGAACAAATTCTGATGAATTTGGTGGTCAACGCGCGCGACGCAATCATTGACGTGGGTACCGTGACGATCGAGACCTCGAATGTCGAGTTGGACCAAGCGTACGTGGACCAACATCCGGGCATGACCGCGGGTAGCTACGTCATGCTCGCAGTCACCGACACCGGAACCGGCATGGACCCGAACACCGCGAAACGGATCTTCGACCCGTTCTTCACGACCAAGGAGAAGGGCAAGGGGACCGGGTTGGGGCTAGCGACAGTCTACGGCATCGTGCGTCAGAGCAGCGGGCACATTTGGGTCTACAGTGAGGTCGGTCACGGCACGAGCTTCAAGGTCTACTTCCCACGCACCGATCGCGTTGAGCTCGCGCGAGTACAGCATTCGCAACCGCCACGCTCACTCGAGGGTGCGGAAACGATCCTGCTCGTCGAAGACGAAGAAGCGGTGCGCGTCTCGGTGCGGACGATTTTGAAAAAACAGGGCTACAACGTGCTGGAAGCGACAAATGGTGAGGAAGGCCTGCTGCTCTGTCAGGACCATCGAGCGCAGATCGATCTGTTACTGACGGATGTCGTCATGCCGCGCATGACCGGTCGAACGCTGGCGGATTGCATCTCGGTGCTGCGTCCCGAAGTAAAGGTGCTGTACATGTCCGGATACACCGAGAACACGATCGTCCACCACGGTGTGCTGGACGCGGGGATTGCCTATTTGCCCAAGCCGATCACGCCCAATGCACTGTCCAAAAAAGTTCGTGAGGTTCTGGACGCGCCCCAGCAATCCCAGGCCGTTCGCGGGCCCTCATGACTCGCCGGCGCCTTGTCGTGCGGGAAGGTCGCACGGCCTTGACCGACGAAGCCGCCGCGCTAGCGAAACTCTACGAGCCACGCACTGAATGAACTAGGCGGTCCTTCACTGCCGTTAGCCCACTGGAAGTTTCCCGTACAGGGCTCCGCACCCAGGGCACTTCATTTGCTTCTCTGTGCTGGCCGCGTCTAGCCGGCCTGCGCAACGGAAACAGGTACCGTTGCTGGGTTCGGTGATCGCTTGGGCATGCGCGCGCGCGAAGATGGCTGCCTTGGTCGCCAAATGTTCCGAGCAGTAAGCCACGATCGCGGCCATGATGCGGTCGCGTTCCTCAGCGGTGGTGTGAATGCTCAGGCCCCACAAGTCCCCGCGCTTCGGGAATTCCGTGTACGTCCACGGTGCGCTCTTCTGACCGTTGACGTCGACCTCGAAGACGAGCTTGCCATCTTCCGCCCGCAATGAATCCACTCGAACGTGGAACATGGTCAAGGGGCGAGCCTGTTTCTGGTTGAATGCGCCAAGTTCATCGGCTGGGCGAAGCCGAGGCGCGGGGCAATGCCGCGCTGGGCGTGCGATTGCTAATGTCTGGGTGCCCGGGTGGCAATGGGTCGCCGTCATGAACCACGATGCTCGGGTCGATGTTTGTTGGGGCTGAAGGGCTCCCGGCGCCGATGTCCGGGTGACCTGGGGGCAATTCGGAATCGTCGTCGAGTGGGGGGACGTCAGACGGTGAGAACTTCTGCGGTGCTCCAGCGACGGGCGCGAGCGTGCCGAAGTAGATGATGGCGAATGTCTTGTTGAGCGTGCTGCTCTTGAAGTCGTCCATGCGTGTCGCGTTTTCGAGCGTTACTTGAGTGCCGATCGCGATCGCGGCGCTGGGAACCGCGGCCCACACCTCACCGCTCGCGGTGCGCAGGCGTAGGTACGTGTATTTGCTGACGGGTATGGCTTCCAACACCTGCCCGCTCAGCCCTTCGTCAGCGGCGGGTCCTGGACTGTCGGCTGGTTCGACCGTGGCTGCCGGCGCGGCGACCGCCACTTCCGCCGCGGGCAGGCTGGCAGCGCTGGTGACGCCGGAGGTCTCGATGGCGAGCCCGACGGCCAGCGCGACCGCGGCAACGAGTGCCACGGTCATCAATAAGTTGGAACGCTTGGATCGCAGTGCGGATAGGCGGGTCATGGTCGGGTCGGCAGCGAAGCCGGCGCCGTGCCGGCAATCGCCTTGTAAGAGTCGTAGATCAGCTCTCGCGTGTAAAGCGGGTTGTGCACGCCGTATGCCGAGCCGCGCGCCAGAACCAAGTAGTTGTACAGCGCGCCGGCGATGCTCGCCGAGAGGCCCGTGGCGCCTGGAAGCACCTGGTCCAAACTGAACGTCAGATCTTGCAGGTCGGTTGCGGATAGCGCAGCGTACGGAGCGGCGGCGCTGCGCGTGAGGTAGCCCGCGGTGTTGAGCGCTACACGGAGTTCCTGCAAGTTGGCCTTCATGGCGCTCTGTCCGCCGATCACGTCGAAGCTCTTGGTGTTGACGTGGCAACCTTGATGTTGGCAAGCGCTGAGCTGCGCGTAGAAGGAGTGGTTACCGATGCCCTGGTTGGCGTCGACCGGCGGCATGTGACAATCCACACAGCCGTTCGTGAAGGCTTGATGCGAAGAGTTCCCGTAGCTCTTGCCCGGGTACTGGTAACCGCCTTTGCCTGAGTAAACGTCCGCCTGCGGGCCTTCGTGCGGGCCCCAGTAAGAGCTGGTCAAATCATTGCTAGCCAGAACGTAGTTGGTTACGTCCTTGCGCGAACGATGGCAAAAGATGCACACGTTGCCCACGTTGTACTTGCCGGCAACGGTTCCGTCCGAAGTGCCCAACGCGGAGCCCTTTTCGATCAACGCTTGGTCGTTGGGGCCAGTCGGGACACGCAGCGGGAACGAGCCCTTCACGTACGGGGCGCCAGTACGGTGCGGGTCATTGTCCGCGCTCGTGTCATGACAGGTGCTGCAATGCACCTCTGCGACAGTGGAGTGTCCAGCGTAGGTTACTTCCTGCACGCTTTGATTGGTGGTCGCCACGTAGCCGAGCTTGCCGAGCGCCAGATCAGTCGGCCCTTTGGTGCCGACGAACGTCACGTTGCCGCTCTCGCGTTGCTCGAGCGCGTCAATCGCGTGGCAGTTGCCGCAGGCCGTGGCGCCCGTCCAGGAGGCGACTTCATCACCACCGAGATTGGAGATGTAGGTGGCGAAATGCGTGCTGGTTTGCCACTGCGGAACGATGCCCGCGAAACCGTGACACGGCGACAAGCAGCTCACATTGAGGAAGCCGTTCGCGATAGCGCCGCTGGCGCCTGCGGCTCCGGCTTCGCCGAGCGTGGCGTCTGCACCCGCGGGACCGACGGGGCCGGCTTTACCTGGCGTTCCGTTAGCGCCCTGCGTGCCCGTGGCGCCGGTCGCTCCGTCTTTGCCGTCACTTCCCGCGCAGCTGGTGATGACGGCGCCCAGCGCCGCGCCGACGAGCAGCGTGCGATATAGACTTTTTGTAATCATGAAAAAAGGCCTCCAGAGAATCCGCGCGCGCACGTGAACGGAGCAACCGCGGCGCTGACTGCGCCCTGATGCCCGCAAGCACAATACACCTCAATGCGAGTCTGACTGACTAATAACTGCTATCGATGTGAGTCATGGCTGGTATCGGTAGGCGCTTGCGAGACGGATTGCCCCGTGGCGCGGGCGCGCATGTCCAACACGATGGCGAGCAGGTAACAGAGAAACGCGCTGATGCCGAACACGTGGCCCACGCTCATTGCCACGATCACGGGGATCGCACGCGGGTCGAGGATCGAATACGACATCAACGCTAAGCCCAAGAGCGCAAAAATGCATGCTGCCCGCGTCAGCTTCAGCGGCGAGCCTTGGAGTAGCTGTCGAATGCGTTTCATAACGCGCTCGTCCGCTTGTTGAACGGGTGCGCGAAGCCATGGCAGCCTGCGCTGGCGCAACTCACACGGTTAGAATCGAGCTCGGCACGAAGCGATTCATGATCGGGCACCGTGCGCCACACTCTGGCGGTGGTGGTGTGGCACTGCCGGCAGTTCAGGTTGTCGTAGGGCTTAACGAGGCGGATTTTGCGCTCGGCTTCCGCCAGCGGCATGCGCCAATATCCGCCAAAATAGTACAAATAAACGTGACGAAGGCCGCCCAATTTGGTGACCGGGTAACCGTACATGCCATAGTCCGCATGGCACACGTAACAAGCCCGATCGCCAAAAAATGGATTGCGGGAATGACGCGCCGCCAGTGACTGCGAGCGCGGGTTGGAGCTGTCCTGAAAGTGCCCGGCCATTACGTGGCATGAGCCGCAGAATTCACGGTGCGTGGTGGCCTCCATCCCAGTAACGGTGGAGGTGACGGCCGATAGCGCTGGCAGCACGCCGATTCCGAGCAGCAGCCAAAGCTTCATGGTCAGGCCCAGCGCGGGCCTGCGCACCAAGAAGGTGATCAGAATTGAGGCTGCGGCCGCAGCCGTGAGCAGCGCGACATTCCCAAGCCAAGAGCTATGCACGAGGAGGCACTGTACCCTGTTTGTGCAATCGCAATTGGGAATTCGCGAATACAGTGATACTGGGTGTTCAAAATGCGGTGCTGTCAAAGTGTCACACTCGCATATCGGATTTGAGTTGCGTAGTATGCGTGGAGTTTTGCTGCATTCGGCCCAGCTTCGTCTCCTGCTGCTCCTCTGCGTGCTTTCGCTCGTCGTGGGCGGCTGCTCCTCGGGCGGGCCGCCCGTCGGGGCGGGGGGCGCGCCGGGCAAAGGAGTGTACGTCCAACTCGCCTGGAGCATCGACCGACAGGTGAGCGGGCATCGCGTGCACGTCGTCGATCAGCACATCGCGTGCAACGCCTGTCACGAGCTAAGCGCCACGACGATGGGTGGTGTCTCGCCGGCGCGCTGTGCGACCTGTCATGCTGCTCGTGCGACGATCGAACATGCCACGCGGCTAGCGCAGCAGCGCTTCGGCCCGGGCGTGCACGCGGACTGCGTCAACTGCCACGCTTTCACGAGTCAGGATAGCGGGCACGAGCCGAGCGACGGTGGCGCCTTCGAACCGTACAGCGCCAAGGACTGCGCGCGTTGCCACGGAACCGCTCAAGGCGATCTCCCCGCCGTGACCATTCACGCTTCGACCCCGTGTCTGAACTGTCATCGGCCGCACCAGGATGAGAAACCGGTTTCCGCAGACTGCGCGGGCTGCCATCAGGCCATCCACACCAATCACGCCGCGAGTGGTAAGTCACCAAACGGCGTGTGCACCACCTGCCACACGCACCAACACGCACCGGCCGCTAGTGCGCTCGCCACGTGCGTCGAATGCCACAGTAAGACGCAGCCCATCGTGCCGGCCAGTGCGCTGTTTGCGGGCGGGCATAGCGCGTGCGTGAATTGTCATCAGCCGCATGCTTTTGAGGGCGCGCGGGCTACGGACTGCCGCTCCTGCCATGCCGGTCAAGTGGTGCTGGCTGCATCGCGCGTGCCCGAACATGCGCGATGCAGCAGTTGTCACGCGCCGCACGACGTGCGCGCCAACCCCGGCGGCGCGTGCGTGAAGTGCCATTCGAACGTGCACTCGGACCACCCGGACCGCCTCGGGCTCGGGGCGTGCGTGACTTGCCACGAACCGCACCCTGCCCACGAACAGGCACAGGTCGTCGCACGGGCGTGCAGCAGCTGCCATCGTCTCGCCGCCTCCGATCGCGATTTTCACGCGGGAACCGCGTGTCAGAGCTGTCACACCCCTCACCACTTCAAGATCGCGCTCGCTGAGCACGCGTCCTGTCAGAGCTGCCATCAGCGGGAGCTGACCCTGACGGCCACGCGGGTCGGTCACTCCGCGTGCCAGAGTTGCCATCAAGGGTTGCCGCACAAACCCAGTGGAGTCGGCACCGCTTGCGTGATCTGTCACGCGGATGCTCGCCGCGATGCGCGTCCGGGACATCAGGCGTGTACCGGCTGTCACGAGCCGCACGCGGGCGGTATCGTCACCGAGTGCAAGAGTTGTCATGTGCGCGAATTCGCGAGCGCGCCCAGGGGCCATCAGCTGTGCACGAATTGTCATCAGCCGCACTCCGGTTCGACGGCGCGCGTCGAGTGCGTGACATGCCACGCCAAGGAAGCCGCCACCCCGCACGGCAAGCTGGCGACCGGCTGCATGAATTGTCACCGCCCGCACGGGCCGACCGGCGTCGCGGTCGCTCCCGCATGCACGACCTGCCATGCGGTTTCCCAGTTGCCCGGTTTGCACCAACAACCGAAGCACCAAGACTGCGCCCGCTGTCACGGCGGCCACGGGGACTCATCTGCGGCCGCGCGCTTGGCATGCCTCGGCTGTCACACCGATCGCGCGACTCATTTCCCGAACGCGCCGCGCTGCGCCAACTGTCACTTGTTCGGCGGAGCTCGCGGCAAAGCCGTTACGGCACAATGAAAGTAACGATGCCGTCTACGTGCAGGTCAGGGCGCACGAACGTCTTGTTGTCGGGTGCCATGTCTTCATGGCATGCGCTGCATACCGGGTTCAAGGCAAGGTACGGGTGTGGAGCGGGCGGCGGCAAAGCATGGCACGAGCCGCATTGCGCCTGCCCAACGCCCACCTGAGTCCAGGTGGGCGTAGTGTTCGTGCCGCCCGAGGGGTGTCCCTCGGGGAATACCGCGCCGTGGCAGGCGCTGTTCTGGCAGGTTGCGCCGTCGTAGCTTGGGCTCGACCCGAACGCGGCCGCTGCGCCGGAGAAGATCAGCTGTGCAGGACCCGCCGAATCCAGGTGTCCGGCGTCGAGCACGTGTTTGGGTACGAGGTGGCATTCATTGCAGGGCACCGGCCGCGCCGTTGCCGTGCCGAGTAGGTGGGCTTGATGCGCGCCGACGCCGCGCGCCGTCGTTGCTTCGTTGCCGCTGAGATCGAAGGGCGGCGCGGGATTTTCGCCGCCGTGACAGGCAGTGCAGCTCTCCGTGTTCGTCGCTTCGAGCTGGCCGTTCACGTGCAACTCGGGCCGAATGAAGTGTCGGTCCGAGTCGATCACCTCGCCATGACACAGCGAGCAACGGTCGGATTGCGGGTGAGGGGCGGGTGGCGGTAGGCCGTGGCACGAGCCGCAGGCGGCGCTCGAGCTGCGCGGCGCGTTCCAGACCGCGTTGCCATTGCCGTGGCAGTAGCTGTCGCTACAACTGCGCGTCGCGCCGTCGTAGTTCGGGGCGTGCCCGCCGGTACTCGCGAGTGCTCCGAAGACGAGCGTAGCCGGTGAGCCGTGGTCGGCGTGCCCCGGCGAGTCGACGCGTTCGGGCACGATGTGGCACTCGTTGCAGGCGATCGCCGCGTGCGTGCCGGACGCAAGCAGATGATTGGCGTGCGCGCCTACCCCGGGAAAGCTCGGGTCGGTGCCTCCGGAAAGGTCGCGCGGTGGGGCCGAGCGCAGCACGGCGTCGCCCGATCGCGTGGCATCACCGTGACACGTGGTGCATTGGTCTTGCGAGCTGCTCAGGCTGGGGTCGGTTCTGCGTTCGTAGCAGCCTGACGCAAGCCACGCGCAGAGCGCGCACAGCGAGTGCACTGCATGCCGGCTAATCATGACAATACCTGCACATCTGCGAGCTTTCGCTACGCGTGCTCTTCCAACCTCCGGGGTGCGGGTTCCCGCCATAGCCTCCCACTTTGTGACAGCGGATGCAGTTGGTCGCAGGCCCCTGATCGTGACAGCTGGCACAGAGTAGGATGTCGCGTCGCGCGGCGGCGCCGTGAAAGCTACGGGCGTTCGCATTGTTGCCGACCCACCCCGGTGGGTGAGGGTTGCGCCCCTCAATCAACCCGCCACTCACGCCGCGCGCCAAGTGACAGGAATCACAGCTCTCAGTGGTGTGGCAGCGGACGCAGCGTGCCGGTTGTGATTGAGCCTCGATGGCGTGCCGGGACATGAAGTCGCCGCGATGCGCGAAGGTGCTCGTCACCGCCTCGGGGCGACGCCGCTCGATGCTCAGGTCCTGCGAGGCGTCGTGGCAGCCTTCGCAGTCTGCCT
>JBDTJC010000295.1:0-20919 GCA_039936055.1 Polyangiaceae bacterium | reverse complement strand
GAACAGCTCGGAATGATCCGCGCTGGCGTGCTCCAAGTACGCGCCGAGGTCGTCGAGTACGGCAGAAAACGCGGTCATTGACGGTGCGGCGCGCGTTCGAGCTACTGCACAATGCCCGCTTTCAGGCCCCCATGGCGTGCGCTGCGGCCGCCGCACAGATCCGCACACGGAGCGGTTTGGATCTGAGTAAGGCGCGGGTGCGGGCGGGTTTTGCACGCGGGCACTTGCTGGACATCGTGGTCTACGTGCCGGGCGGCAAGGGTAGTGCTGACGAAACGGAGCAAGCAGAAGAACTGGTGCGCTTGTTGGTCGGTGAGGAATCGTTCGAGCGTTGGGTGGGCAGCGTTTCGGGGATTCCTAGCGCACGGGGCGGGCCGCTGACGGTGATCAACAGCAACGCACAGGAACGCGCTGCGTTGCCGATACAGACGCTGTTCGATACCGTGCACGCGGCAATTGCCGGACTCAAATTGGGCTTGAGCCCGCTCGCGCCCAGCGTCCGCACGGATAGCGACGCTTGGATCGCCTTCGAACTCGATCCCGAGCCCGCGCCGGACTTCGCCGCGCAAGGTGACCTCGTCTTGTGCAGCACACGCTTGCCCGAGCTCAAGAAGTCCTTCCTGCGAGGAGAGCCCTTCTTTTCAGGGAGATTTTTGAATTCAGGCGCGCTCTTCGCGTACCTCAAATTTGAGTTCAGCGGCCCCAATCCCCAGGCCTGGCTCGCCGAACGCGCGCGTCTCGAAGAAGCTGCCGTGCGCGCCGTGGAACCCGAACAAGCGGTGCTGGTCGGCCTCGGCTTAGGCATCCGCTACGGCTATTTGGACTTCGCGGTAAGCGATCCTGATTGTGTGAGCGAACGCCTACTACCCGCGTTGCGCGCCGCGAATATCACACCGCGTTCGTGGTTCTTGTTTTGTGATTCGGAACTCGAGCGTGAGTTCATCGCCGTGCATCCGAATGCGTCGGCCCCGCTGCTCGCGGGCGTGGTTCAAGGCGACAGCTCAGCTGGGCGGACAAACGTCGTCGAGTAGCATCGTGAGCTCACGCAGCTCCGCGTCATCCGCGAGCCGCGCCAACGACGCGCGCGCTTTCTCGATGGTGGGCTCGACGTACTTCAGGAAGCTGGGGTTGCCGTTCTTGCGTTCGATGAACACGAAGCGGCCGGCGTCTTTCAGTTTGCGTTGCACCGTGACCATGTCTAATTGACGCAGCACGTCTTGGCGAGCGCCGGCGCTGAGCGCCAAATGGCCGCAGAATTCGGCCAAGCGCGCGTCGATGAAGGCCCGGTCGAAGCTTTGGTAGCTGTCACCAAGTAACGCGACCAAGTCATACACGCGCGGGCCGAGCATCGCGTCTTGGAAGTCAATCCACGCCAGGCCGTGGTCCCCACTGGGGTTCGGCAGCACCATCAGGTTGCGGCTCTGGTAGTCGCGGTGCACGAAGCCGCGCGGCCAAGACGCGATGGTTGAAGCGAGGTACTCCGTGGCGTGCGTGAACACGGCGTGTTGGGCTCGGCTCAGCTGGATGCCGCGCGCTTCCAAGGCCCATTCGCGAAAATGGTCGATCTCCCAGCGCAGCAGGTCCACATCAAACCCGCGTTGGCGCACGATGGAGTGCTCGGGCAGCTCAGCGAGCGCTCGCTGTGCGTACGCCAAATCACGCACGGCGCGTTGGTACAGCGCGGTCTTGTCTTGTGGGGAGTGCTCGAGGTGCTGAGCGAGCGTGTCACCCAAGTCCTCCACCACGAGCCAACCGGCCTCGCAGGCTTCGGCCAATAGCTGGGGCACGCGGATGTGGTGGGATTCCAGCAGGTCACGCACTTCCAGGAACGGCCAGCGGCGCCCGGTTTCGTGGGCCTTGCTGACCTCTTGGCTGGGCAGCGGCACGTACATGGCCACGGCGCCGCGGTCATTGGCTGTGATGCGGAAAAAGCGCCGAGTGGAGGCCCCGCCGGCCATTTCTTCGACCCTGCGCGGAGTGCTCGCGGGCAGTCCCAGCGCCTTTTCAAGGAGCGGGGTGAGGGTTTCGAAGGGAGGAGGGGTCGTCGAGATCATGGTCAGCGGCGAGCCTCGCGCTTCATGCGCGCTTGGCACACTGACGCACCCCGGAGAGTACCACGTCGACCACGTTCTCGATGAACGCGCTGTCAATCGACGCGCCGTCCGTGAACAGGCGCGAAAAGATCGGCGCGGTCATCATGTCGTGCAGGAAACGCGCGTCGGTTTCTGGGGGAAGTTCACCGCGGCTGATGCCGCGTTGAACGAGCGCTTCGCGCAGCGCACGGTAGTCGTCACGGAGCGAGCGCGCGATGGGCTCGAGCTCGGGGTGTGCGAGTTCGACCTGAATCACGCGCGTCAGGCCGCGGCCAATCGGTGACATCGCGAACGTCGCACTCTTGGTGAGGGAGGCCACGAAATCTGTGCGCAGCGAGCCGGTATCTGGCACGTCCGGCGTTTCCCAAACCGCGCGCAGCGCCGCGCCCACGAGCTCCGGCTTGGTCGGCCAGCGGCGGTAGATGGTGGTCTTGTTGACGCCGGAACGGGCGGCGACGTCTTCCACGCGCATGGCCGCATAACCCACACGGCTTAGCTCTTCCGCCGTGGCCGTCAGTACATCTGTCACCACTCGCGCGGCGCGGCCTTTGACGCGAACGCCTTCCGTCCGACGAGTGCTGGGCTTGGCTTCCGTTGCCATGACCGTCATCGAAAAAATCCGAGTGAAATCATAGTTTTTGGCCAGTTCGAATCGGTGTCAACCGAGTAACTATGCCACAGACCCACGGGCGGCAAGCAACCGCCCCGTGGAACCCCTGGAAACGTCACGTTTTGGACGGAGCTCAGGGGCGGGGCTGAGCGCGACGACGGCGGCGACGCATTGCGGCACTTAGACCGACGACGACCAGGCCCGCGGCGAACAGAGCGGGCTTGTCGTCGCGCGCGGGCGCGGAAGCGATGCGGCCGCCGGCGCAGCCGTACTTGATGTCGGGGCAGAACTGAGCCTGGCCACGCACGCCCGCGACCGATGGCGAATCACCCTTCTTGATTTCGTCGGCGTCGCTGGTTCCGTCACCGTCGCTATCACCCATCGGCGCAGCAGTGAAATATGCGGTGACCGCTGCACCTACGTCGGCTTCGCTTCCCAGCGCTTGTAGGTTGCCGCCGCCCATGGCAATGGTCTTGTGCAGATTGGTGCCGAACGAGTTCAGGTTGCCAAAACCGCCCAGGTTGGTCAGGTGGCAGGCGGTGCACTGAGGGATGCAGAGCGGCACCATCAGTTGTTTCTCTAGCGCGGCTTGTAGGAACGGCGGGTACGTCGGCGATGCTTCAGCCGAGCGTGCCAAGCCGAGCGTCGCCAGACCGCAGAGCAGCGCGGCGGCCAGGATCGAGATGCGAGTTTTGATCGGGTTCATCATCTGGATCTCACAGGAACACGTGCAGCTGACCGAGGATTGTCGTCTGGTCGTTCTGACGGCTGAACAAGTCCACCCGGAACTCCACGTGGGGTAGACAGAACCAGTCGACCGTTCCCCATGCTCCGAGTTGCGGTTGTCCGGACCCGAGGCCGCGAACCCCGCCGACAACCTTGTCGTAGCCTTGATCCAGCACTTCACCCGTGCCCATCAAGTGCAGGCCTTGCGTGATTTCGTAGTCTAGCTGCGCGAAGCCGACGTAGCCGGCTTCGTGATCCGTGCGGAACAGGCCGTCTGCCTCTGCGAGCAGCGTGACTTGGTCGTTGAATGCCGAACGCATGAAAACACCATGTGCTTGGCGAATCACCTTCGGATCCAAGGTCACGCGGTCCTCCTGGGCTGAGGTAACTAGCGAGCTGATACCGATGGCCGTCCGGGAGCTCGTCAGGTACTCCGCGTACAAGCTGTAGCCGCGCTCGCGGTACTTATCCGGGCGCACTTGGTAGTTGCCCGCGATGGCCATGACTTCACCGCGGAAGTTCTCGCCGTTGAACGCGAGTGCCACGCCGTCTTGTTGAGCGGACTCGCGATCTGTGCGGGTTGCCTGACGGACCCACATCGTGTGTTCGGGAATGCGCACGCCGAAGGGGAGATTCAGATGCCCGCCGCGTAGGGTGAGCTGTCCGTCCATGAAATCATAGCCGAGCCAATGGGTGCGCGAGAGCAAGTTCCATTGGTCACCCTGGTTCCCCGTGATTTGCGCAGCGCGCGCATAGGGCGAACCGACGCCGACGCGCACGACCCCGAGGCTGCCCTCGACGCGGAAGTGCCCCACGGACACTTGGCCGTAGACATCCGCCATCATCGGGAACGTAGTGAACTTGGTACTCGACGGATGAAGCGTATAAATCGCCAGTTGCCGATAACTGCCACCCAGTAGCAGCCAATCCGGCGTGTTCACCAAGCCCCACAAGAACCCGGACGTGTCTGTCGAGCTGCTGTCGTCGATCTTCAGGTCCTTGTGTTCGGTGCTCGGTGCGGCGGCTGCGTCAGCTGGCTTTTCGCCGGCGTCAGCTGGTTTGTCCGCGTCTGCCGTCGCGGGCTTGTCCGCATCCGCATCCGCATTCGCATCCGCATCATCCGCGCCGGAGTTCGCGTCCGTTTTGGCGGGCGCTGCGGCGGGCTTCTTCGAATCGTCATCGCTATCGAAGGAGTCGAACGACGAATCCGAGCTGCCTTCGGAGGAGCCGGTGGAGCTGCCACCAGGCTTGCCGTAACGCATGCGCAGCAACAGATCACTCTGTGCGCGACCGTAGGCCGTGAGCAGCTCGCCACCGGACGGGTCCGCGTGGCACACCGGGCAACCGGCGTAGCTGTGTTTGATCATCCAAGCGTAGGCGTGTGCGCGACTCGGAAATAACGAGACGAACAGCGCTACCAGTGACCAAGCAAGGAACCGTTGAAACGCTCGCAATGGGTCGCGGCCGCCGAGCTTGCGTGTGCCGCTGCCTTTCAGCATCGCGGGAGCTTGCCGTACGCGCAGCACCTGCGTCAACACGGAGTTTCGTTGCATCACGCTCAATTTTCGCCCATTTCTAGAGTCCAAATGACGAGCGCCGAACCTAGACAGTTCGCTTCGACCGTTTCGAAGCAGCTGCCCATGCTCGGCGCAAACATCAACCCATTGAGTCGCCTCTGCCCGCTCGGTCCATCAAAATATTATACGGACGAGCGAGCGGCGAGGAGACGCGAATCAGCCTTCGCGCAGCTTGAACTTCACCTTAACGCTGAGCTCTTTGCCGGTGGTCACGCCGGCGAACGACGGCTGCTCGATCTTGAACTCTTCGAGCGTGAACTTGGTGGTGCCGCGGACGTGGTAGTCACTGCCGGTGCGCTTGACGTGATAGTGAACCGGTACCGAATTCGTGACGCCGTGCAGCTTGAGCTGGCCGGTCGTGTCACCTTCGGTCTCTTTGCCGTCTTCCGGTAGGCTCAGCTTGCTCTTATCGACCGTCATGGTGGCGGTGGGGAACTTCTTGGCCTCAAGGGCTTTGGCCAAGTGCTCGTCACGCTTGTCGATGCCCGTCTTGAGACAGGCTGTCTCGCCGCAGTCGATCTTTACGACGATGGTGACCTTGCCGCCGGTTTCGTTAGCGGTGATGTCAGAGGACTTGCCTTCGATCTTCAGGCCTGCGGTGCCACCCGGCAACGAGAACTCAAGCCCGCCATCGCCGGCATTTTTCATGTCGGCGGAAGCCAGCGCGGAGATGGAGAGCGCGGCCAGGGTGGTGGTGATGATTGCGAAGCGGCTACGGGCTTTCATGTGCGGTTCCTCGAGTGGGGTTGAGTTACTGTACCGTCCTACTTCGGACGCCGACCCAACCTTCCTTATTCATGCGACAAAAATTGAGCCAATTGGGCAGCGCGTGGTGATGGCTGCGGTTCCATCAAGTGCCGTGGCCGTGCCGAATTGAGTCAAAAATTTCACCTGTCTGAAAAGGGTGGGTGTCACGCCCGAGCGGGCTTGAGCCGACAAAACGGTGAGTGCTGCCCCCTCCGTGTCCGGATCTAAGACGTTCTGCGGCGTTCGGTGCCAGACGAGTAATTGGTTAGCTTAGCCGAGCCGGAGATGCTCCCCATTTCTCGAATTTTTCAAGTGCTTGCGGGTGCGCTGCCGGCCGACAGGCAGACCGCGCGGCGCTCCGCGCCAGTGAGCGGCCACCGGTAACGAACATCCGCGAGTACCTGGCGCTCGCCGACTTCTGGCAGGCCGGCCTTAGCGAGTAACAGCCAGAGGCTACCTGTCGCCAATCGCGCGCCTTCCGTGGCCCATTCTTGCGGGGGCAACGTGGCGCGTGACACAGCAACTTTACAGCAGCCAGCGGGGAATACATCCGAGCGTGTGCGGCTGACGGCGATGTCAGGTCGAGCCAGTGAGCCAACGGCCGTGCGCAAGAAGGCGACGCGCTTTTCGCGCGGCTCCACCAACGTCATTTTCACGGGCAACAACAAGGCGAGGGGAATGCCCGGCGCGCCCACGCCGCTGCCGACGTCCAACCAGCGCTCGCCTGTTTGCGTCACGTCGTGGCATGCGCTGGCGATGGCCAGCGCATCTGCGAGCAGCAAATCAACGAGCTCGTCCGGGCTACGCGCAGCAGTCAGGTCCATGCGTTGGCCCCAGGTCACGGTCAGTTCGCAGTAGGCGATCAGTTGCCGCAGTACGCTGGGCGAAGCGTTCGGCAACGCAAAATGGCTCAAGCTGCGCTCGACGCGCGCCTCGAAGCCTTCGGGCGGTGCAGAAACAGGCACCGCGCTCGGAACTCAGTGCGAGCTGGCCGTACCGGCTGCGCCGGCGGATTCGTCAGGAGCGCCACCGGACGGACTGCCCGCTTCGCCTGCTGCACCAGCGGTGCCACCCGCGCCAGCGGTGTCTTCCGAGTTACCAGCGCCCGCGCTGGGCGAGCCGGCTTCGCCGCCTGCGCCGGGGGAGTTGTCCCCGCCTGCGCCGGGGGAGTTGTCGCCGCCTTCACCGGAGGGCGTGCCCGCGTCCGTGCTCGGGATCTTACTGCGATCCACATCAGTGATGAGCGTGCAGCTCGCGCAGGCGATGAAGACGCCCAAGGAGGCAACCGCTAAGGAGGATTTGACTGAACGCATTGGATACCTTTGCGCGAGGAAGCCGCGCGGGCCGCCATTTTTCTCAAGTTAAGGGCGCGAACGCAAGGGGGCCGGGTTAATCTGGGCGCGTTTTTCGGTTCGCTCTGGAAATCGCCCATGAATGTTCACCTGATCGACGGTACGTACGAACTTTTTCGGGCATTTTACGCGGTGCCTTCCGCGAAAAACGCGTCCGGGCTCGAGGTGGGGGCCGTGCGCGGCCTCGCGCGCAGCATGCTTTCGCTGCTCCGGGAGCCAGGTGTCAGCCACGTCGGCATCGCGTTCGATCACGTCATCGAATCGTTTCGTAACCAGTTGTTCGACGGCTACAAGACCGGTGAGGGCATCGACCCGGACCTGTGCGGACAGTTCGAGTTGGCGGAGCGCGTGTGCGCCGCCCTCGGCCTCGTGGTTTGGCCGATGATCGAATTCGAGGCGGACGACGCGCTCGCGACCGCCGCGGCACGTTTCGCAAACGACGCGCAAGTCGAGCAAGTGTTGATCGCTTCGCCGGATAAGGATCTTGCGCAGTGCGTGGTCGGAACGCGCGTCGTGTGCTTGGATCGCATGCGCAAGAAATTGCTCGACGAGCCGGGCGTGAGCGCCAAGTTCGGGGTCACCCCCGTACAAATTCCCGACTACCTCGCGCTCGTGGGCGATAGCGCGGATGGCATTCCGGGCGTGCCGCGCTGGGGCGCGAAGTCCGCCGCGGCAGTGCTGACGGCCTGCGGCAGTTTGGAGAGCATTCCCGACGCCGAGAGCGCGTGGCCGGTGACCGTGCGCGGAGCCGCCGCACTGGCTGAAAGCTTAGCGAGCCGGCGCACGGACGCGCTCTTGTACAAACGCCTCGCCACCCTCCGCACGGACGTGCCGCTGACCGAGAATTTGGCGGACATGGCGTATCGCGGTGCTTCGCGCGGCCCGCTCGAAGCGCTCGCGGCAGAGCTCGCCGACACCAGCTTGGTTGAGCGTGTTTCGCATTTCTCGTGAGCTGCTAGGCTCGCCCAGAATCATGACGCGCTTTGCGGCCTTCCTTGGTGCAACGTTCACGCTGCTCGGTCTGTCGGCATCGGCTCGGGCAGACGACGCGCCCGTTGGCGCCAACTTGCAGGCAGGCGGGCTGAAACCGCCGGAGGCCGTGCAGAGCGACCCGAACGCTACTGCGCCTTCGGCAACCGAAGCGAGTCTGGACCGCGCGGACAAAGAAGACAGCGGCCGCGGGCTGGAGTTCGTGTGGCTGAACGCGGAGGCGGGGCCGGAATACTTGGGGCTGCAGACGCTCAAGGCCAAGGGTTTGGTCGACAACGCCGTGATCCACTCTAAGGATTTGGGCATGGCGTACGGCGCCGGGCTCGGCGTGCGCCTGCTGGTGTTCACCATGGGTGCGCGCTTTCGTTTCGGCAATTTCCCGGATTGGCAAACGTGGACGCTCAACGCGGAGGGCGGCATGCACATCCCGCTCGGGCGCGTGGAACCGTACGTCACTTTCGGCGGCGGTTATGCGTCGCTGGGCGCGTATAACAAAGACAAGCTGAATGGCCTCCCGCTGAGTGCCGCGCACGGTTTCAACGTGCGGGGTGGCGCCGGGGTGGATTGGTGCCTGACCAACACGTTCTCGATTGGTGCCAATCTGGCCGGTGAGATCCTGTACCTCAGCCGGAAAGCGTCCGAAACCGTGCCGACGCAGGGGGCCGTCTCCTACTCGGCCGTCATTCCGGGTGGCTCCGGCATTGGCGCCGGCATGACCCTCAGCGCGGTGCTCGGCCTGCACTTCTGATGGCTGGTCTTCGCAGCGAGCCGCGGCGGTGAAGCCCTTGGTCGCGCTGTCGGCGCTGCTGCTCTTGCTCTTGCCGTTGGTCCTGGCGTTCCTCGTCTGGCGCCGGGTGAGCGTGCTGGGGCGCGTGTCACGGCGTTTGACGATCTTGATGGCGCTGGGCGGTGCCGTTGGCGCCGGGTTCGCGGCTTACTTCGAGCGCGTTGTGCTGTCGTTCACCGGGCTTTCGTTCGATGTCGCGACGAGCGGCGCGGGCGGCGCGCTGCTGGCCACGTTCCTACTCGCCGCTCCGCTGGAAGAAGCGCTGAAAGTGGTCGTGGTTTGGCCTTTGTACCGCACGCGCCGGATCGATGGGCCGCGCCTTGGTGTGTGTTACGCGAGCGCGGCCGCAGCGGGTTTTGCGGCCGTCAAAGGCGTGGTTGCGGTGGTCCTCGGCGCCGGCGCGGGCATCGTCGTGCTGCGCGCGCTCGTCAGCGCGCCGGCGCACTTGTTCTTTGCCGGCATGTGGGGGTACGCGCTGGGCACGCGCGGTCGCTCACGCGGCGGGCATTGGTTCTCGCTCGCGTGGCTCAGCGCAACGCTCCTGCACGGCTTGTACGACCACATCGTCTGGGGGCGCGGTCCGGGTCTACTGGTCACGGTCATTCCGCTGTTCGTATTCATGGGCGTCGGCTCTTGGATCGCGCTGCGAGATGTCGCGCCGGATTCGCTGCCGCATCACCACTCGCGGCTGCCCGAGCCGCCGTCGCTGCACAGCATGCGCGAGGCGCTGCGCCCGGTGGATCACCGCCTCATGGTGCGCTGGATCCTGATCGGTGCGTTTGTGACCCTGGGCCTGATGATTGTGCTCTTGGCTGTGGCCGTCGTGCTGGGTCATCGCCTGGGGGTGGACTTCTCATTGGCGGACGAGTCCGACGTGCGCTCCTCGGGGCCGCTGATTCTGCTTGGCGCTTCCGTGCTCTTGGCGTTCCCGATTGCCGGCTATTTAGTGGCAAAAGCGAGTGCGGCTCACAGCGTGCTCGAGCCGGCACTGGCCGCGGGCCTCGCTTTGGCAGCACTCGTGGCCATGCTGTTCGTGACTGCGCCCCTCGGCGTACTCTTCGCGCTCGCCGTTGCCCCGTTGGCGTTTGGACTCGCCTGCGGCGGCGCGTGGATTGGCCTTGAACGCTAGTGGCTCAGTGCTTCAGGCCCTTGGTCGGGCGCAGGCTCGCCTTGTAGCGCTCGTAGTCCCCGCTGGTGAGTAGCGGGTCTGCGGGGACGCTCGCAAGCTCTGCTGTGTGCTCGGGATCGTAGTCGGGGGCGAACGCGCGCTTCAGGTCGAACGCGACGAAGCGCCCGAGCAAGTGCGGGCTCTCGCTCACCCAGAGCACGCCGCGCTTGGTGTCCATCACCACGCCGTGAGTGGCGATCAGCGCGTTGATCGCGTCGCGATTGCCGAGCGCGAGTTGCTTGCCGCCCTCGCCTTGGCGATCGCGCAGCAGCGCGACGGCGTCCAGCACGGCTTGCGGGGCGCTGAGGTGCGCGGGCAAGCTCGCGAGCAACTCATCCCCTCGTTCGCGCCGCGGCAGGGTGGAAGTTTTTGCGCGGACGCTGAGGTTCTTCGGGTCCTGTGCACTCGGTCCCTCGAAGTGATTCGTGGTCACGGCTTTTGCTGGCAAAAAACGCACGAAATTAGGTCTTCCAGGCACGCGCTCCACGACCGCGCCGCGTCCGTTCGAGTCCGTCAAAATCACGATGTGGCTGACCATGGGTGGCAGCGCTGCGAGCGCGCGGAGCGCCTCTTCGGTATCGTGCGCGGTGGACAGCACGCGACGTAGTGCATGCACCACGGGTTCCCCCTCGGCCTGCGGGGTGCCGCCGCGCGCGCCGTGCACCACCACGGCCACGCCGGCCGCGTTCATCCCACTGACCACGCCCACCAGTCCCGGCCAAGCCACCGAAGCAAACGGGATGCTTCCTTCTTCTTTGACCAGAAATACGGCCTTGTGATCGTCGAATACCTCGTCGACCTCGAAGTCGAAGGCGCGCGCCAAAATGCCGCCGCCACCTTCGAGCGCGTCGCCACCGAAGGTGAACGTCGTACAGCCGATCAACGGGGAATGCTCGAACGAGAGCGCCATGTCATACAGCGCGTTCAAGTACACGAAGCGCTGGTACGTTGGAAACACGTACGCGTACGGGTCAGGCGAAAAGCCGCGAGCGCCGGCTGCAATCTCTGTGCGGCGCGCGAGGCTCATGCCGCGGTCCACATGCGCGTAGCGCAGCTCCGCCAGATCCAAGAGCACGTTGCGCAACACCGGGTTCGATACCTGCTCTTGGAAGCGACCCAATAAAATGCCCTCGTTTTGCACCATTTCCGGGTACAACAAGCGCGCGTGCTCGTAGCCAATTTGCGCTGGCGTCCCGCGCAGGCCGACTTCCAGAATCTTCCCGCGCGAGAGCACGTAGGAATTGTCGAAGCGGCGCAGCGTTGCTGTCGGGTGCGTGGGCTCGCCCTCGGGAAGCGCGACGCTGGGGGGCGTGAGATGCGCGCGCTGATTGACCCAGACGTGCAGCCCGCCGAGCACCGCGACCAAGCCGCCGAGCGTGTACAACGGTTTTCGCCAATGCTGACGTAAGAAGCCCACTAGCGTTGCCTCGGCGCGGTCGCCAGCGTGTGCAGCACGCGGTACACGATGCGCGCCGGATCCCGCACGCTGCGAAAGTGCGTCACTCGCTCGCTTTCGGGCGGGTAGATCACGCGCACGGGCACTTCCACCACTTCCCATCCCGCGCGCACCGCGCGCAGAATCAATTCCGCCTCGTAGCCGTAACCCGCGCCACGCCCGCCGAGTTCGAGCGTTTCCGGCACTGGGTAGCGGCGCAGGCCGCATTGCGTGTCCGTGAGCGTGCGGCCCAGCGCAAAGGACAGAAAGCGATTCGAGAAGTTGTTCGAGAAGATGTTTTTTGGGGGAGCCCCCGCGGCAATCAGATCACGCACACCGAGCACCAAGGCGGTACGGGGAGCTGCGTGGCGCGCCAAGCGAGCGCCCTCCTCTGGCGGGTGCTGACCGTCGGCATCCACGCACACCGCGGCGCCTACGCCCGCAGCGTGCAGCGCCGCGAAGCCCGTGCGAAGGGCGTTGCCCTTACCCAAATTGCGCGCGTGACGTACGACCTGTGCGCCGGCCGCGCGCGCTGCTTCGTGGGTGCCGTCCGTAGAGCCGTCGTCGACGACCAAGATTGGCCACTCCGAGTGCGCGTCGAGCTCGCGTTGTAGCCCGCGCACCACGTCTGCGACGCTGCGCGCCGCCTGATAAGCGGGGATGACGAAACCGACCTTCACGGCGGCGGAATGTATCCGCAATTCGAGCGCGGCGCAGCGAGGCGCTTCTGCTAAAGATCGCGGCGTGGAGCTATTCGACGCGGAGACCCTGGCCGACCTGAAATTCCGGGCCAAGAAGCAGCTGCGCACGCGCCTGCGCGGCCTGCGCGGCGCGTACCCCGAAGCCGTCTTGGCGCAAGCGTCCGAGCGCATCGTGCAGCGCGTGCGCGAATTGCCACAGTATCAAGCTGCTGCGGGTGTCGGCCTGTTTTGGCCCATGGCGGACCGTCGAGAGGTGGACGTGCGCCCGCTCGCCGAAGCGGCGCTCGGCGCGAACAAGCGGCTGTATTTCCCGTACCTCACGCCCAAGCCGGGTGGCTTCAGTACCGGCTTTCGCCAGGTGCTGAGCGTGTCAGAGCTTGCGGAGCGCGGGCAGCGCTTCTTCGAACCGCCGCCAGAAACGCCCAGCGCGGAGCGCGGTCAGTTGGATTTGTTGATCGTGCCAGCGCTTGCGGCCGCGGCGGACGGTCATCGCTTGGGCTACGGCAGCGGCTTCTACGACGCGACGCTACCGGATTTTTGTCCGCCGGCGCTCGCACTCGTCGTCGTGTTCGACTTTCAACTGCTGGGTGAACTGCCAGCGACCGACCATGACGTCGCGAGTCAGCTCGTCGTTACGGACAAGCGCCTGCTCGAAGTATGACGGTCAGCGCCGCGCAGCGGTGCGCGCCTTGGCTTGGCAATCCGAGCACACGCCGTACATCTCGTGTTTGTGCGCGCGCACCAAAAATCCGTGGCGCTTGGCGATCTTGGCTTGTAGCTCTTCGATCGCGTCTTCTTCGAACTCCGTGATCTTGCCGCACTCCAGACAGATCAGGTGATCGTGATGCGCGTCGTCATCCGAGAGTTCGTAGCGGGTGAAGCCGTCACCGAACTTGTGCTCCTGGACCACGCCGCTTTCCGTGAGCAGCTTCATGGTGCGGTACACGGTGGCGTAGCCGACGCGCTTGTCGACCGCGCGCACCTCGCGCAGCAGCGTATCGATCGTGATGTGCTCGGCCGTGCCAAAGAAGGTGTCGATGATCACCCGCCGCTGCTCAGTGGAGCGCAGGCCGCGGCGCGTCATGTACGCTTCTAGGTCCGCGCGCAGACGCTCCGCGTCTGGAGCCTTGAGCTTTTTTCCGCTGTGCGGGCTATGGGCTTCCCCGCTTTTCACTGGGCGACTTTCCCCCCCGTGGCGCGGGCGGTCAAGCGCCGAGCGCTGGCTGCATGACTGGCGCGGGATACGGGCTCGGTCGCGGCTTCTGGTGCGCTCGAGTTGCCGGCTAGGCGTAGCTCCCGGATGCCACGGCCGGTCTTCTTGCGCAGCAGGGCGCGCAGCGTGACGCCGTCTTGGTAGCCTCAGAGTCGCGCGCGGATGACAGCGGCCAACGTGCCGGCCATCGCGAATAGCGGCGCGACCGCGACGGGCACCAAATTGAGGGTCGCTAGCGCCGTGCCCACGAGGGCTGGGGCCAAGGTGAGCGCCAATCCCAAGCGCGCTTCACGGCGCGCGTCGTGCGCTAGGCGTACGGCGTAGGCCGCGTCGCGCACGTCGTCAGAGGCGAGCTGCACGCTCCATTCTGAAGTGCTGGAACCCGCGGCGGAGAGTGCAATTGCGACGTCCGCCGCGGCGAGCGCGTTGTCGTCCATGGGACTGCGTCCGACGACCGCCACGACCGCGCCGCCATCGGCCAAACGACGAATTTCGTCGCCGCGCTCGGTGGGCGAAATTTCTGGGCGTAAATGGTCGATATCCAAGGCGCGGCCGATTGCCTCACAGGTGTCGCGCGCGTCGCCCGAGAGCAAGATGGGTTCGACGCTCACGTCCAGCAAGTGCTGGACGGCGGCACGCGCGCCGGGGCGCAAGCCGTCCTGCAAACCGATCAGGCCGACCAAGCGCCCCCCGAGCGCGACCAAGAGTACGCTGCGCCCCATGGTCTCGAGATCCGTGATGCGTCCTTCGGCGGAAGCGACGCTGATTCGTTCGCGGAGCATCAACCCGCGCGTGCCGACCACGAGTGCTTGGCCGCTCGCCGCAACGGCAGTGACGCCCAAGCCGACTTGCACGCTGGGGCTACGCACGCCGTCCGGGCGCACGCTACGGGCTCGGGCGGCGCGCATCACCGCCGTGGCCACCGGGTGCGATTCGCCGCTTTCCGCGCCGGCGACCAGGGCCAGCACTTGTTCCGGTTCGAGCGTACCGAAGGCTTCGATGTTCGCTACTTCGGGCTCGCCCAAGAGCAGCGTGCCGCGCGCCGAGAACACCGTGGCGGTGACCGATCCCGCGCGTTCGAAGCCCGCCGCGCTGCGGAACACGATGCCGCGCCGCAAGGATTCAAGCACGGCGCGCGCTACGTGCAGCCCGCCGACCTCAGCCACGCCCGGCTGCGCGAAGGCGCCGAGCACGCCCACCGCGAGCAGCAAAATCTGCATGTTGTCCGCGTTGCCCGCGTAGGCCGAGAGCGCCGCAAACCCGGCGATGAAGGGCGCCCCGCGCTCCGCCGTGAGCCGGCCCGCGCGCGCCATCGGTGCGTGCACGTCTGCGCGCCGCCTTGGGTCGTTCGTCAGCCGCATGAACGCGCGGTCTAGCCCGGCCCAGCCAACAACGGCGCGCAGCCGCCCGCTCTCCACGCGCGCGCCAGCCACGACGGCGTCCCCCTCGCGGCGCGTGGCTGGCGCGGTGGCTCCACGCCACGGCAATAGCTCCGCGCTGCCCGCGGTGATTGTCGCGTCGACTGGCACGGTCTCGCCGCTCTCCACGACGATTTCTTCGCCGGGCCGCAAATCCGCGGCGTGTGCGCTGACCAGCTCGTCACCGACGACGCGGTGGCAAGGCTTGTCCAGATCAGCCGCTATCTGCTCGCGTTCGGCTTCCAGTGGTTGGCGCGCGCGACGGATCGCGCCCGCGCTGGCGGCAGTACCGCCGATAATGACCGCGGCCAGGGTGATGGCGCTGCCTGTGTGTGGGTCTGCAAACAAACGCGCCCCGAGCGCCAGCGCGCTCGCCGCAAGTGGCGCGACGAGCAGCGCTGCGGGGTGCAGCTCCGTGGGTTCGCGCGCGCCGAGCAGCGATTCCGCCGCCAAGGACAGCGCGGCGACGAGCGTGACGGTGAGCCGCGCCGCCTCCGCCAACGGCGACTCTCCAGCCAAAATCAAGGCGATCGACAGCACCGCTCCGAGCACGGCCAAGAGCAACAGCACACCGCCCACGTCCACATTAGAGGGCACAGCGGCACTACTGCCGAGAGGGCGCGACACCGGCGAAGACTCGGACTCGTCGTCGAAGGCCAACCCCTCTGGGCCGGCGCTGCGTTCCTCGGTCAAGTCTTCTCGCGCGAGGGCTTTGGCGGTTTGAACCGGTACTGCCAGTTCGCGAGCCGGCGCTGAGTCCGTCAGGCCCGCCGCGCGCAGCCGGGCACGCAGCTCGTCATGCTCACCCGGTAGCGGTAACGGCGTGCCGGTCGCGTTCATGTCGTAGCGAGCTCGACAGGCTGGACTGCAGAAATAGCGGAACCGCTCGCGGTGAAAGGCGACCCGTGACGCGCGCAGCGGGTCCACCGGCGTGCTGCAAGACGCGCACGGCAGCAGTGCTTCGCGTAGCGGTGGAACGTTCTCAGACGAGGCTAAATCCACCAAATTGCCTTTCGGAACTCAGGCGTAAGTCGAGAGTACGCGCTCCAGCACGGTCACGCCTTCTTCGAGCTCGGCCTTGGTGACGACCAGGGGTGGGGAGAAGCGCAGCGCTTGGCCACCCGCGATGGTCAGGAGCACGCCGGATTCCTGCACGGCAGTCATCACTTTACGTGCATCCACACCCTCTTTGAGGACGAGGGCTTGCAGGAGCCCGCGGCCGCGCGCGCATTCCGCGAGCTGGGGGAACCTGGCGACCGTCTTGCCGAGCAGTGCGCTCAGGTCTTCACCGCGTTGCTTCACGTGGGCGAGCAGGCCGTCGTTCTCGAGCACAGAAAGCACCGCGAGCGCAGCGGCGGAGGCCAGCGGGTTGCCGCCGAACGTGGAGCCGTGGCTGCCGGGGGGCAGCGCTTCTTCCAGGAACTTCTTGCACACCATGGCGCCGATGGGCACGCCGCCGCCGAGCGCTTTGGCGAGCGCCACCGCGTCCGCCTGCACGCCCTCTTGCTGCATGGCCAAGAAGCTGCCCGTGCGGCCGATGCCAGTTTGCACTTCGTCCGCTAACAGCAGCGCGCCGCTGCTGTCCGCGAGCGTGCGTAGGTCCCGCAAGAAGCCGGGCGGCGCAGGCAACACGCCGCCTTCACCCTGTATCGGCTCCACCAGAATGCCCGCTACGTCCGGCCCCATGGCGCGGCGCACGGCTTCCGTGTCGCCGTAGGGGACGTGCGTCACGCCGGGCAGAGGGCCGAAGCCATCTTTGTATTTGTCTTGGCCGGTCGCGGCGAGCGCGCCGAGCGTGCGGCCGTGGAACGAATTCTTGAACGCGATCACGCGTTGCCGTTCGGGTTGCGCCGCGGCGAAGAAATGCCGACGCGCGAGCTTCAGCGTGGCCTCGATGGCCTCGGTGCCCGAGTTACAGAAGAAGGCGCGGTCCATGCCCGAGAGGCGGCACAGCTGCGCGGCCAGGCGCACGTTCGGCTCGTTGTAAAAGTAATTCGAGACGTGCAGCAGCTTGCCGGCTTGCTCGGCGATGGCGGCGGTCAGCTTCGGGTGAGCATGGCCGAGCGTGCTGACGGCGATGCCGGCGTACAGATCCAGATAGCGCTTACCCGACGCATCGAACAACTCCGAACCCTGTCCGCGCACGAACACGAACGGCGGCTGGCGATAGTTCGGGTACAGGTACGTCTGTCCGCTCTGGACGAGCTCGCTCTCGGTAGGCATGTCGAGCGGCTTTGTAGCATTTCTGCGGCCGAGTCGAGTTCTGTTTCAGGGTCGAGGTGAGGGGCGTCGAGTGTTCAGCGCACGGGCCTGGAGACGCCCGCGCTGAGCAGCGCGTGCGCTGCCTCCACGAAGCCAGCGCCGCGCTCGCGCGTGGTGATGTAACGCGGCGCGAGCGTGGGGCGCCCGCTCAAATTGCGCACGCCGATGCTGTGTTTGAAGGCCGCGAAACAGCTGGCGTCGTTCTCGCTGTCGCCGATGAATGCGTAGCGCGTCAAGACCGCGCTCGGGTCGACATGGTGTAGGGCGCGGAGCAGCCGCACGACCCCCGACGCTTTGTCCGCGCGGTCGAAGCTGACATGCAGGTGCACGCTCGAACCCAAGGTGCAAGCTCCGCGGGCTTCGGCGAAATGGCGAACCGCTGTCACGCGCTCTCTGGGCACGCGCTGATGTTCGCCGATGTCGAAGGTGTAGTCGGTGCGCCGCAACGGGACGTCATCTGCGGGGACGAGTTCTGGGAACTCTTTCTGGATCGCCGCGCAGAGCGCGGCGAGCGCTTGCATGCGCCGGGCTCGCTCGGGAGCGGGCACGCTGTCGTGCGTGTGTAGGCCGCTGCTGTCGGCGTGGAACGCGACTGCGCCGTTCTCGGTGACTGCGCCGGTGATTGGCCATTGGTTGACGATCACCGCGCCCCAACCCGCGGGGCGCCCCGTGACCGCGTACAGCTCGAAGCCGGCTTCGCGCAGACGAAATAGCGCCGAGTAGGCGGCTTCACTCAGCTTGCTGTGGTCCAACAAGGTGTCGTCCAAGTCGAACAACAGGCCGCGCAGACCGCCGGGCACTAGCGTGGGTAAAGCTGCAATCGGCAGCATCGTTCAGCCCGCCACCACTTCGACCAGCAGCGAGCACAAGTACAACCCTTCCGGGAAGGCCGCGGGCACCGGGTGATCCGGCCCTTGGAAGAAGCGTTCGAGCACCAGCGCGTGCGCGCCCACGTCACGAGCGCCGAGCGCCACCGCGCGGGTCAGCTCGTTCAGGCCAATGGCGGCAGAGCATGAGCAAACCACGAGCCGTCCACCTGGCTTGGTGGCGCGGCAACCGCTGGCGGCAAGTTTGCGCATGTTTTCGACGGCGCGCATTTTTGCCGCGCGCGAGGGAGCGAGCTTGGGCGGGTCGCAGATCACCAAATCATAGCCGCCTTGGCGGCCGGCCTGGTTCAGCACTTCCACCGCGTCCGCGCGCTCGAACGTGATGCGCTCGGAAAGGCCGTTCAGCGCGGCACATTCGGCGGCCACTTCCAGCGCGGGCGCGCTGGCGTCCACCGCGTGCACCTCTTTTGCCCCGCCGCGCGCCGCAGACAGCGCCACCGGCCCCACGAAGCTGTACGTATCGAGCACGCGCAGCCCGCGCGAGATCTCTTCGATGCGTGCGCGCAGCGGGCGTTGGTCGACGTAGAAGCCGGTTTTGTGTCCGAGTGAAAACGGGATGTGAAACTTGAGCCCGCGCTCCGTGAAGTCGAACGCATCCAGCGTGGTGTCACCGCGCAGCACGCCCTGCGTGGGCGCGAAGCCCTCGGTTTTCGCATGCGTGAGCGGCGTGCGGTCGATGATCGCCCGCGGCTTCAGGAAGCGCGAAATCAGGTCCAAAATCACGCCCTCGCGGCGCTTCAGGCCGATCGTGCCCAGCTGCACGGAAACCACGTCGCCCAATTGATCGATCACCAAGCCTGGCAGATCATCGCCCTCGGCGTGCACGAGGCGGACGGCGTTGGTGTCTGATGACGGCAAGCCGAGCGCGGCGCGGCGCGCCAAAGCGCGCTCGATGCGTGACGCAAACAGTGCGCCGTCGATGGGCGTGGTCGCATCCCGGGTGAACAGCCGCACCGGGATGGCCGAGTTCGGCGAATACAAACCGCGCCCGAGCGTGTTGCCTCGCGCGTCGCGCACCATGATCTCGTCACCGGGCGCGGCTCCGCCCTCGATGCGCTCGATGGCTTGCGCGAACACCCACGGGTGTCCTGCCCAAACCGGTTGCACGTGACCTGCTTTGATGACGACGGCGGCGGGCATGGGGGGCGAGGGCCCTCTGTAGTGCGATCCGGCTCGCGAAGGGAGCGTTTTGGGACAGGGCGAGGATGTGCTGGGCCGTTGCTGCCACACCGCCTGTAAACGGATCTTTACGGGACGGTCCCGTTCGACACGCGAATCTAGCGAATATCCGCAAAATCTTGGCAGCTGGCAACTGGCACCGAGGTTGCTACCCTGCTCAGGCAGAGCCGTTCAGGCTCGAGGAGCCCATCTTGTTCAGCTCACTGAAGTCGCGGTGTCCCGCTTTCGCCCTGCTGTTCGCGTTCGTTGCGCTGGCTCCGGCCTCCGCCCTGGCTGCCGGCGCGGGTGATTGTCCAGATGGCTGGTTCTGTGACGACGGCGCGGCCCCGCAGCCTTCCGCGGCCAGCCCTCGCCTGGCTCCGCAGCGCCCGCAGAGTCCTCCGCCGGACGCAGGGGTGCCGCCCGGTGGTCCGGTCCCCGGTTACGCTCCGCTCGGTTACCCGCCGGGCCCGCCGCCCGACGCGCCGCCGGATGACCGCATCGTCTTCACGGATCAAGAATCGGAACTACCGCCACCGTCGTCTCACGCGCGTCGGCATGGCCGCCGCTTTCATGAGTGGGGTTTTAACCTCCATTTGGAAGACGCCATTCTCGGTAACAAACCGGAGCGTGCTTCCAACGCAGGCATGGGCGGTATCGGCTTTGGGTTTCGTTACCGTCCGCTGCCGCCGCTCGCGTTCGAGGCGGGCGTGGACCTCCTGACGGGCACCGACTTCAACGGCTACTCGCGCAGTGAAGCCGCCTTGCTCCTGAACACGTTGGTGTTCTTCAACCCGCATGACGTCGTGCAGGCGTACGGTTTGGCGGGGCTCGGCTTCAGCGGCGCCAACGTCAGCATCTCGCCGCGCGAAGGCGAAAACTTTCACCGCCACGACGAGCACTACTCGTATTTCGGCGGGCAACTCGGCTTCGGCGTAGAAGTTCGCGTCACTCACCGGATCGCCATTTCTGGGGACATGATTGGCTTCATTCGCGGTCGCACGGACGACCGCGCGGACACCGTTCCAGAGTTCGAAGACCCGAATACGCACCGCGTGACCAATACCTCCGGTGGCGGCCTGCTGCGCGTGGGCGCTACCCTTTACTGGTGAGCCAGCAGCTGGGCGCGTGCTTCAGTTTTCGCGCGCTCGCGCACGCCGACCTGCCGCTCCTGCACGAGTGGCTCAATCGCCCGCACGTTGCCGAGTGGTGGCAGGGCGCCGTGAGCCTGGAAGTGGTCGTCGAAGAATACGGCGCGGAGATCGGCTCGCCCTTGGTGCAGCAGATGCTCGCGTGTTTGGATGACGAGCCCGTCGGCTTCATCCAAAGCTACTCCGTGCTCGGCGCAGACCCGGAGTGGTGGACAGAAGAAACGGACCCTGGCGCGCGCGGCATCGATCAATTCCTGGCTCACGAAGCGCAGCTTGGCCTCGGCTTGGGTACTGAGATGGTGCGGCAATTCGTAGCGCGGCTATTCGAAGACACGCGCGTTACCCAAGTGCAAAGCGACCCAGCGCCAGACAACGCGCGCGCGATTCGGGCCTATGAAAAGGCGGGTTTTCGGCGTGAAGGCGTGGTCACCACGCCGGACGGGTCGGCGTTGTTGATGGTGGTGAAACGCTAGCTTGCGTCCAGTTCGCGGTCGTTCAGATAACCCTCATGGGTTACTCCGTGGGGCCGCGGGGAGCAGAATCTTGGCGTAAGGGTAGTCCGAAAGCACGCCATACCTGTGCTGAGCCGGCCCGCTCGCGATGTATCCGTGTCGCTCGTAGAAGGGGCGCGCCTTCGTACTGCT
>JBDTJC010000294.1:0-22049 GCA_039936055.1 Polyangiaceae bacterium | reverse complement strand
GGCCAACAGCAGCAAAGGTGATCTGTCGTGGGCGCCAGCAAAGGAGAAGTCGTCCCCCGAGCTGCGCCAGTCGCTGCGACCGCGCTCGCGGCTGTGGTGGATCATTTTGGGCGCGGGACTGCTGGGCGTGGTGGTGGCCTTCGTGCCGGCACTGATGTGGATGCGCTTCGTCACTTCCAAGGATGACCAGCGCTTCCGCCAGATGTTCGTCGCCATGAAGCTGCGCCTGCACGACCGCAACCACCGCTTCTGGCATGCGCGCAGCTACGCGCTGGGCACGATCGACCTCGATAACGTGCCGAAAGGCCTGTGATCGCCGCGCGGCCGCGCGGCCGCGCTCAGGTGCGACCGTGAACGAGAGCTCGAAACGCGAAGCCTACCGAGGTGTACGCGGACGCCTTTCCGCATTGCTGGAAGGCGAGGATGATTTCATCGCCGCACAAGCCACGGTCGCGAGTGAGCTGCACCACTCGTTCGACTACTTCGATTGGACCGGCTTCTATCGGACCCGCGAGCCGGAGCTGCTCATGATTGGACCGTACCAGGGCACGCACGGTTGTTTGCGCATTCCGTTCTCGCGCGGAGTGTGCGGCGCGGCAGCGCGCACGCGCCAGACGCAACGCGTGCCGGACGTGACACAGTTTGAGGGGCATATTGCATGTTCAGGCAGCACGCGTTCGGAAATCGTGGTGCCGCTGGTTGGCGCAGGCGGGGCCGTGCTGGGCGTGCTGGACGTAGATTCGAACACGCTGAACGCTTTTTCCGAGCTGGATCAGGCCGAGCTGGAAGCGCTGTGCGCTGATTTAGCGCGACGTTTCCCAACGGGTTAGGCTCGGCGCGGTGACCGCCAACGCCGGCCTGAGTTCGGAAGCCTGGGCGCACGCGCTCGGCATTCCGACGCAGGCAATCGAGCTGTATCGCTCGACGGACGTGATCGACTTACACATCGATTCGTTCATTTGGCAGCGCACGCTTGGCTATGATTTAACGAAGCGTCATCGCGCCCCGCTGTGGGGAGCAGTGCTCGGCCAGGTGGATTTCCCGCGCATCTTGGAAGCAGAGGTCAGCGGGGCTACGTGGGCGATCACCACGAACCCCGTACGCGAAGCCGCCGATCGCGCCAGCGTGCTCGCCAAAAATTTGGACGAGCTGTGCCGCACGTTCCAACGTGACAGCGCACACTTCCAGCTGGTGACCACCGGCCGCGAGTACGACGCCGCGCGCGCCGCCGGCAAACACGCCGCATTCATCGGTATTCAAGGCGGGAACGCGCTGGATCTGAGCATCGAGGACGTGCAACGCTTGTGTGACGGTCGCATCCTGCGCGTCACGCTTGTGCACCTCTCGAGCTCGCGCATCGGCTCTACGAGCTCACCGATGCGCCTGCGCGACACCGGCCTCAGCGCGTTCGGCGCGCGCATGGTCCAAGTCTTGAACGAGCGGCGCGTCTTGGTGGATCTGGCGCACATCAGCGCGCAGGGCTTCTGGGCCGCATGCGCTGCGCACGCGCGCCACCTGCCCTTTGTGGTCACCCACACCGGCGTCTCCGGCGTGCACCGCCATTGGCGCAATCTAGATGATTCCCAAATCCAAGCCGTAGCCCGCTCCGGTGGCGTCGTCGGCATCATGTATCACGCCCCCTTCCTCGGCGATCGCCCCTGGGCCGGCCGCGTGGAAACCGTGGCGCGGCACCTAGAACACGTGTGGCGCGTCGCCGGCGAAGACACGCCCGCCTTGGGCAGCGACTGGGACGGATCCATCATCACACCCCGAGATATGCCGACGTGTCTGGAGCTGCCGCGATTGGTAGCCGCATTGATGGATCGAAAGATCCCCGAGCGCGCGATTCAGAAGATGCTGGGGCAGAATTTCTTGCGTGTGCTCCGGGAAGTGCGGGGGTAGACGTACTACGGCGAACATCCCGGCTCGAGTCGCTCCCGCCGCGCTCCACTCTTGATCCGGAGAAGCGGGAGCGGGCGAGCGCGGCCCCGGGAAGGGGTTGGGGTTGGGGAGCGGGAGGGGCTCTCCCGATCCCCAACCCGATCAGCCGATCCCTATCCCCGCCCCGGCCCCTTCACCAATCAAGGCTGCCGCCGCGCTCCAGCTTCATCCGCCGCCGCACAATCGCGGCCTCGATGTGCGTGCGTCCGAAAAAAACGAAACGCATGCCATTGATTGTGCGCACGACACCGCAACCGTAGATCCCGGGCGGCAACGGAAGGTATCTCCGCGCCGGGCAGGCGTGACGGCACCGACGGCACGCTCGTGAATCGAGACCTAAATCCGGCCTTCACGCTCAGCGCGCCCGTTCCCACGCGGCCCCCAAAACCCAAACCCAATCCCCCAACCCGATCCCGAGTTCACACTCGCCGGCGAGTGCAATCCTCGCCGACTCCTTCATCGGAAGGCTCAGATCTCGAGCACTGCAACCGGACCGCGGTGCTTTTTCGCGAGCTCCGCTTCTTCGCGCTCGACCTTGTCGATCTCGTCTTCTTCTGCGTCGTCCTCGTACTTGGTGCCGACCTTGTCGGCTTTGGACAATTCCGGCAGGCGGCGCTTGCCGACAGGCCCTTCGTCCACGAAGTCGCGCAGGAAGGACATGTCACGCAGGGCCTCGAGCTTGGCCAATGCTTTGACTTCGACTTGACGAATGCGTTCACGGGTCAGGTTCATGATGGCTCCCACGTCTTCCAAAGTCGTGCCGCCGCGATCGGCGACGTCAAGCGCACACGACTCACCCATCTCCCACACTTCGAGATCAGGGAAATTCAGCTTGATTGCGCCTGTGCGCGGCGAAACGTCGATGAACAAGTGATGCTTGCAGGACACGTACGGGCACGGACGCGGACCCTCGGCGCACTCGGCACGCAGCTTCGGCTTGTAGTAGTCGTTCTCGGGATACAGCAGTTTGCCGATCTCGAGTTCGCGCTTGGTCATGCGCTTGACGCTGATCGTGCGGGCACGCACATCGCGCTTGCGGCGTGAGCGGCGTTGTTCGCGCGTGATTTCTTCGTCGGCAGCGAGTGCCGCCGCGCCGTCTACCAGCAGTTCGGGTTGTTCGATCATTTGATTTTCCACCGTGCCGAGCTTGTTCGACTCCATGGCTGCCTCCGCTTGTCGTTGAGTGCCCGCACGAAAACCGATCGCGATCGGACCCTGCCTGGCCGCGCGGTATCGTCGATTGTTGAAACTGCCGTTGCCGTCACTCGTGGCAGTCGACAATGACGATCTCGGTCGTCATCGTGACTCGTTGCGCCGCGAGTAGAGAGCGCTATCCGTACCGCTTACCCGGCGTCCGATCCCCGTATTTCCCCAGGATTCGTGAGCACCTTGAGCTTTCAGCTCAAGACGCTGCGACGCTCTCTATTCTCGTCCTCTTCGTGAGCTTGTCTTCAATGGCGACCAAACGGGCCATCAAGTCTTTGCTAATCCCTCGCGCATCGAGCACGTCCCGGTGGACGGCTTGCGCTGAGCGCTCTTGCTTGCGCTCTTTGAGCACGCCATCCAGCTTCTTGAAGATGCTGAGCAGCATTTGCTCCAATTGCTCGACGTCATTCCTGATGAACAAAAATTCGCGTTGGATCTGCTCGATGGTGTAACTCTCCGCCATCATCTGCTTGATGTGCAGAACCTGACGAACCACACTCACCGGATAGACACCTGTCGAGCCCTGATGCTTGCCCTTGCGCCCGACACGGACACTGCGCGGGAGGAGCCCGAGCTGAACGTACTTGCGAAGCGTTGCCTCGCTGAGCGAGACGCCGTGTGACGCGAACACGTCCAAAATTTCCACCGACGTGAGGCCGCCCGCGTATTCGCGTTCGATCTTGCTGAGGGTGGGGTCGTCGATCACGGGGTTTCTCGTACTGGCTGGCACCACATGTGGCCCCTCTCCAGTGCGTGCGAATATATTCTATTCAATGGATCACCCCTAGGACTTTATGCGCGAAAATTTGCGCATGGAAGCAGAGCACTCCATGGAAGCTGTTTACGATCGCAGCTATGACATTTCCTGTCATCTCCAATGGAATGTCCATGGAGCTGATACGTCGTCCATACCCACATGGAACCACATGCTTTTCGCGGTGAAGTCCCCGCGTTTGCGCCGCTACCGTGAAATGCGAGCGACACCAGCTGCAGCTGCACGGCACGTCAGTGTTTTGACGAGCGAACGGCGCACGAGTTACGCGCGCGAGTCGGGGTCGAAGCGCGCGCGCCGAGCGAGCACGCTCGCACTTCAATAACTGGCCGCGCAGACGTCCTTCAGGTTTTGGCGCAGCTCGTCGATCGCCCGTTGCTCGTCCGTGAACATGGACAACAGGCGAGCGGCCGCATCCGCGGTGGCCGGCCGGTCCGATCGCTCGGCCGCTAAGAGACACGCCACCGCGTCGCGCAGGCCGATGGGGATCGATGGACCGAGCCGAGCGAGCTCCGCGCAATACTCCGCGACGTGCGCCGCGACGTCGCGCGCATGCTCGAGCAGCGGGCGATGGCCGATCAGGAGCTCATACAGGATCACGCCGACCGCGAATAAATCCGAGCGCACGTCTAGCGCGTCCCCACGCAGCTGTTCAGGCGAGAAGAAGCCGGTCTTGCCCTTGATCAATCCGGAGCGCGTCCATGCGTCGCGATCGAAGGCGCGCGCGATGCCAAAGTCTGCCAACTTGATTTCCCCTTCGCGCGACACGAGCACATTGTGCGGAGTGACGTCGCGATGCACGATGCCCGCGGGGATGGCGCGCTGCGCGGCCGCCAGCGCGCGGCACAGGTACATACCGATGGCCGCAATCACTGCCGGGCGCAGCACGCGCCCCCGCTGCCCGAGCGCGCGCGAGAGCACCCGCAAATCCACCCCGCGCACTAGCTCCAACGCGAGGAAGACCTCCCCCGCGCCGTCTTCTAACGCGTCCAGCAGTTGCACGACATTGCCGTGGCGAATGCGAGCCAAGAGGCGTGCCTCCTCGAGCAGCGCGCGCCGCTCGAGGCGATTCAGGTGGCGGAGCGAGCGCTTGATGCACACGTCCTCCGGGAACAGCCCACCCTCGCGCCGCGCCAACCAAGTCTCGGCCGTGCCCCCCCGCCCGAGCGGACGGACGAGCACGTAGTGAACGCCGTGGTTGCGTGGAACGATGTCTATCACGAGGCCCGATCGGCTTGCCGCGTGGGCAAGTTTCGCGCTTTCTACGGGGTCGCGCATTTGTGGTAGCGTGGCGCCTGGGATGGCCGGTCCTGTACACCGTGACGTGACCGCCAGCGGCGTGCGCCTGCGGGTGGCAGAGGCAGGCAGCGGGCCGCCGCTGATTTTGATTCACGGCCTGTTTGTCGACCACACCAGTTGGGATCTGGTGATGCCGGAACTCGCTGAGAGCTTTCACGTCATTGCGCCGGACCTACCCGGCTTCGGCGCGAGCGAGAAACCGCCGCCGAGTCGCTTCCCGTATGGCATCGAGGCGTTTGCCGAGGCCATTGCCGACTTGTACGCGGGCTTGGAGCTCGGTCCTGCCGCGGTCGTCGGACACGCGCTGGGTGGCGCTGTGGCGCTCACGCTGGCGGCCAGGCACCCGGAGCTCGTCTCGCGCTTGGTGCTGATTGACGCGCTTTGCTACGAGAGCAGCACCGGGCGCTACGGTGAGCTTGCGCTCTTGCCCTTCGTGGGCGGTTTGATGCTCAAGCAGCTCTGGGGGCGCGGCCTATTCCGTCGCCATTTTCAGGAAACGGTGTTCGGCCCGACCTCAAGCGCGGGGACGTCGCGTATCGACCGCTACTACGACGCATTCAACGCGCCAGCGGCCCGCAGCAGCGCTCTGGCCACGTTGCGAGCGACCGTCGACACGCGCGGCGTGGCCGCGCAAACAACGCGCATTGAAGCGCCCACGCTGGTGATCTGGGGCCGCCACGACCGCGTCTGGCCGGCAAGCTTTGGACAGCGCCTGTCGCGTGAAATCCGCGGCTGCGGCTTCGAGTTATTGGATTCTGGACATTCGCCGCAAGAAGAGCGCCCGGGCGACATCGTGCGCATCGTGCAGCGCTTTTTGAGCGACGAGCGCCGTTCGCGGTTCTGAGCGCCGCACCTGCGTGCGCGAATTTGGCCAGGAGCGTCGGCTGCGTCTAGTTTCGCGGCCATGCATTTCGGGAATATGTGGCTATTGGCCTTCGTGTGCTTGGTGCTGGGCGGCTGTACGGTCGCCGCGATGCCCGCACCGCAAGCGCTGTTGCCCAAGAGCCAGGTGCAGGTGCAGGTGCAGCCTGCGGCAGCCGGAGGCGACGACGCTTCGCGGCTCGGTCCGCCGAGCCCGCGCGGTCTCGGGCAGCGCCGGGTGGATCGCGCGGTGAGCACGAGTGCGGCGCTGGCGCGCGAGTAGAGGTTTGTAGAAGCTTTCCAGGCCGCTCGGCGTGCGCAGCGCCGAGCCCTCGGGCCGCGCACGCCGAGCAGTCCAGCCGCACGCCCGCTCTCCTCACCCTCTCCGGTGCACACGAAGCGCCGCACGCCTCTCCGGTGCGCGCGAAGCGCCGCACGCCGCGCGCCAGCGTGCGCCAAACAGTTCAGCCGCGCGCCCGGAACCAAACGACCGACAAGTCTTGGAAGACCAGATCACCGCACGCCCGCTCTTCTCACCCCGCCGGTGCGCGCGAAGCGCCACGCGCCAGCGTGCGCCAACCAGTTCAGCCGCGCGCCCGGAACCAAAACGACCGACAAGTCTTGGAAGACCAGATCACCGCACGCCCGCTCTTCGCACCCCGCCGGTGCGCGCGAAGCGCCGCACGCCACGCGCCAGCGTGCGCCAACCAGTTCAGCCGCGCGCCCGGAACCAAAACGACCGACAAGTCTTGGAAGACCAGATCACGACCTGCGAACGAGAGGCGAAGCCAACGAAAGCTGACCGCACAGGCGCGTACGACCCCTCAGCGCAGCCGGGGTGGCCGAACAACACCAGACGCCGCTAGGCCACAAACATATCTGCGGAGGGAAACGCTCCTAGAACGGGAAACGCTCCTAGAACGGGAAACCCCGCCAAAACGCAAACGCTCCTAGAGCGGGAACGCAGCGGTCGGAGGCTTACCCGGTTCCGTTGCGGGCGGCGGCGGAGCGGGCGGCGCGTCCGAAGTCGGCTTAGGATGATCGGCGGCCTTCGGTTTCGGCTTCGACGTTGTATCCGTGGCGGCAGCCGGAGCGGGCACGGGCGGCAGAGGAGCCGCGGGCTTCGGCTTGACAGCCACCTCTGTCGGAAGCGGCGGAGCAGGTGGCGAGGCGTGCGGCGCTTCGGCGGCGGGTGGCGGCGGAGCGGCGGAAGCTTTCGGAGGCGGAGGCGGGATGATCTCGTTCGCGGGCGGCGGTGTTCCCGCGGGCGGTAGTGCGCCAGGCGCGGGTTCAACGGCAGCGCTAGGTTCGGGCGCGACGGTGACTGGTGCTGCCGAAGGCTCGATCCCGAGATCCGGGTTCGCCGCTTGGTGACGCGAACGCAGGTACGCGACGCACGGGATAGCCAAAGCCAAACCCACCGCCAAGGACACGTACTTGATGTTCCGCTCCCGGCGTGCCTCTTGCGCAGGCGTGCGCACGATCACGCGCGGCGCGTCTTCCTCCGGGTCGAAGGTGTGGACACCTTGCGGCCCTTGCGGGGCTGCGGCTTCGTCATAGCTGCCGGTCTCGCCGGCCGTGAAGAACCCCTCGTGCACGTCATCACCGAAGCCGTGCTCGGGAGCACCGGCGGGGCCGTGGCCGTGCGCGGTATCGTCCAAGCGCTTCGACTCCACCGTGGCAACGCTCGTGACCGACTTCGGCAGCGGGGTCGGCGCGGGTTCGTACGTGCCGTCGGTCTCCGGGGTGGACTCCGCTGCGCTTTGCACGGCGGCGGGCGGTGAGCCGAGCGTCATGGTCGTTGACGGATCAGCGCCGAAGCGTTCGGCGGCTCGAGCCACGGCGGGGTCGCGTTCGGTCAGCGCGGTCGACCCGCGGAGGTGCTCCGACGCGACGAGCACGGAGGACGCGACCGGTTGATACTCCGAAACCGGCGTGGTGGGCGCCGATGCCACGGCGGAAGCCGTAGAATCAGGCGCTGCGTCCGTCAGGCTTTGCGTGGTCACATGCGAAGGCGCTCCGTGCACCGGATCCGCGGACGGCAAAGCGACCGGCGAGACGGGCAGCGACAGCGTACCGTCTGGAGAGGACGCGGGCGCCGCGGGTTCGGGCGCAGCCGGAGCGGCGGGGAAACGAATGACCTTGCGCTCCGCGCCGCGCGCCACCGACGTTTCACGCGTGGTGGGTGGTTGCGCGATTTCGAACGCCGCCGACAGCGCTGCCGCGCGAGCGTCCGACCCATCAACCGCAGAGGGCGACTCAGCGCGCATACCGAGCGTGGTCGGGCGCGGCGCGTCCACGCTGAAGTCAGCCTTTGGCACGAGCGGACCGAGGCCCGCGTGAGTACGGTGAACGGCGCGCGTGTCAAAAGCCGAAAGCCGCTCGGACGCGGGTGGGGCGGGCTCGCTCGGCTCGGAGCTGCGATGCACGGACGGCATCACCACACGCGAGCGGCCACCGCGATCCGGGAGGGGCAACGCGCCATCCGTTGGGCGCAAGCCCGGGATGGTTGCCGGCGGAGAGCTCAAGACGGAGAGCGGCGGCGCGGACGGCCGCCAAGACGGAGCGGGCTCGCCCACCTGCAGCTTCGGCTCGCTGCTGCGATCCGGCACGACGTCGTCGTAGTCTTGCGCTTCCCCTTCCGAATCCGGCGCGATCGAATCAGCGCGCGTTTCCGCTTCACTGGGCACGACGTCGTCGTCGGCGGCGGCTACGCCGATGACGAGCAAGCCTTCGAAATACAGCTTGGTGATCGTGCTCAGCGTGGACAGATCTTCGAACGGCGATTCGTCCACGACGTCAATCAGGGTGCGCTTGCCGTCGAACAGCTTCAGGATGCCGTTCAGTTCATCAGGAATTTCGTTCAGGCGCTCCACGAGCTGCTCGTGATCGACGTCGAAGATGGTCTTCATCGAGGGCAGCTGTTCGAGCAGGCGACCCCATTCATCCACCCGGCGCATGCCCTCCATCAGCAGGCCCTGGGTGGAGGTCGGAATGATGTCTTCGTTGGAGACTGGGCAGAATTCGACTTCGAAGCTGCCCGAAATCCAGATCAGGGCGCGGTACACGGCTTCTTCGCCACGCAGCTGCCCGAGCTCGGCATCCACGACCTTGCCGTCGCGGAAGAACACGCGCGCTTCACGGCGGCCGTCATTGATACGCGCGATGCCGCTCTTGCGGCTAACCTCGAACGTTTGCAGCAAATCCACCACCCCCATGTCCTCGAGCGAACCGCTGAGCCGCGTGCGGCGGCTGGTGGGCAGGCTCGTGGCCATCTTCTCTTGCGTGCGACGCGCGAGCAGCAAGTTCACGCGCGCAATCAACTCACGCACGAAGATGGGCTTGGTCAGGTAGTCTTCAACGCCCAACTCCAAGCCACGGATCTTGTCTTCGATCGATTTTTGGCTGGTCAGGAACACGACCGGGAGCTGTGCGAACTCCGCATGTTCCTTGAGACGGCGCACGAGTTCGTAGCCGTCCAGGCGCGGCAGGCGCGTGTCGGTCAGGATCAGATCAGGGACCGAAAATTCGATCTTGCTCAGTGCGTCGGCACCATCGGTCGCCGTCGTCACGCTATAGCCAGCCTTCTTGAGACTGACCTCCAGCACCCGAACGCTGCGGGGATCGGCATCGACAAGAAGGAGTTGCTTTTTTGCCACGAGACTTCAGCCCACGTCGAGTTCCGGCGAAGAGTCTCGGGCTTGGGCTTGGGTGTCAAGCCCGCGCCCGAGTTCGAACGCCGGTCAGAAAATATTTCTGTGAGTGTTTATAGGAGAGAGCGGCGCCAGCACCAAGCCCTGCGCTCACCGCTTAGCAATAGCGCACTCGGCGCTATGCGCCCGCTACTTTGCGTCGGTTTGCGTCACTTCGCCCATGGGTCGACGATTTCCGAGCCACCGAGCTGTGAGGGCTTCCTTTTAGTGCCGCCGGCCGCGCCCGCGCTGCCGTGTGAAGGAGCCTTTCGCGCGCCGCCGTTGCCGTTCGCAGCGCTCGAGGTGGCTGTTGCCGGAGCCGGCGGAACGGCCGAAGCCGTGCTAGAAACAGTGGCGGAAGAGACGGCGGCGGGGTGCTGCTGAACGCGAGCAACGATAGCGGGAGGTGACAGCGCGAGCGCCGACGAGGTCAAGGGACGGGCGCTAGTCGAAGCAGACGAGAAGCAGGAGCGTACGGCCAACACGCCGCCGATGGTTGCCAGAAACAGCGCGCCAATTGCGCCAAGGAGCCACCCGGGCCGCGGTGTTGGGAGGCCGTCGTTCGCCTGCCGCGTTAGCTCATCGTCACTCGGGAGCTCGATTTCGTCGGCGAGCAGCGAACGCTTAGCTGCGCGCCTCGGCATCAGCATCGCGACGGTGTCTCCCGGTGCCATCAGCCGGTCCAGATCGCAGATCAGATCGCGCAGGGCCCCGTAGCGTTGCTCGGGCTTCTTCTCCAGGCAGCGGAGCAAGATGCCTTCCAACGCTCCGAGCTTGCCCGTGCCCGCTAGTTGGCTCGGGGGCGTGGGCGCCATGTACATGTGCTTGGTCAGCACGCCCATGTAGCTGTCTGCCTCGAACGGCACGCTGCCGGTGAACATCTCGTACATCACGACGCCCAACGAATACACGTCACTGCGATGATCCGTGACTTCACCCATGGCCTGCTCGGGACTCATGTAATGAGGCGTTCCGAACACTACTCCGGCTCGTGTGATGCGGCTCGCGCCGATCACCCGCGCCAGACCGAAGTCGACGATGGTCACGCGATCACGGCCGCCCTCCCCGGGGGAGACATGTATATTGTCGGGCTTCAAATCGCGGTGAATGATCGAGCGCTCGTGAGCCGCGCCCAACGCCTCCGCAACCTGGCGAATGATGTCCACGGCGCGCCCCGCGGGTATCGGCCCGCTGCTGCGGATCAGCGAAGCCAACGACTGCCCCTCCAGGAGCTCCATCACGAAGAAAGGTTGACCCGTGGGCAGCGCGCCGAAATCCGTGATCTCGACCAGACCGGGATGCGAGACGGATGCTGCGGTGCGCGCCTCTTGGATGAAGCGCGCGGCGGTTTCACCATCCGTCGCCAGCTCCTTGCGCAACGCCTTGAGCGCGAAGCGCTTACCCAAAGCGCGGTGCCGAATCTCGTACACGACACCCATGCCGCCCTCACCGACCACGGACAGGACTTCATACCGGTTGTCGACAACACTGCCGATGAGCGCGTCCAGCCCCGGATCCCAATCGGCCGAGGGCTGCAGCGGATCACCGTCGAACGGGCAAAACCGTCCATCGGGAGAGAAGTGGTTCCCACAGCGCGCACAAACCGTCGCCCTCAGCCGTGCTGCCGGCGGAGCCTCCCCCGCTCCAGCTAAGGGGCGCCCGGGTTGGAGTAGCGTGTCATCCACGATTCGCGCCTCTGGAGCGTAGCACGACGACCTGTCCCTAAATTCCCGCGCCCGTGCCCGATCCCCCTCTCATTTTTTCGGTTTTTTGTGGGTCGCCTCGCGGCAGCTCGGTTGCGCCAGTGCGGAGAGAGGTTGGGCCGCGCTGTCCGTTTTTTCGAGCATGGGCATGCGCACGGGCGCGGGCGCGTTTGCCGCGGAGTCAGCATACGGGGAGGCGCTAGCGCGACGCGTGTTGGCGCTAGCCGGGGCTGACTTGATGTCCACACTCGGCACAAAAACGCGCGTTCGGCGGATTCCCCGCGCCACACGAAGGGCAGCGGGCGGCGACCGCGGCAGCCGGCGGTGCACCGGGCGAAGGCGGCGCGCCGGGCGAAGGCCCATAGCCGACGGCCTGCGGCGGAGGACCGTACCCGGGCGGAGGACCGTACCCGGGCGGGGTCGCACCCGGATAGCCGGGAGCTGCCCCGCCGTAGCCCGGCGGCGGCGCATAACCGGGCGGCGCATAACCTTGCGGCGGACCGTAGCCCGGCGGCGGGTAACCCTGAGGTGGACCGTAACCAGGGCCCGACCCAGGCATCGGAGCGCGCGCGCCGTACTGCAGACCGGCGCCAAGCGCCATGCCTGAAGCCAGGCCGGCGGCGGCCACGCCCTCACCGCCCTGCGCCAAGCCCTGGCCGAGCCCGAGCGTGGCTTCCGCTTGCGCGTACTGCTGATAGCGCCCGACATCCATCTGGTTCACGTAGCGCTGGCGATTCATGAAATCCTGATCAAGCTCGAACTGCCGTTGCTGCGCTTGAGCTTCAGCTTGCGAGACGCCGATCTTGGCTTTCCGCGCGTCCACCTTGGCTTGCACGATCTGATCTTGCATCTCGTCGACGCGCTTTTGATCTTCATCGTTCAAACTGATGTTTAGCTTGGCGATCGCGGTGATTTTGATGCCGATATTCGACAGATCGGGGCAATCATTGACGATGGAACGGGCGACGTCGGGGCCGCAGCCGCCCACGTCCATCAGCGTCATTTCGCCCGCTTTGATCATGCGGGTGAGCGTGGTCTTCAAGCCCATGAACAGCATGTCGCGGACCCAGTTCATGCTCTGGTCCACATTGCCGCCGCCCTGCCCGACGAAACCGATCACGAATTTCACCGGATCCACGATCCGGAACGAGTACGTGCCGAAGGCACGCGGCGTCACACGAATGTCCAGCTCCGGATCGCGCATCGAGCCGATCTGATCCCCAAAGGCTTGATTGAAGATGTCACGGATGGTGACGAAGTAGATCTCACTGATGAAGTAGTTGCCGCCCGTGAAGGAGTCGATGAGCTTACCGACGAACGGGTAGTTGGTGGCCTGCAGCGTGTGCGGGGAGCCCTGCGTGCCGAGCGCAGCAACGTACGTGCCATTCTTGAAGAACAGCGCGACTTCGTCCGAATCCACAGTCAGCTGACTCCAGAACGGGAAGTTCTGATCCGGGTGCTTGTAGACGATCTTGCTCTTCTCGGAGTCCGGGCGCGCGATCATCATCCGCTGCACACCGCCTTTGACGAAATCAATGATGCCCATATCGACTCCTAGTGGCCTGACCTGATTGACGAGACTGCTTGGCGAGTTGGCGCGACAGAGTAAAAAACTACTGCTCTGATCTATAGCGGCCACGCCGGGGTCCGGCAAGCTGTGCTAACATCACGCGATCCTTTCCCATGTCGTCTGATGTAGAGGTGGACAAGCTTCCGCCCGCAGCCCAAAAGGTGCTGTCGGCCGAGGCGCCCGGGCCGGTCAAGCTAATGGCCGCCCGCGGCATCATTCCGGGCGCAAAACCGGGCGACATCGTGATCGTCGTGTGCGTGCTCGCCGGCAGCGAGGACGCGAAGGTCGCTGAGACCGCGCGCAGCACGCTCGCCAAACTTCCGCCGCCGATCTTACAAGGCGCGCTGACCGCGGACTTACCCGGCAGCGTCATCCTCGAGCTCGCCCGCGCGTACCCGAATCAGCACGACGTACTGACCGCGCTCTTGCGCATGTCACGCATCGGCACGGAGGCGCTTGAGCTCATGGCGGACGCCGCGGACGAGCGCGCCGGTGAAATCATCGCCACGAACGAAGAGCTGATGCTCAAGAATTCGACGGTGATCGAGAAGCTGTACATGAACAAGCGCGTCCGCATGTCGACCGCGGATCGCTTGGTCGAACTCGCCGTGCGGCACAAGCTCGAGCTCAAGATCCCGGCGTTCGCGGAAGCCGCGCAAGCGATTCACAACGAGCTGATCCTAGAAGCCGCGGAAGAGCCGTACTTCGACGACGTGTTGTTCAAGGAGGCCAACCAGCTGGGTGAAAAGCTGAAGCTTGACGAGGCCAACCCCGATACCCACGAAGTGGACGAGGAGGGCGAGGAAAAGCTGAAGGAAGCGGTGCTGCCGCTGCACGCCAAGCTTGCGCAAATGACCGTGAGTCAGAAGATCCGCGCGGCCACCCTGGGCAGCACCGGGGAACGTTTAATCCTGGTCCGTGATCCGAATCGCCTCGTGGCCACGGCCGCGGTGAAGAGCCCGCTGATGCGCGAGAACGAAGCGGCGCAGATCAGCGCCAGCCGCGCCGTATCGGACGACGTCCTGCGGCAGATCGCCCTCAATCGCGAATTCACGCGCAGCTACCAAGTGAAAATCAACTTGGTCATGAATCCGCGCACTCCGCTCACCTTCTCCACGCGCTTGATCCCGCATTTGCGCGATAGCGATCTGCGCATCCTCTCGAAGAGCAAGAACGTCAGCGCAGCGATCGGTCAAGCCGTGCGTCAGCAGCTATCGCGCAAGGACAAGCGGTAACACCGCGCCAGGGCGGGCACAGCGCGCGCGGTGAGGTGCGTGGCTGGGTCGCGATCGCCCGAAGCCGCTCACTGCGGCGTTTCGATCACGTGCTTGAATTTCTTGGCTTTGGCGATGCGCATGGCGCGTTGGTCCTCGGCCTGCTTCACCTTGTCCGGGTCCACGAGGAACGGAGACAAGCGCTCGGTGGCTTCGAATTTCGCCTTGTACTGGGCGGCTTCGAATTTGCTCTTGAACGGGCCGATGCGCACGCGCTGCCACAGCCCGCGGTCCGGCACGTACGCGGCTTGGCGAAATGCGCGGTGCCCGCGCTTGCGCAAGTCATCCACCAAGCGGTCGGCGTCGGCTTGTTCGCGGTAGCTCGCGACCTGCAGCTGAAAGCCGCCTTCCATCCCGGAGGGCGCGAGCTCGGCGTTGTCGGGCACCGTCGAGACGGCCTGCGCCATCTGCGTGAGGGAATCTTTGGGCTCGGTCGTGACCGCAGTCGCGCTGAGCAGCGTGCCGACCGGCAAGGGCACGACAGGCAAGCGATCGGTGGGCGGCGGCGGCGAACTCGGAATGGCAGGGGCCTGACCGCCCTGCGACGGTTGTTCGACGAGCCGACCGCGTTCATCCTTCACCGCGGCCAGTGCGGTGGTCGGCTGCTGTGCATCGCTCAAGATCCCCGGGAACGTGACGTCGCGTCCATCCAGCTGCTCGGCGGGCGTCGAGTTGTTCTTGGCGCTCTTCACCAACTCGGCGAGCGGGTCTTTCTCCGCGCGCGCCGGCGGCCCCGTGCGCTTGGCCATCACCAAAGCGACCGTAACGAGAGCCGCGCCTCCGAGTGAAGCCAAGAGCAACGCGCCGAGCCTCGAGGACCGTGAGCCCCGATCTTCTTCCTGGATCTGCTCGAGGTTGCGGACGTTCACGGATTCCATGGCTAGCCGGTAGGGTTAAGCCAAGCCGGAAATGTGGGCTAGTTTTTGGTGTTTGTGGCCCAGACGCTTGGCATTTACGCAGCCTCCCGAGAGACGCCATGCGCAGCCTGCCCGGAACCAAAACGGCCCAAAAGTCTTGGAAGCCCCCCCCGTCGGGGATCACGAAGCGCGTCAGATCACGATCCGCCACTGAGAGGCGAAGCCGACGAAAGCTGACCGCACAGGCGCCTGCGATCTCTCCGCGCAGCACGAGCGGCCAAACGGCATGCAAGCCCCTGGGCCACATAGCCCTCACCGCAGCATGAGCGGCCAAACGCTTATGCAGGCGCTTGGGCCACACGACCTCACCCCAGTGCGCTCAGCAGAGCTTCCGCCTTCCACAGCGTCTCTTGAACTTCACGCTCTGGATCACTGTCAGCAACGATGCCGCCGCCGGCCCAGTATTGGCCTTGGCCTTCACGCACGGTGAGGGTGCGGATGGCCATGCCGAGCTCCAGCGTGCCGTCATGCGCGAGGGAGCCGAAGGCGCCGGTGTACAAGCCGCGGCGCTCGGCCTCCAGCTCGGCGATCAGGTCCATGGCCCGGACCTTGGGCGCGCCGGTCACGCTGCCGCTCGGAAGCATGCGCTCCAAGAGCTCGGAGCGAGTCACGCCCGGGCGGAGCTCCGCGGCAAGCGTTGCCACGCGGTGGAGCACCGTGCCATGCGCTTCGACATGCGGTGGCACGGTCAGCCGCACGGTGCCGGACCGGGCGAGCCGCGCAAGATCGTTGCGCTCGACGTCGAGCACCATGGTGAGCTCGGCGCGCTCCTTCGGATCGGCGTCGAGCTCACTCGACAGCTCAGCATCACGCGCTGCACTGGCCCCACGTGGCCGAGTGCCCTTGATAGGAGACGTGAGGATTGACCCGTAAATGTCCGTACTCAGGAACAATTCCGGCGAGAGCGAGACCACGTCTAGCCCGCCCCAGGAAAAGGCCGCTGAGAAAGGCGGACGACCGCGCGTCGCCATGCGCGCGAGCACGTCCCACGGTGCGCCCGTCACCCGGAAGTCGAAGCGCCGCGCCAAGTTCACCTGATACAGGTCGCCCGCGCGGATGTGCTCGAGCGCGCGACGGATGCGCGCGCGATGCACCTCAGGGTCTTCGATTGCGTGCTGCGGAGCGAGCTCGACCGCCGACGCCGCGCGTGCGCCCGTGCGCAAACGCGCCGCAAGGTCGCGAACTACTGCGTCACTTTCCCCGACCACGCGCACGCCGTCTGCGTCGACGACGGCGACGGCCGCATAGCGCAACCAATGCGGCTCCGAGAGGTGCGGCGTGACGCGTGCAGCGCCATGGCCGCCGCGCTCGAGCCCACGCCGACATTCGTACGGCAAGAGCCCCACCCAACGCGGCACCGCATGCAACGCCGAGCGCGCAGCCAGCACGAGCCCGGGCTCCGGATCGAGCGCACGACTGTGCTCGACTGGGTCGCAACCAAGGTAGGCCAACGTGCCGTTTTTGCCCCACAAAAGCGACACGTACTCACGCCCGGCCAAGGCCCGCGCGAGCGCCAGCGGTTCGGGTGCCACGCCGCTCAGTCGCTCTTCATGCATGCGTCGGAATCACCCGGCCACTCGGCGCGACAATCGCATCCTGCAGCGGCGCGCTGACCGTGGCGCCCGGACACACGACGCAGCGCTCGATCAACCCTTGGCCCACAATGCGCGCCCGAGCACCGACCACGCTCTGCCGCAGCTCCACCGCCGCTGGCCGCTCGACCCCCTCGGCCACGAACGAGTCAAGCCCCCGCGCCGCTAGCCAAGTCCAGTTGGCGGCCAGCAAGCGGCGGGCGTCCCCAGCGTCCGTCCAGGGCGTGGTCACCGCGGCGCTCGTAATGACGCCACCTGCGCGCAGCAGCGGCAACGCGGCATCACCGAACAAGCAGCCGTGCGCCGGCAGTGAATCACGCTGCGAAGCGCCCAGGGCCAACACCCCCACGTAGTCCCCGCCCCGCACTTCGGTCCCGAAGCGCTCGCCGCGTAGCCGCACGACGTGGCCGGCCTCGTTCAAGCCGACGGTGCCTTCGCCCAGGGCGCGCCTTGCGACTCCCAAACAAAAGGAATCGGGCGCGCATCCTGCCAAAAGCTGGTCGAGCGGCGGCTCTACCAAAATATCTCCGTTCCAAACCAGCACCGGGCCGCTCTGCAAATGCGCGCGCGCACCGGCAACGCCGCCCGCCGTACCCTTGATGTCAGGCTCCACGACCACGCGCACCGGAACCGCTAAGTCGGCGAGCGCACGCTCGAAAGCGCCCGCCAAGTGGTGCACGTTGAGCACGATTTCCGTGAAGCCCGCACCGGCCAAGTGCCCAATCGCATGCGCCAGGATCGAGCGATCCCCGACCGGCACGAGCGGCTTCGGCAGCTCGTCCGTCAGCGGGCGCAGCCGCGTGCCGAAGCCCGCACAAAGCACGATCGCCGAAGACATGCGGCATCCTAGCGTGCCCCCCGTGCAAGCCAAGTCGGGATCACCTGAAACTCGCCCGGCGCGCGTGAAGCATGTTAGCCGCAGGGCATGAGCGTGATGTCCCTCACTTGCTGCGGATTGTTTTCGGCCGTGTGCGCCTTCACGCTCGTGAGCGCGAGCGGCTGCGGCACGGACGCCGTGGGCGTCGATGACTGCCGAGATATCGAGCAGGCCCGGTGCGCCGCCGCCAAGAATTGCGGCTTGGTCGAGGATGTCGACGCTTGCCAGCGGTTCTACCGCGATCAGTGCTTGCACGGCCTTGCCGTCAGCTTGCCGTCTTCGAGCCAATTGAAGCTGTGCGTGCAGACCATCACCGACGCCGGCATGTGCGCCCAGGACGACGCGGGAACCGAACTGCGCGAGTGCTCGACGACGATCACGGCCAGCGCGCCGGGCGCGAAAACCGCGTGCGATCTCGTCACGAACCCGGCGCTCGCCACGGAATGCTCGTTCCTCGCCCCCGACTCCGACGCGGGGACCAGCCCCACCGGAGCCGCTGGAGCGGGCGGTGCGGGCGGTGCGGGCGGTGCGAGCGACGGTGGCAGTTCCGGCGCAGAAGACGCAGCCGGCACCGCTGGCAGTGCCGGAACTTGATTCGGACGCTTGGCCGCTCCACTTTGCAGCGCGCCGGTGCTAGACGAAGCCCGCCGATGCGCCACGTTCCTTATTTTTTCAGGCTGAGCTCGGGGCTTCTGCTGACCGGCCTCGCGGGTCTCGGTTGCAGCAGCAGCACGACCGACGTCACCACCATCCTGCGCCCTGAGCTGGTCGCCGTTTCGCCGGAAGATTTTCTGGGCACGCTGGCGCTGAGTTGCGGCACGGGGCCGGGCCAAGTGCAAAGCTACGTGGCCACGCTGTTCGACGTAACGCCAGCGGATGACGGCGGCCCGACGCCGGTGTTTCAACTGGCGAGTTCGCCGCCGACCTCGTGCCGGTCGCCGGTCACGTTCGGGTACGTGGTCACCAACCATCGCTACATCGCGCAGATCGACGCCTACGACCATCCGACGCCGGACCAAGCAGATGCAGGCGAACCCAGCGCGGCCGACGCAGGCGCAGCCGGCGCGGGCGGCTCGAGTGCCTTGGGTAGCGAAGCGAACAAGGGCGCGGCACCGACCACGCCGATCATACCCACTGCCCTCGGCTCTCGCCTCATGCAAGATCCGAACAACATGCGCGTGACGCCGCACTGGAATTTCACCTGCGGTGGCTACGCGCCCGCGCGCGTGGACGGCGGCGCGAACACCTCCGGCGGCGCCGGGTCGGTCAACGAAGGCACCGATCAAGACGCCGCGGGCGAGGCTGGTCAAGCGGCCCGAACGGCCTTCGACAACCCCCTCGTCGGCGTGCTGACTTACGATAATCTGACGCAAACCGTGCATGATTGCCGTGTCGGCCTGCAGATGATCGCGCAGTAAGCCGCGCGAAACGGCCCTGCCTTGCGGGGGGGCCGCGCGGAAGCTATCTCGTAAGGAGATGCCGAACTACCCCGCTGAGTACGGGCCGCCAAGCTTGCCTCGTCCTGGCAAAGTGGTCATCACGGCGATGTGCCTGGTGGTCGGTCTGTGGCTTGCGTTTGCGATCGGAGTGAGTTGGGGCGGCGTCGGCGCGGATGTGTTCGAGCTCTTCTGCGGCAACACGCTGTCGATCCTGCACGGCCAAGTCTGGCGCCTGCTGACCGCGCCGCTGCTGCAGGCCCCGCGTGATTTTTGGCACGTGTTCGGTGTGCTCCTGACCCTGTACTTCTTCGGGGTTTCGCTAGAGCGCGACTGGGGCCCGGCACGGCTGACGCGCTTTCTCGTGGGCTCGGCGCTGATTGCCTCGCTGGTGCAAGCATTCTTCGACGTTGCGCTGCCACCCAGCATCGGCAGTTACTTCGGCGGCGCGTACTGGTACGGCGGCTTCGCGGTTTCGAACGGCCTCGTCGTCGCATGGGCACTGCACAACCGCAGCCAGGCGGTGCACTTGCTGGGCATCCTTCCGATCAAGGCGATGACCATGGTCTGGATGGCGCTGGCTTCACCGTTCGCGTACCTGATTTTCCGAGAGGTTCCGACTGAAGGCATCTGGGCCCTTTATGGCGGTTGCTTCGCGGGCTGGCTGCTCGGCGGCAGCTCCCCCTCCCCGCTACGTCGCTATTGGCTGCGCTTCCGGCTTGGCCGCCTGGACGCCGAAGTCGGGCGCGAAGCCGCACAGCGCAAAAAACGCGTCGTGCAGTCCGGACTGAAGGTCATCGAAGGCGGCCGAACCAAACCCGACCCCGATCCCAACCCGGAAAAGGGCCGGGGCGCGGACGGGCGCTGGTTGAACTGAACGCTGTTGCAACGGGTCCCGGTCGCCACAGGTAGGCTCACTGAACAGCACATGATAAGAGGCGGCCCCAGGTCATGACCGAAGAGCGCATTCGCCATCTGCTGGGCATCGAGGACATTCAGCTCGAAACGGCGGAGCACCTGCTGGCGTTGGCCCAGGGCTTCTTGGAAGTGTCACGCCGGCCGGTGCGCAAAGTGGGCGCGCTGCGCGGCAAGACCATCATCAACGTGTTCTTCGAATCGTCGACGCGCACGCGCACCAGCTTCGAGCTCGCGGGCAAGCGCTTGTCGGCCGACGTCGTGAACATCGGTGGTTCGTCCTCAAGCACCAGCAAGGGCGAAACCCTACGTGACACGGTGAATACGCTGGACGCGATGCACGCGGACGTGATCGTTGTACGCCACGCCGCCTCCGGCGCCGCGCATTACGTCGCGCGCTACGCTCGCGCCGGCGTCGTCAACGCGGGTGACGGCATGCACGAGCACCCGACGCAGGCGCTGCTCGACGCCTTCACGATTCGCCAGCGCAAGGGCACCGATCTGCGCGGCATGAAAGTCGCTATTTGCGGGGACATCACGCACAGCCGCGTGGCGCGCTCCAACGCGCTTTTGTTGCGCATGCTCGGCGCAGACGTCGCCCTGGCGGGCCCACGCACGCTGCTTCCAACCGGCGTCGAATCGTTCGGCTGCCGCGTGTACGACCGCATTGAGCCCGCGCTGGAGGGCGCGGACGTGGTGATGATGCTGCGCATTCAACGCGAGCGCCTGGGCGCGCCGCTGCTCCCTGCGTTACGCGAGTATGCGCGCGTGTTCGGCCTCAACGCCGCGCGACTTCGCTTGGCGAAGCCAGAGGCAGTGGTGATGCACCCCGGGCCGATGAACCGAGGCGTGGAGATCTCGGAGGACGTGGCCGACGGCGGACACAGCGTGATCTTGAATCAGGTCGAAGCGGGCGTGGCCGTGCGCATGGCCGTGCTGTACATGGCCGCGAGCGAGCCCGGCGCGCCGACCGACGCCTGATCCGCCACAAATAGCCGTTACTTCGCGACCAAATCCACCTGCGTGGCGTGGCTCGCGTCAGCGCCCAAAAAGCGCCCTGCCACCACCGAGAAGCTGGCCGGCAAATCCGTCACCAGCAAGTCCAGCCGTTCACCGTTCCGGTGCTCGCTCGAGCTTGGAGCTAAGCGCTCATCGGCAATCCACTCGGCAACGACGGCAGCCGTCGCTTCGGCGCTATCCACGATCGGCACTGGGTGGCCCGCGAACTCCTGCGCGGCCTCCGCGATCATGCTCTTCAAGAGCGGGAAATGCGTGCAGCCGAGCACGATCACCGACGCGCCCGCGGCGATCAGCGGCTCGACGTAACGGCGCACGACCAAGCGCGGCACCTCACCCTCGATCCAGCCCTCTTCGGTGAGCGGGACGAGCAGTGGCGCGGCGTGCGCGACCACCTCGTAGCGCGTCGAGAGCTGACCCACGGCGCGCGGATAGGCGCCCGAGGCCACCGTGCCTGTCGTGCCCAGCACGCCGATTTTTGGCGTTCTCCCGGGCAAATTCTGGAGCGAGCTCACCGCTGCGAGCGCCGCGCGCGCACCCGGTTCGATCACACCGATGATCGGCACATCAAACTCCGCGCGCAGGATGTCGATGGCGACGGCGCTCACAGTATTGCAGGCAACCACGATGCCCTTCACGCCGCGATCGAGCAGCAACGCCGAGCAGCCGCGCGCGTAGCGCACCACGGTTTGCGCCGAGCGCGTACCATACGGCACCCGCGCCGTGTCACCCAAGTAGACGATGCGCTCGTTGGGTAGCGCATGCAGTAGCGCCCGCGCGACGGTCAGCCCGCCCAGCCCAGAGTCGAAGACGCCCAAGGGCGCGGCTGGATCTCGCTGGCCGCGCATTTTTGAACTCAGACGTCCTCGATGCGGATCATGCGCGGCGTGCCCTTCAGGAACGCCTTGCTTTGAATGGCTTTGATGGCCCGACGCACGGCGCCTTCTTGGCAGCGGTGCGTGATGATGCACACCGGC
>JBDTJC010000293.1:0-30437 GCA_039936055.1 Polyangiaceae bacterium | reverse complement strand
CGCGAAGGTGCTGGCGCCGTGCATGTCGCGCACGCCATACACCTCGCCCGTTTCGCCGTTGCCGATGAAATCCTGAATTTGCCAGCGCCCGGCGAGGATCGCCCCGGCATTCACTTGGGGCTGCGTGACGCTCACGGGTTGACCTTGAGGCTCTGCACCGCGTGCATCACCTTTTCAGCGTCTGGTTCCGCGTCGGGCACGACGACGAACCCCAGGCCAGTAACCACGCGGTCTGCCGCGAGGCGCGCCACGAACACCAACAAGGTGCCGCTGCCCTGGCCCGGTAGTTCCGGGTTCACACCCGCCGTCGACTTGCTTATCTCCCACAAGTCGACCGGCGTGCCTCCCGCATCCACTGTGATTTGCGGCTTCTTGAAGCGACGCTTCAGCGCATCGAACTTCACCTTGTCGATGCCCTGTGCGGTGACCAGCTTTTGCAGCGAGTCGAGTACGTCCACCTCGGCGCCGCTCGCGATCTCCGTCGCGGTGATCAGGGATTTGCCTTCGGAGCCAACGGCCGCGCTGCGATCGCTCTGCTTCGCGAACTTCCAGCCCGAGGGTGGTACGATGCTCGACCCGCGATCACCGATGGCGAGCACGGTGCTGTCCGTCGCCGTGCAATTCTCCGTCAGCGCTTCGCACTTGGGCGGTGGCGGTGGCGGTGGCGGTGGCGGTGCAACCATCACTGCCGGTGGCGGAGCGACCACCGCGGGCACCGGGTGACACGCAGAAAGGCAAGCCAGCACGAGCGAGAAGCCACAGCAGCGAGCGGCGAATTTGGGGGCCAAAGCCACCCAACAAAAGCACAGATCCGGGCGCGGGTCGCCCAGCGTATCAGCGAGCAGCACGCCGCACGCGGGCGCTTGCCAATGCCGAGCCGTCGGGTTACGTCTGCACCGCCTATTGGTCCCCGCGAGGGGCGGTGGAAATTCCACCGTGGGAAGTCCGGTGAAATTCCGGCACGGAGCCGCCGCCGTAACCTCGAGTATCCGCGTGTCACGAGCCACTAGCCCAGAGCTGGGAAGGCGACGCACGGATGGGAGAGGAAGTCGGAAGACCTACTTCTGGGTGCGCTGACGCGATTTTGTCGCGCGGCGCCGTTCACCACGGAGCGCGAGCTCGCTCGGGAGTCTATATATGGTTTGCGTGCGTTTGCGTGCGTTGGGCGCGCTGTCTCTGGTTTCATTTGTTTCGCTGGCGTGCGGTTCGACGTCCGACGGTGCGGTGTCCGATGGTGACGCAGGTGCCGGCGCTGATTCGCCGAGTGCGTGCCCATCGCGTTTCGCGACCTCAGTCGTGTCGTTCACGGCCGGGCCCGGCCAGAACTTCGGCCAATCGAAGCTCCCGGGCATCGTGCTGGGGCCGCCCAAAGGGCTGGGCGATGCGGAGGCCTCGCTGGACGTCGCCAGCTTGGGCAATGGCGGGACGATCACGCTGGGCTTTGCGCCGAGCACCATCGTCGACGGCCCAGGTCCGGACTTCATCGTGTTCGAGAATCCGTTCTACATCGGTGGCGATAAGAACAAGCCATTTGCGGAGCTCGCGACTGTGGAGGTCAGCGGGGATGGCCAGAATTTCCAGGCTTTCCCGTGCACCGCCACAGCGTATCCATATGGCAGCTGCGCAGGCTGGCACCCCGTCTACGCGAATCCCGACACGAACGACATCGACCCGACGGATCCGGCGGTCGCCGGTGGGGATGATTTCGATCTCGCAGACCTCGGCGTGAGTGAAGCGCGCTACGTGCGCATCACCGACCGAGTGGATTTGACAGGCCTGAACGGTGTATTCGATTTGGACGCGGTTTCGATCGTGAACGCTGCCTGCCCATGAGAACCGCATACTGCATCGGCGGCGCGTTCGCGCTCGCGCTGAGTGGCTGCGGCGCGACGCGCGTCACGACCGAGAACGAAGGCATCACGGTTCCCGCCGGGCCGTGCGGGCGCGGCTTGTTGGTCGTAGAATCGGATTATCAATCGAGCAACGTGTCCGTGCTCGGTTTCGATGGCACCGTGCTCTCGCCCTCACTCGCCAGCTCGAGCACCGAAGCTTCGGGTTTCGGCGTCGCGCTGAGCGGGGATGTCGTGCCGCCGTCCGGGCTACAAAACGGCTCTGAAATCGTGCTCATCGATCGCTATCCGGCGGGCGTGCTGCGCTTTCTCGACGTCGCTACCGCGCGCGTCACGTCCGAACTCTCGGTCGCAACCGGCTTCAGCTCGAATCCCCAGGATTACCTCGCGCTGAGCCAACACAAGGCGTACGTCGCGCGTTATGGGTCCAACTCGAACTCGGGCCGAGAGGCATTCGATCAGGGCGCCGACGTACTGATCATCGACCCGAGCAGACCCGAGATCACAGGTCGGATTGATTTGTCGAGCGCGCTCGACGGCGAGCCCGCGGGCTTCTCGGCGCATCCGGGTCAGCTCGTGCAGGTGTCGGGCAGAGTCTTTGCGCTGCTCGCATCCTACGCCGACGACTTCCAGAGCGCGCTGACGTCGCGTTTAGTCGAGCTCGATCCCCAAACGGACGCACTGGTTTCTACGCTGCTCTTGGACGGGCTGACCGGTTGCACCGGCTTGGCAGTCTCACCAGACGCACTGCAGTTGGCGGTCAGCTGCGGTGGTACGGACTTGCGTGGGATGCCGCCGAAACTCGACGGCTCCGGGGTGGCTTTGGTCGATATCTCGGGCGAGCCCCGGGTCTTGAAACACTTTGGCGCTGCCGACCTGGGTAGCGATCCGATCGGCTTCACGCTCGATTACGCGGCCCCGAAACGCCTGGTTTTCGAGACTTTCGGCCATTCAGACGATTCGGGCGCGGTCGTCGCCGAAGACACGTTGCTCCTGCTCGACACCGAAACCGCGCACGCGAAAGTCGTCCTGCAGTCGCTAAGCCAACCGTTTTCACTCGGCGGCATTCGCTGCGCCATTGCCTGCGGCGCGTGCTTCGCCACCGATGCCGAGCGCGCCGGCGGCAGCGTGCTGCGCTTCCGTGTCGACGCTGACGGCAACCTCGATACGCTCGAGCCCGAGCGCGCCGAAACGCGCATTGGCTTGCCGCCCCGCTACTTGGGCGCGCTGTAAACTATTTGCCGGTAGGCGGCGCCACGACGGGCGCGGTCGCCGACGGCAAGTCGCCGGTCGCGGGAGCCGGCGGGGCGTCCAGAGTCGGGGGCTCACTCGGTCCAGGGCGGTCCCCTTCCGAGACCTCGGGATCCTGCAAGTCGCCCTCGGCTTCTTGATCGCGATCGTGATCATGCCCGAGTGTCTTACGCGGCGCTTCACCCGGACCTGCGTAGTCGATCCAATACGTTGCCGTGTCGCGCACATCCAAATGCACGAACGATGAGTTCGGGTAGTAGCCCACTCCGGCGGCTGGCAGCGTGCGCAGGTAGTCACGGACGACCGTGTTGTCGATGCCCGGGATGCTGAAGTCGACGGCGCGACTCAGCTTGTGGCGCGAGTCCTGATAGAAGGAGCGCGTGCGGTAGCCGCTCACGATGCGAATCGGCCGACTGCCGAACTTGTCGCTCACCTTCGCCAATAGCCTAATTAGCCTGGGGTCCGTCTCCGGGCGCGGGCCCACGGCGCCGAACAACTTGGACACTTCTGTCTCCGCGCTCGCACTCACCTTGCCCTTCTTGTCCAAAGCGTAACCGTGGAAGCGGCTCGAATAGTTGAACAAGTCGAGGTAGCCCTTGCGCAAGCCGAGACGCGGTAACCCGTGCGCGCCACGTTTACCGCCCACGGCCTCGCCCGTGCTCAAGACCGGATCGCCGGGGCGGGGAATGGTGAGCACTTGACCCGCATGCAGCTTGGCGCGACGGGTGATGCCATTGGCGGCGCACAAAGCGTCGAGCGAAATTTTGTAGCGCTTGGCGATCGATTCCAGGCGCTGCCCAGTGGAAACGGCGTGGGTGCGCGGTCCATCGTCGCTATCGGAATCGCGATCGCTGTCGTCGTCGCGGTTGTGAGTGGACACCGGCTCGGTGAGTCCGTCGGTCGGGTGCGGTGGGGGGTACAGCGCGCGAGCGCGGCTTCCATCCGGATCATCCAAGCCGGGGATCGTCAGCTTCTCCCCGGGCTTGAGCCGCGCGGACTTACCGAGCCCGTTCGCCATGCGAATCGCCTCGACCGTCACCTTGTAGCGTTTGGCGATCGTGTTCAGGCGCTGCCCGGGATAGACCACGTGGAACCGTTGCGGTTCGCCGCTTTCGCGCGCGCCAGCGGGCACGGCGAGGAGTGCTCCCAAGAGGGTGCAGAGCGCAATGCGACGGTGGCGGCGGGTAAACTCGGACATCGAGGAGGGGGACCGGGCAGGGCGCCCGGGGGCGCTCCGGTTGTACCCCGTCTTTTACCGGGATCTACAGCAGTTTCGGGGGAACCGGGGGCGGGTTCACTCGTCCTGTAAGCCGGGGGCCGTCCGCGGGCCAAATTCGGTCGCGGCGGGCTCGTGCCGGTAGGTTCCTCAGCAACTCGTTCCGCGCGCGGCCCGAGTCCTTGACAGCGCAAAATCTCAATGCCGACTATCCGCTTCCGGGGTCGCCGAGTCGGCTTGCTTGCGATGGGTTGCTTATGATCGTCCGTTCACGCTGTCTGGAAACCTTACTGATGTGTACCGTCGTGTTCGCGGCGCACCTTGCCCACGCCGATCCGTCCCCGGGCGAGATTTCTTCGGCGCGTCGTGCGTTCGAGACCGCGGTGAGTTTCGAGAACGAGCGGCACTGGATGGAGGCGGCGCTCAAGCTGCGCGAGGCGTTGGCAGTGAAAGACACGCCCGGGTTGCGCTTTCACTTGGCCCACTGCGAAGCCGAGCAAGGGCTCTTGGTCGAGGCGGCACTCGACTACGACCGCGCGAGCGAGCTGATTCAACAGGGCGCGAAAGCACCCGATGTACAAAAGCTGCTCGCTCCGGCCAGCGCCGCGCTGCGCCGGCGTATCCCGCGCGTCGCTGTGGACGTCCCGACCGAGCTACTCGCGCCCGTGGCTGCCGTGGACGGCAAAATTTATCCGGCCAGCGAAATCTCCCTCGGCGTGGCGTTGAACCCCGGGCAGCACCAGCTCATCGTATCGGCCAGCGGCCGGCGTAGCTTCGAGCGCAGTTTCTCCATGAAGGAAGGCCAAGTGCTGCAGCTTCGAGCCGAGCTGCCGCTTGCGACGGCCGCGAGCGCCCCCACCTCCTCGCTGGCTAGTAAGCCAGCGCCGCCGCTGACTGCCGCGTCGCGGTTGGACGCGCCACGGGTCGCGCGGCCGCGTTCGTCGACCAAGACCTGCCTCTTGATCGCGGAATCCGTGCTCACCGTCGCGGGCCTCGCTGTCGGCATCGGGTACACCGCGGCCGGCTCGTCCGCGACCGACCGCGTGGCGACGGCCCGAGGCCGCATCGACCAAGCGAGTCAGGGTGACGCCGCGGCTTGCGCCTCGCCCTCCGGGTCACTGGCTGGCGCATGCGCGGATCTGCGCAGCGCCATCAACGATCGCGACCGCGCCGTGGTGCTGTCCGACGTCGGGTTCGTCACCGCTGGGGTCGGCGCTGCGGCACTGCTCACCACGTTACTCGTGTACCCGCGGGCACCGGCTCAAACGGCGGGCGTGACGGTACAGCCGGTGGCCGGCTTTGGTCGGATTGGCCTGCTCGGTCGCTTCTGAACGCCGTACAGACGTCAGGCTGGCGTGCCGCCTAGCGCACCGCATGATGTACCATCAACAATCGCAAGCGATTGTCCGCTTCGCGGCATGCGGTGCACCGTCGCGATGGCCTGTCTCACCGGGGCTTTCGCCCCGGAACCCCACGCCGGCTTCGCAGGCTGCAAGGGCCGCGCAACGGCCCAATACTTCGCGTCAACTCACTTGCGCTGCACTAGCCCGTCGAGCCGGAGGCGAGGCGCTGGGGCAACGCGGACCGGGTTCGCTCTTTGTTCTCGATCTGAGACTACAAAAAGCGGAGGGCCCACCGATTGCTCGGCAAGCCCCTTTGCAAATTGAGTGACCTCTGCAGTGCGCAGAGGTCAGCGAGACGCGCTCAGCGCGCGAAGTACTGCGTGGCGCGCTTCTGTCCCTTGGTCTTCAGAGACTTTTGGGCGATCAGCTTCTTCACCGGGAGATTGAGCTCCTTCGTGACGGTGCCCATGCCCGCGGCGATCTGCTCGATGCGTTGGCCGGCGTTGCCCTTCACGTAGTCCAGCAATCGACCCGTGAGACGCTCGATCTCGCCCGGATCACGCTTCTGACCCTTTTCGCGGCGCGACGAGCCGCGCGCCGGTGCTGGAGAAGCAGCGGCGCGGCCGCCGCGTGCGCCACGGCGCGGCGCGGCGCTGCCACCCAAGGCCTCGCGCACGGTTTCCATCGCAGAGTGGCGGATCAGTGCGCTGAGCTCCTCGGCGAATGCTTCCACGCGACTGCGAATCCGATCGTTGACTGAGTTCTTTGCCATTGCGGGGTTGAATATTCTTGCCAGCCGCCATCTGTCAACCCAGAACAACGCAGAACGGCTAAACCCAGTGTGGCAGTCTGGCGAGCGGCGCAAAAAATCCGGCGTGCGCATTTCGGATTGTTGCGACTGGCGCAATCGCCCGCTCCTGCCCCTGACGGCTTATGGCCGCGTGCTGCAACTCGCGCTCGCCGTACGGGCTGAGCGAGAGTGTGTTTCGGATTGCTGTTTCGGGCCCGCGAGTGATTTGAAGTGAAGGATTGGGCCGTCGCGCTCCCTCGCGCCTGAGTTGGGACTAGTACTTCGGTTCGGATGTGCGTTCCGGGTTTCCGCGGCCCTCGAGGGTGAGGGCCGCAGAAACCCTCCAGCACGGCAAATCTGTCCTCAGTACTCTATCGGCCTCGACGTACTAGCCACGCTCGCGTGGGCTCAGAGACCCAGCGGAAATTCGAGAATTTCGCGGATGCACGCACAATCAGCGTTGGCGCGAGGATTGCTGTTCAAACGTTTTCGTCGGTCCGTTGTCACACGGCTCGTGCCCAGAGTGATGGACCGAATAAATCCTGCGGCACGCGAAAAGGAGTTATGAAATATCGATTTCAAAGCACGCTATTCGGTCGGTAACATTGGCGCTGTGCGCAATTAGCTTGCTGAGCTCGAGAGGCGCATTGGCCTGTGGCGGGGATTGGCATCCGGAAGTCCAAGTTGACCCGCGCATTCCCGGCGTGCTCGAAGCCGAGAAGGCGATCGCTCAGGCCAACTACATCGCGGACGCAGGCAGTGTCCTGCGCATGATGCTCGGGGAAGTGCTGTCAAAGGTTGACGGCGGGGCTGACTAGGCACGCACGGTGCTCGAATCGCTCGCCGCGCGTGACTTGGTCGCGACTCCTGAGGGCTACAAGGCGCTTGCCCAGCTGCGCTCGCAAAATCGCGACGAAGCGCGCGAGAAGCTTGCCATGAAGCGGTGCGACAGCATGGCGGCGGCGAGTCAGGTTTGCGAAAGGGACGCGCCGAGCGCGAGCTGAATTGATACGGGGCACGCGGGAGATGAGCCGTTGGGTTCGACCCTGGGCGTGCTGTCCGCGGCGCTCGCGCTGAGCGCCTGTTCGCGACGCCCCACGCCGCGCTCGCTCGGACCAAGAACTGCTTTTCGTGTCATGAGCAAGTCATGACCTCGGTTGGTCGCCGCGCTTCTCGCGCGCCACGACGAAAGCGCACTGAGACCGCGCGCTGGCGTGCGCGGCATGCCGCTCGGTTAGCCGCCGCTGTCCGCAGAAGCGATCCAACTCGTCGCGAGTTGGGTCGCACAAGGTAAGCCGTTGTAGTTGGAGCCCGCGCGCCCCGTGCCCCCAGCACTGGCTAGAGCGCTACAGCAGGCGTTCCTAGCTAAATATATTTACAAACACCGAAGAATTGTTAGTATTTTGAAATCGCCGGTGTTCGGCGCTGGCTCTTAATCACGGCGAGGTCGGATGAGACGGATGCGCGCTCGTTGGGTTCTCGGGCTGCTCGTCATGTCGAGCGCAAGCGCAATCAGTTGCGGTAGCGCGGACACGGCTAATCTATTCTCTGGCGCAACGACCGCTGAGGGCGGAGCTGGTTCGAGTGGTGCCGCTAGTCATTCGGGCGCGGGCAACATTGCAGGAGCGGATGTCGGCGGCACACGATCGCAATCTGGCGGCTCGAGCGGTAGCGCACCGAGCGGCGGCATGGGCACTGGCGGCGCGGGAGCTGGTGCTTCACCGGGCACTGCGGGTCACGGCGGCACCGCGGGTCACGGCGGCACCGCGGGTCACGGCGGCGCCGCGGGTCAGGGCGGCACCGCGGGTCAGGGCGGCACCGCGGGTCAGGGCGGCGCCGCGGGTCACGGCGGCGCCGCAGGCAGCGCGGGCAGCGCGGGTCGTGCGGGCACCGCCGGGAGCGCAGGCAGCGCGGGCTCGGGCGGCGCTGCGGGCGGCGCTGCGGGCACCGGCGGTGTGAGCGCCGGGAGCGCGGGAGCGAGTGCCGGAACCGCCGGAACCGCCGGAACCGCCGGAACCGCCGGAACCGCCGGAACCGCCGGTAGCGGCCCGGCTTCGTGCACGAGTAACGCCGGCTGTGGCTCGAACGAGTACTGCGACAAGCCCGATTGCGCGGACGAAACCACGGGCACGTGCACCGCGAAACCGACGGACTGCACGGACGTGGTGGCCGCCCCGGTGTGCGGTTGTGACGGCGTCACCTATCACGACGCTTGTTTGTTGCATCTGAATCGCCGGAACGGCCTGGCAGCACAACCTGACGGCGGCGTGTGCAGCGAGGCCGCGGCCGGTACGCTCACGTGCACGGCGCTCGATTCCGCGGCGTGCACGCTCAAGAACGGCGTCTGCTCGAACAAGGACGACTCGTGCTCGGGCCCGTCGACCGTCACCGCAACCGGCGTGTGCTGGGTCATCCCGGAAGCCTGCCCGATGGCGGATCCGAAGTCGGTGATGTTGTGCGGCGGCGAGAATGCCTGCCGTAGCGAGTGCGCGGTGCTGAAAGACAAGGTGCGCTACACCCTTTCTGATAGCTGCACGGCGGGCTAGCGCCCTGTCTCAGCAAGCCCAAGGGAATTGCTGACGCCGCTACGCTAGGCTGTTTCGCCGGGGCTTTCGCGCCGGACGCCACGCCTGCTTCGCAGGCTACTGGCGCCGCGCGTCGTCGAAATAGTTCACGTCAACTCACATGCGCTGCACTAACTTCGCGGCGGCTCGCACGCCTCCATTGCCTCGGCGCAGGGCGGCTTGGTTCGGAAATCATGACCTTTGATCTCAGTATTCGCGACGCGCTCGTGGTGGACGGCTCCGGTCAACCGCCACGCATTTTGGACGTGCACATCGAGGGCGACCGTATCGTGCGCGTTGGCCCAGGCCCCGCAGGTAAACGCGAAATCGCTGCACAGGGGCGCGCGCTCTCGCCGGGCTTCGTCGACGTACATGCGCACGACGACGCGGCGTTGCTCAGCGCTCCGGATCTGCATTTCAAACTTCAGCAGGGGGTCACCAGCGTGGTGATCGGCAACTGCGGCTTCAGCTTGGCGCCGCTGATTGCCGGTGGCGCGGAGCCGCCGGGTAACGCGAGCCTGTTTCCGGGCTTCGCCGGCCGCTTCGAGGATCTGGAGAGCTACGCCCGGGCCCTCGCGGCAGCGCGGCCGGCCGTCAATGCCGCGTCGCTCATTGGGCACAACGCGATTCGCTCGCGCGTGATGGGTGTTGAAGAGCGCGCGCCCACGCCGGCCGAGTTGGCAGACATGCGAGCGCACCTTCAGCGTGCGCTGGCACAAGGCGCAGTCGGTTTCTCAACGGGGCTCATCTATCGCCCGGGGCGCGTGGCGACGACCGAGGAGATCATCGAAATTGCTCGGCCGCTTGCGGAGTACTCGGCTGTGTATGCGACGCACATGCGCAGTGAGGGAGACCGCTTATTGGAGTCGGTCGAGGAAACGCTGAGCGTGGCCGCAGCCGTCGGTTGCCGCGCTCAAATCTCGCACCACAAGTCCGGCGGCAAGCGCAATTGGGGTAAGGTGAAGGCATCGCTGGCGCGCGTGGACGCCGCGAACGCCGAGGGAGCGGACGTCAGCCTGGATGTCTACCCGTACATCGCCGGAAGCGGTCCGATGATCGAATATTTCGACCTGAGCAACGTGGACCTCGTGTTGGCCGAGGCCATTCAAGTCGCCTCCTGCCCGGGTCAGCCGGCGTACGACGGCCGCCGCCTGACTGAAATCGCCAGCTCGGAGGGCGTCGGCCTCGCCGAACTGGTAGTAAAAATTCTGAGTTTGCCGGGAGCCGAGCGCACGGTGGCCATCACATTCGTGATGGCGGAGGAAGACGTCGAGGCGAACCTCCGTCACCCGCGAGTCATGGTCGGTTCGGATGGTTTGCCCAATCCAGAGGGCCGCCCACATCCACGCCTGTACGGCACGTTCCCGCGCGTGCTCGGTGAATATGGCCGAAAGCGCGGCCTTTTTTCGGTGGAATTCGCGGTCTACAAGATGTCCCGCTTGCCCTGCGAGCGCTTCGGGCTCGCCTCGCGCGGCCGCATCGAAGAGGGCTACTTTGCTGATCTGCTCCTGTTCGACCCGGCCCTGATCGAAGACCGAGCCAGCTACGCCGACCCCAAGCAGGCGCCGCTCGGCATCGACCTGGTTCTAGTCAACGGTGCGGTTGCGAGTGTCGGTGGGAGTACCACCAACGTGCGAGCCGGGCGGTTTTTGCGTTTCAATAAGTGAGTGCGCACACTGCAAATGGCACTCGCGCTGGCGTGGGTGTACCATCAGCGCACTCCACTCCCCGCCGGAATATTCGTTGCATGATCGTGCCACACCGTAGCTGAACATGGCAGATCCTCGAACTCCGGTAGCGGGACGCTTTGCGTTTGCTGGCTCGTTGAAAAACAGCCAAGCGGTGGAGCGCTGGATAGGCGTCGACGGTGACACGGGGCGTCGTGTGGTGCTCGCTGCCGCAGACGCAGGTCGGCTGACCCTGTTGGATTCCGCGCGCGGCGTGAAACACCGGCATTTGACGGGCATGATCGCCGTCGTGCGTGACGTGGATGCGGCGAGCTTGCCGGGGGAGCGCGCACTGCCGCCGGGGTTCGGCGTGGCAGTAGCCGAGTTCGTGCCAGGCAAAACCCTGCACAGTGAATTGCTGAACAGCGGCATGAACCCGTCCAAGGCAGTCGCCTGGACCCTACGCTTGGCGGATGCCGTGCAAGTACTGCATGCGGCGGGTGCCGTGCATGCTGCGCTTTCGCCGCGCAGCGTGATCGCGGTGCCTGAAGGGCGTGCCATCGCGCCGGTGCTATCGCAGCTCGTTGCGCCTGGTATCGGGCCTTATTGTCCGCCTGAGCGCTTGAAGGGTTCAGGAGAAACCGCACCGGACGACGTGTGGGCGTTGCACGCGACCTTGTACGCCGCGCTGACTCGTCAAGCGCCGTTCAGTGCACCTTCGCGTGACGCGCTGCTCAAGCAAATGCTTTCGGGCCGTCCCAAGCCCTTGTCGGCTTTCGGCATCGACGAGCCGGCATTGCAGGAGATCTTGGATCGCGGTCTCGCTTATGAGAAGCGCGTGCGCGTGACGGAGCTGTCCGAGTTCATCCAAACGCTGGACGGTTGGGAGCGCGATCCGCGCGCCATGCCGCCCAAACGCCAGGTTCCACCGCGCCCGTCGCCGCGCAGCTTGATGGACATCGTTGGCGCGACCGGCCTCGGCAAAGATCGCGATGACGGCATCGTCGTCGACGGCGGCACGCTGCCGGATGACGAAGGCAGCGAGCTCAAACCCAAGCCGCTACCACAGGCGCATCCGGCACCGCCCCCTCAGCAGGCCGCGCATACGCCGGTGGCTGCCCCCGCGCCTGCTCCGGCTCCGCCTCCGCCCAGGGATGCCCTGGGCTCTGCGCCCGCGCTGACGGCTGCCGCTGCTGGGTTGCTAGTTGGCACGGTCGCGCCCATCAAGAAACGGCTCTCGATCAATCCGTTCGAGCGTAAGCGTTCGGTCTGGCCGCTGATCGTGATCGCTGCGGTGGTCGGTGGCGGCGGCGTGTACCTGGCAGTGGCGCCCGACGCGCCGGCCCCCAAGCCTGGCCCAGAAGAACCGCTGGCGCCGGTGGTGACGCAGAAAGCGCCGCAACCCGAGCGTCCGAAACTCAGCCCCGCGCAAGCACGCGACGCGTGTGTGACCTCGTACTTCGACACGGGTGCGTTCGACAGCGGACGCAACTTCGCGTTCGTGTGCGGGGACGGGGACTTTCGCGAAGTCGCCAGCCTTTTGCAGCAAACGGCCCGCTTCGGCCAGGCTTCCGCTGACGCGGCGGCGCCTGTGTCAGCGGAAGCCGCGAAGCCGGATCCGGGCACGCACGGTGCGGGTTTGGATTGGTACGAACTGCCGGCTACTGCGATCATCCGCAAGGCTTGTTGTGAAAGCGTGACGCCGCTTACGCTGCCCGAAACCCCGGGTTGGTGCGAGCAACTGCAAACCGTGGTGCGCCGCATCGCGGACGACAGCGGCAAGGCGGGGGATCTTGCGCCCGATGCCCGCGCCTTCGACAAGGCCGTGGCTTGCTTGTTCGCCAACAAGGTCGCGCGCGGTTACACCTACGAGAAACCGCCGAGCGACGCCAATCGGCAAGCGTTCCAACAGTTTTTGAGCCGCGCCGCGATTAGCGAAGCGCGCCGCTAACCGGGGATTCATGGCAAAAATTGTGGTCCTGGACGGTTACACCGTGAACCCCGGGGACAACCCGTGGACCGCGCTTGCCGCGCTCGGTGAACTCGTCGTGCACGAACGCTCGTCCCCGGCGGACGTGCTGGCGCGTGCCGCGAACGCCGAGCTATTGCTCACGAACAAGGCTGCCGTAAGCGCGCGCGTGCTCGAACAGCTGCCGAAGCTACGCGGCGTTTGCGTGCTCGCTACCGGCGTGAACCCAGTTGATGTGCTGCGCGCGACGGAGCTCGGCATTCCGGTGTGCAATGTGCCTTCCTACAGCACCGCGTCCGTCGTGCAGCACACCATCGCGCTGCTCCTGGAGCTGTGTCACCGTGTTGCCTTGCACGATGCCTCGGTGCATGCGGGGGACTGGCAGCGGTCGCCTGATTTTGCATACTGGAGGAGCCCACTCCTGGAGCTAGAGGGCAAGACGCTGGGCGTCGTGGGTTACGGTTCGATTGGGCGGCGCGTGGCCCAAGCCGCGCGCGCGCTCGGTATGCAGGTGTGCGCGGCGCGTTTGGGAGCGCGTGCCGCATCGGATCCCGACCACGTACCCCGCCTTTCACTGGACGAGCTCTTCCAGCACGCGGACGTGATCTCGCTGCATTGTCCGCTCACTTCGGAGACCGCGCATTTGGTGTCCGCGGTTCGGCTCGCGCTGGTGAAGCCCGGCACGTTCCTGATCAACACGGCACGCGGTGGCCTCGTTGATGAAGTCGCGCTGCGCGCCGCGCTCGACTCGGGAGTGTTGGCCGGCGCGGGGCTGGACGTACTGTCCTCTGAGCCCCCGCTCCCGGAAAACCCGCTTCTGGCCGCGAAAAATTGCGTGATCACGCTGCATCTGGCGTGGACGAGCTTGCCGGCGCGAAAACGCGTGCTGGCCACCACGGCAGCCAACGTGCGCGCGATCCTCGCCGGCGCCCCGGTGAATGTCGTGAACCCCGGGTATGCGGCCCGTTAAGGGCGACGAAAGCCCGGCGCGCTTCCTGTGGGCGGCTTCGCCCGAGCAGCTCGCGCCACGGCGCGCCGCGCTCAACCTGACGGACAGCAGCTGTTCGGCCTTTTCTGTGCGCAATCCTGGCCGCTCTGCACCCGCCACACTTGCTGGGTGCAGCGGCTCGAACAACTTTTCACCGCCAGGCCGCCGCAGCTCGGGTTCGAGCTGAAATCATAGCTGTCGCCGCAGCTCGTGGGCGGCGCGTCGTCTTCTGGGCCATCGCAGCAGGCGCTCGGATTGCATGTTTTGCATTCACACATTTGGCTGTGACTGATGCTGTCGCCCGGCTTGGGAGGTGGATGAAACACTCCCGAGCCGAAGAGCGGGCCAGACTCACGGGCGGGCCCGCTACAAGCGCTGGCGACTGGGATTAGTCCTATCGCTGATATCACCCCGCGGAGTGCACTGCGCCAGAATGCACGAAGTGTGAAGCTTGGGTGTAAAGCCAGGCCGAGATTCGACACTTGCTGCACCTCGATGCTTGGCCGGAAGCGTCGTTCGGAGCTGGGCCGTGACATCACAACATTCTCGCGCTCACGATTGTCTCCAATTGAGGCGTCGACCCGGCGGCTTCGGATGCTGGGCACGGCAGCGCCGCGCTTGGTTTCGTGAGCTGCTTCGGGCATTGTAAGCACAGATGGGTGATTTGGATCTGCAGGCGTGGGAGGCGTTCTTTACGGCAGCCAGTGACCCCTGTTTTTTGATCCGCGCCGACGCCGACGGCCAGTTCGTGTTGTCGCGTGTCAATGACGCTTGGGAGTGCGCGACCGGTATTCCGCGCACTACCATATTGGGCTCACGCGCAGACTCCTATTTATCGTTCGAGATTGCCGAACTCGCCGTGGGACGTATGGCGGAGTCGATTCGCCTACAAGCGCCAAGTGAATTTCAAGAAGAGATCGAATTTCCAACTGGAAAACGTGTTTGGAAGACGCGCCTCGTGCCTTGGAACACGCATGGCCAACAATACTTGGCTGGTTTCGCGCGTGACGTGACCGAGAACGTCGCGGCTGATCGTCATCGCGGCTTGTTGGAGAGCAAACTGCTGGACGCGCAGAAGCTCGAGAGTCTGGGCATTCTCGCGGGTGGCATTGCGCATGACTTCAACAATTTGCTCACGGGCATCCTGGGCAACGTCAGCTTGATGCGCCTGGAGCTCCCGGCAACGAGTGCGCTCGCAGAACACGTCGAGCAAATCGAGGCAGTGACGATTCGCGCGGCCGACTTATGCCGGCAGCTGCTCGCGTACTCGGGCAAGGGTCGCTTCGTGGTGCGCCCGTTGGACGTGAGTGAACTGGTGCGCCAGACAGCGCCATTGCTTCAGCTTTCCATAGGGAAAAACGCCACTCTCCGACTGGATCTGGCGGACCCGTTGCCCTCGGTGGATGCCGACGCCACGCAGATGCGCCAAGTCGCCATGAACTTGGTGGTCAACGCCGCCGAAGCGCTCGGGGAGCGAGCCGGCGTCATCAGCATCACGACGGGCGTGTTGCATGCCGAGGGTGAGTACCTTCGCAACACGTTCCTAGCGCCCGAGTTGGCCGAAGGCGAGTACGTGTTCGTGGAGGTGAGTGACAACGGCTGCGGCATGGGCGCGGCGACGCAAGCCAAGATCTTCGATCCCTTTTTCTCGACCAAGTTCACCGGTCGCGGGTTGGGTCTATCAGCGGTGCTCGGCATCGTGCGCGGCCACAAAGGCGCCATCAAGGTGTACAGCGAGCTCGGCCGCGGGACGACGATCAAGGTGTTGTTCCCACTCTCGGACGAAAGCGCAGGGCGGCTCAAGGCAGCGCCACCGCAACCCACGCTGCAACGGCGCGGCACCGTCTTGGTGGTAGACGACGAAGACGTCGTGCGGGGCGTGGCGGCGCGCATCCTCGGCAGCTACGGCTTCGACGTGATTCTGGCCAACGACGGCCGCGACGGCGTGGCGCGCTTCAGCGAGCGCCGCGGCGAAATCGTCGCAATTTTGATGGATTTGACGATGCCGGCGATGGACGGCGTGGACGCTTTCCGCGAAATCCGCAATCTGGACAGTGAGATCCCGGTGCTCTTGATGAGCGGCTACAACGAGCAGGACGCGGTCATGCGCTTCGCCGGTAAGGGCCTGGCTGGTTTTGTGCAGAAGCCGTTCACGGTCGAAGTCCTGCGTGAGCGCTTGATGAGCGTGCTGCGTTAGGATGTCGTCCGCCTGGCTTAATCCGGCGGGCGGGCTGCGCTACCATGCGCGCGCGCTGCTCGGCGCGCGCGCATGGGCGCCTTTTCGAGCCGCCTTGGCTGGCTGGTTGTCCGAGTTCGAACCGGGCGTGAAGCGCGCGGTGCTCGTGGGGCCCAGTGCCGGCTACAGCTTCCCGGATGCATTCCTGCAACGCTTTCAAGCACTCACGCTGCTCGAACCCGATCCGGTTGCGGGCTTCTTGCTGAAGCGCCGCTTGCGCGGCCTCGGCGTCACAGAGGTACGGTTAGAGTCACAGGACTTGTTGATCAAGCCGCTGCTCGACGGAACCTCCGGTCTCGCAGACTTGCTGCGCGGCGATCCGGAGCTGTGCCTGATTTTCGGCAATGTGCTCGGACAAACTCGTTTTTTGTGCTCGGAACCCGAGTTCGAGCGTTTCAAGGGGGCGTTTCGCGCGCGCCTGGTGCCGCTCTTGGCGGGGCGGGCCTGGCTCAGCTTTCACGATCGCCTGTCGGGGCCACTTTCGCCGCGCTTTCACGCGCCGTACCGCGCGTCCGCGCGTTTGGACGACGCAGCGGTGCTGCGCGAGCTGTACCCAACCGACCAACCCGGCGGCCCGGTTGAGCTGTTCGACCACCACAGCGGCGGCTTGTTCCCGAGCAGGCTGCCGCACGCCTACTTCAACTGGCACATCGATCGCACGCACTATCACCTAATCGAGGCCGTGCGCAGCAGCGCAGCGCGCGCTTGAAGCCCGCAGCGCGGCTTCCTGTTCAGGGGCGCGTGAGCAGCGCTTCGAGCGCGTGCATCTTCTTGGCCCAGTAGGCCTTCATTTGTTCGGCCGCGTCGGAAGTTTCGATGCGATTGTGTTGCACCGTTACTTGCGACATCGACGGGCCCTTCTCGCAGAAGTCCACGTCGATGCGGCTGACGCCGCGGCCCCAGCGGGCGCGAATCGATTTCGAGGCGGTTGCCTTGTGAATAGAAAAGCGGTCATCGGCCAGCCACTTGTTGCGCTCGGCGGGCTCGGCCCAGTAGCGAAACAGCTTCGCTAGCGGCAACTCCAGGATTTTGGTGATGCCCGTTTGGAAGCCTTCGTCGGCCTCGCGATGCTCGCGCATGCCGCGCGCCTTTTCATAGGCAACAGTCACCATCTGCTGCCACCACGGACCGACGCCGTGGCGCTGAGCAAGTACCGCGACGATGCCCTTGTGGTCGAGCGCGGCGGCGCCCGCCGCGTCCAGCAAGGCGAACCATTCAGCCCAAGATTTTCCAGTGCGTCGCGCGACGGCGTCACTGCTGACGCCGACAGCCTGTTCGATGGGGCGAAGCTTGGCGGGCGTGTCGCGTACGACCTTTGCGGGCGCGGTCTTTGCGGGCGCGGTCTTTGCGGGCGCGCTCTTTGCGACGACGACCTTGGCTACGGTCGGCAGTGTAGCTTTGACCGGGTTAACCTTCGGAGCTGCGGCTCTCGGCGCGCCTGCCTTGGGCTGGGTGGGTTTGCGCGTGGCAGCTTTCGCTACGCTCGCTTTGTTCGCGCTGACCTTCGGCGCGGCCGCCTTCGACGTCCCCGCTTTCGGTGCGCTCACGGCGTCCCTCGCCGCGCCGGCTTTGGGCTGGCTCGTCTTCGGCTTGCTTGCCTTCGGGCTCGAGGGCTTCGACTTGACTCTGGTCATCTGGCGCGGCTCAGCCCGGCGGCAAAGCCAACCGGGCCGCAAAGTGTACAGTTCTCGGGGGGCGCGTGTCAGCTCACTCGGTGCGAGAACCGGTTTTCACCGCGCAAATCGGGCGCGGGCGCGCTGCTGGTGCGCAGATTTTCGAGGTTTCCAGGCAAATTAGACGGGAGCGCGGCCGCGCGGCCGCGGCTCACAGCGTGTCCCAGCTGAATTTCTCGGTCTCGAACGTGTGATCAGCGAGCGACTTGAGCGATTCATCCACGTTGTTGTCGATCTCGTCCACGTTGGTCTTGATGCGGCGCTCGGCCTGACGCGAAAACACACTCACGATCTCGAGTTCCTTCTTGGCCTGGTCCGCGCCGTTCTCGCGAATGCTCGAATTCACGCGGCTGATCACAGAAGCCAGCACGAAGAGATCGATCATGATGTCAGCCAAGCGCCGCGTTGCGAACTGCTTGTCGATGATGGAGCGCCCGTGCTTGCGCAGGATGCGGTCCGTGGCCGTCGCCAGCTCCCGCGTGCCATCCTCGAAGAGGGTCGCCATTGGCTTCAAGCTCGGATCCAGCTTCGTGAACGTGGTGCCTTCTCGGTTGTAGCCGGTGGCCATCGACACCCGCCGCAGCGTGTATTCCGACACGACGCCGAAGCCCTTGATCGGATCGGTGAAGACGCCTTCCAAAGATTTGGATAGCTCCCGTAGCGTTTGCCCTGCGTCATTCATGGCGTTGAGCGCGATGAACAAGCGCAAAATGTCGTTCGTGCCCTCGAAAATGCGATTGATGCGGCTATCCCGGACCATGCGCTCGTACGGGTACTCGCACATGTAGCCGTTGCCGCCGGCGATCTGCAGGGCTTCGTCTGCCGTGCGGCCGAGGGCTTCGCTCGCGAACACCTTGCTGATTGCGGCTTCGACGGCGTAGTCCTCATAGCCGCCGTCGTTCAGGCCGGCGACCATGCTGACGACGGCTTCGGTCGCGTAACAATCGACCACCATTTGTCCGACTTTTTGCTTAATCAGGCCGAATTCGGCAATTGGCTTACCGAATTGCACGCGCTCCTTGGCCTGCTTGGCGGAGAGCGCGACAAGCTTCTTCATGCCGCCCACACTGCCGCCGCCCAAGCCGGTGCGACCGGAGTTCAAGATTGTCATCGCGATCTTGAAGCCCTTTCCGACGTCCCCGAGCAGGTTCTGCTTCGGGATGCGCACGTTGTCGAAGTGCACCGTGGTGGTGGAGCTGGCACGGATGCCCATTTTGTCTTCGTGCGGACCGGACGTCACGCCCGGCATGTCGCGTGTGACGATGAAAGCGCTCATTTTGCCGCGTTCGGAGGCCTCGCCTGTCTTGGCGAAGACAGTGAAGAACTCGGCCATTCCGCCATTGGTGATCCACAGCTTATTGCCGTTCAAGACCCAGTCGTCGCCGTCTTTCACGGCGCTGGTTTTAATCGACGCGGCATCCGAGCCGGCGCCGGGCTCGGTCAGACAGAACGCTGCGATCATCTCGCCTGTGGCGAGCTTCGGCATGTAACGCGCCTTCTGTTCGTCATTGCCGAACAGGAGCAACCCGCGCATACCGATTGAGCTGTGCGCACCGACTGTGACCGCTACCGAAGCGTCATACTTGGCGACTTCCTGCAGCGCGCGCGAATAGGCGCTGCTGCCGAACCCCATGCCGCCATGCTCTTCTGGGATGACGAAGCTGAACAAGCCGAAAGACTTCAGCTCCTCGATGAATTCGGGCGGAAATTCACCTTCGCGGTCCCAATGACGAAAGTCCGTTTCGTGCGGCTTGAGCAGCTGTTCAAGCGAGCTGACGACACCGCGCAGGGTGTCCTTCTCTACCGCGGGGATGCTCGGGAACGGCAGGATCACGTCCTCTTCGATTTGACCCATGCATAGGGACCGCATGAAGCTGACCGTCTTCTTATCGACCACGAGAACCTCCTTGCTAACGCACAATATGCGGGCACCGCTCGAGAGCTGCAACCTCCTCATTTCCGGCCTATGATCCGGTTTGTCGATCCCGCCTGTTCCGTCCGAGACTCCCGTCTGAAACCAAATCCAAGGCGCGCGTGATGCTGCACGAAAAACTAAGCCCCCCCGAAACCAAGGGGCACGTCTCAGTCGCTCGCCTCAGCCGGTTTTGGTACGTCGCGTGTCAAAGCAATGACCTGAAGGACAAGCCGCTCGCGCGCACCGTGCTCGGCGTGCCGCTGGTCTTGTTCCGCGGTAGGGGCGGCTCAGCCGCTGCTCTCTTGGATCGCTGTCCGCATCGCAACGTGCCGCTCTCGCTCGGGCGCGTGGTGGGGGAGGGTGCTCTGGAGTGCGCGTACCACGGCTGGCAATTCCAGAGTGATGGCCGCTGCTCGCGCATTCCCGGTTTGCTGGCGCAGGACGCGCGCGAGCGTCGCGCGTCCGCCGCGGCCGTGCGCGAACAAGACGGCTTCGTGTGGGTTTATCCTGAGCTCGACCAAGAGCCCGAAGGCGCGCCCTTCGAGCTGCCCGCCGCCGGCGCTGACTACGCGCGCGTCGTGCGTGAAGTCGAAACCGACGCTAGCCTGCACGCGACGCTTGAAAACGCGCTTGACGTGCCGCACACCGCGTTCCTGCACCGCGGCCTGTTCCGTGGCGGCAAGCAAAACGAAATCGAAGCTACCGTCCGCCGTTCGGCAGACCGCGTTGAAGTGCAATACGACGGCGAACCGCGCCCCACTGGCATCGCCGGGCGCGTGCTCTCGCCCGGGGGCGGTACCGTGGAGCATTGGGATCGCTTCATCCTGCCGTCGGTAGCTCAAGTCGAATACCGCCTGGGCCGTGACGTGCACTTCCGCGTCACCTCCCTGTGCACCCCCGAAAATGACTTCCGCACGCGCATGTGGGCCGTCGTGGAGTTCCGTACCCGCTTCCCCTCCGCTGCCGTGCAACGCCTGCTCGAGCCCTTTGCGCTGCGCATCTTCGGCCAAGACGCACGCATCCTGCGCGCCCAAGCCGAAAACATTCGCCGCTTCGGCGGTGAACAATACCTCTCCACCGATCTGGACTTCCTCGGCCCCCACATCTGGCGCCTACTCAAACAAGCCGAGTCCGGTGAACGCAGCGGAGATTCGGTCGATGAACGCGCCGTGAAGTTTTTGGCGTAACTCGCAATCGACGAGCATCTGATTCGTTGCCAGGGCTGCCCCGCCTCACACGCCACTGCGCGTCCGGCCGTGCTCGCGCTTCGCGCTCCGCGCGGCCGGGGCCCGCCAAGCGTCCGGCTCCGCCGCCCGCGGGGGCCCAACGTCAGCGCGATTCGCACCGCCTTACGCCTCAACCAATCGCACCGCTGGAGCTCCGTGCTCTACCGTTGCCTCGCGCGCCAACAACGTGTCAAGCGTCCGATCTCCCTCCCGCCCCGCACTTCCGCCAGCGCGTGTTCCAAGCGAATCTCTTTCGGCCTCAGCGCACTCGCCGGCGAGTGTGCCAAGCGCGCTTTCGCGATCCCTCACTTTTGGCCTCAGCTCAGCTCAGCGAGGTCGTCGCAGCTCGTCGCAGTTCGTCGAACCGCGGCGTTGCGCCCCCGCGCCTGGCGCAGCCAGGCGCTTGGTGGGCACCTGGCGCGCGCCGCGCGCCGCGCGAGCACGCCGGGTCGTCACTCGCCGAAGCACGCGGGGGCAGCCCAAGAAATCTCGAAACCCCTGTTCGAGCCGGTCAGCACGCTCAGATCGCCGGATACGTCTTATCCAGCAATGTGCTTCGACACTGCAGCACTGCGCCGTCGACCGTCATCGCGATCACGGTGCCGATCTCGGCCATGATGCTGACGAAGGGGGGCTGCCAGGCGGCGTGTTGCCAGACGCAAGTCCATTCGCCCGAGCTGCGACGGGACCAAACGCGGCCGGGGCCGGCGGCCCAGTGACGGCCGAGCGGATCGACAGCGATGCAGCTCAAGTCAGGGCGTTGGGTGAGTGTGCTCGGGGTGGGCACGCCGCCTTCGATCTCGAGACACGCGCCGCCCACGCCGACGGCGGCGGCGGTGTGACGCTCAGGGCGGCTAGCGCTCGCGAGGAGCGCGCGGCCCTCCGGCACGGGTAGGCGTTCGAGCTGCCAATCCAGGGGGCGGTAGTAGGCCGCGTATGGCCGCCCGTCATGAGCGCGCCCGACGACCAGCCAGCGATTGTCATCGATGCGCGAGAGCCCGGCGATCATGGCCGCATCCGTCACCGGCAATGGGCGTAGCCAATGCTTGCCCACGATAGCGTGAAGCAGTGGAGGTGAGCTGGGTTTCGTGCCCAGCACGACGGCCACGTCATCGAAGCCGGCCGTAAGCGCGGTGAAGGTTACTTCCGGATCCGGGCCGCGGAACAACTCACGTACGCCGTCCCGCGAATACTCGAACAAGGTGGCTTTTTCTCCGCCCAGCACCCAGGTACCGGCCGTCATGCGCTCCACGACTTTCAATGAGCCGGGCGGGGGCAAGCCGTCTGCGGGCAAAACGACCCAGCGCGTGCCGTCCCAGTACTCGAGGCCGCAGGTGGTCGCGGCCAGCGCGTGTCCAGCCGCATTCCAGGCCACGCTGAGCACCAAGCGATCATCCCCGGGCGGGTGACGCACCATCCAGTTGGTCTCGATCACCAACTCGCGCGAGCGCAGCGGATCCATACTGGAGACCCAGCGCTCGCTGGGGCGCATCCAGCTCGAGTCTTGCGTGAGCCACGGCAGCAGGCTTTCTGCGAAGCGCGTGGCGCTGCGCGGGCGCTTTCGTGGATCTTCCGCGGTGGCGCGTGCGATGGCCAAATCAATGGCCTGGCACGCCGCCTCGCGCTCACGCAGCTCATACGGCAACGTGGGCGCGTCCAGCACGCTACGCCGCTCCGGAGCGCGCGCGAGCAGCAACGCCTGCGTGGCTGTACGCGCGTTGAACAGCGGATCCCCTGTCAGCACGTAGTACACGATGCCGGCGAAGCTGAAGATGTCCGTTGCCGCGCTCAGGCCGGCCTCATGCGTCATGATCTGCTCAGGCGCCAGGTAGCCAGGAGTACCCACGAGCATGTTCCCGAACGTGGCCGACAAGCCCATGGGTCGCGCAATGCCAAAGTCTGAAATCTTGAACAGCTCCGATTCGCCGGCGCCGCAGCACAGCACATTGCCCGGGCTCAAATCACGGTGGACCACGTCGACGGCGTGGATCTCGTCCAGCCCTTTTGCGAGCCCTTGAATCACGCGCGCGGCGCGTTGCGGATCGAAAGAGAAGCCCGACGCCTTGACCGAAAACTCGACGCGCTCTTCGAGTGTGGCGCCCTCGATGCCGCCGTGCACGTACTCCAGCGCGATGAACGGCAACTGCAGCATACGGCCGTGCGAGCGAAAGGGCAGGGTGCCGGTGTCCAGCAAGCGCACCACGAAGGGTGTTGGCGGCACGCGCTCGTTCAAACGACCCAGCGCGACCGCCTCCTTCTTGATGATGGTCAGCGCACGCTCGTCCGACTCCGCCACGATTTGCGGCAGAATGATCTTGATCACGACCTGCGATTCCCCGGCCGCCGAAACGCGCAGCGCGAGGTACGCGGACGCCGTTCCGCCTTCGCCCAGCTTCTTGTCGAGGCGATAAGACACCCCGGGCTGGTAGGCGCTTTCGAGCACCGGTCCGACGAACAGATCGCGCGGCTGGTCACTCGCCGAGGGCATGGCCGACGCCGATTATACGGCAAGCGCCGCCCGCAGTCTGTAGCCGAATTGGGCTCTCGTGCTCCTCAACTCACGTGCTCAGTCTGGCCTAGCCTCCCGAAATCTGCCGCCACAGGAAGCGCAGCACCGCGAAACCAAGCAGCAAAGGCAGCACCACTGCGGCGACCACCAACGCGATGCCTAGCCCCACGATTAGGTAATCGGTCAAGCCGGGACGCCGTTTGGGATCGCGATCGTAGCGTTGCAAGAGCTCGAGGTTGCGGCGATTCGAGCGCCAAAACAGATCGAATACGTCCCCCAGGATTGGGATGGAGCCGAGCAAGGTATCGAGCGCGATGTTGAACACCATGCGCAGCAACACCACGCGCGGCATGCCCATCTGAAAGCCGAGCACGAGCAACGCGAGCGAACACAGCCCTGTGGCCGCGTCGCCGATCGTGGGCAGAAAGAAGCCCAGGACGGCGTCCAGGCCGATGGCCACGTTGGTGCCGGGGACTCGGAACGCATCGTCCAGAATGCGCGCCAGGCTGACGGCCCACGGCGGGACGCGGTCACGTGCAGCGCTTTGCAGCGGGGCTTCTGGCATGCCGAATATCTACGCTTGAACCGCAGCCCAGGCGAGGCAAGCCTCGCGGGCGAATGCGAGCAGTCATCCAGCGCGTCAATCACGCGCAGGTCAGTGTGGAGGGCAGCGCCGTGGGCAGCGTGGCGCTCGGCCTGTGCGTATTTGTCGGTGTGGGCCGCGAGGATACCGAGCAAGATGCCGCGGCGCTGGCTGACAAAGTGGTCGGCCTGCGCATCTTCGAGGATGCCACTCAAAAGATGAACCTGAGCGTGCTGGAAGTGGGTGGAGCAGTGCTTGCCGTCTCGCAATTTACGCTGTTCGGTGACGTCCGCAAAGGCAAGCGCCCGAGCTTCACCGAAGCGCTCGAGCCGGTGCGCGCGGAGGCCTTGTTCGAACGCTTCTGTACGGAGTGCCGCAGCCGCGGCGCGCGCGTCGAAACGGGACGCTTCCGCACGCACATGCTGGTTTCGCTTGAGAATGACGGCCCGGTGACGATCTTGGTCGACACCCAGCGAGCGTTTTGAGCGTGCGCGGACGAGTGCTGTGTGCGGCGCTGTTCGCCGCGCTGTCCGCCGCGCGCGTGGCGCACGCCGATCCGGAAACGGAGGTCGTGGTCAACGGACACAAAAGCACGCGGCCCGCGCGCGAACCCACGCTGGCAGCCTCGCGCGTGGACCCGAGTGAACTGTCGCGCCCGGGCGCCACCGCGGCCGCCATCCTGAGCCACGTGCCCGGCGTGCAAGTGTCTGAGACCGGTGGCGGGGCGGATTTGGCGACGGCTTCGGTGCGCGGCGCGACCAGCGCGCAGACGCCGGTTTACCTCGCCGGCATTCGCCTGAACGATGATTTGACGGGCACCGCGGATTTGTCTCTCGTGCCGTTGTGGATGCTGTCGCGCGCCGACGTGTATCGCGGCAATGCGCCAGCAGACGCGGACCGCTTCGGCATTGGCGGCGCCATTTACTTCGAACCGCGCGTGCCGAAGGTAACGCGCGCCGGCGCCGGCGCGGAGTTCGGGAGCTTTGGGCAACACGCGGGCTTCGTGGGCGCGCAAATCGCGCAGCGCGGCGACGCCGCGTTGATCGCGTTTCGCGCCGCCGGGGCGCGGAACGACTACCCCTACTTGGACAACGCAGGCACCTCGCAAACCAGTGACGACGCCACACGCCGTCGCCCGAACGCGGACTACGCGGACCGCGATGCTTGGGCGATCGGCCGCACTTCACTCGGGCTGCGCGGCGCGCGCATCACGACCGTGTTCAACGCCTTCGAGCGCGAGCAAGGGGTTACCGGGCTGGCCGTGGTACCGGCGCTGGCCGCGCGCGCGCGCACTTCTCGTGAACTTGTCGGCCTTTCCGCGAAGGTTCCGTGCGGTAGCGAACCGGACTGCGAAGTCAGCTTGTCCAGTCAGGTGATCAGCGCGCGCTCGCGCTTGACCGATCCGCGTCATGAACTCGGGTTGCTCAGCTCGCGCTTGGATTCGCGTGGCACGCGCGTGGCTCAGAGCGCGCACTTGGCGCTGGTCGGGAGCGTGTTTCACGCCACGTTCGGCGGCAATGTTGAGGTTGAGCATTTGGCCTTGGATGGCGGCACAACGCTGCGCGCCCAGCGCAGTACTTCAGCTGGCCGCGCCGCGCTTTCCGCGTCGCTCACGTCCAGCACCGAAGTGTCCGCGCTGGGCAGCGCGAGCTGCGATGCCACGCGCGGCCCGCGTCAGCCGCAGAGCTGCACCGTGGAACCGGAGGGTCGCCTCGGCGCACGTCAGCGCTTTGGGGCGTTCGAGTTGCGCACGAACCTCGGGCGCTACGCGCGCGTGCCCACGTTGGGTGAGCTGTACGGCGTTTCCGCGTTGGTGCAGGGCAGCTCCGCGCTCGTGCCGGAGCAGGGTCTGACTTGGGATTTGGGGGCGCGTTGGGAGGCTCCGCTTGGCCCAGTGTGGACATATGTCGATACGTTCGGCTTTGCGCGCGAGGTGTCTCAGCTGATCGCGTATCGGCGGTCGACGCTGGGCGCGGTGCAGCCGTACAACGTGGGGAGCGCGCGTGTGCTCGGCGCGGAGCTCGAGGCTGGCGCACAATGGGCTCAGCACGCGCGCACGGCGCTGTCCATCACTGTGCTGGACCCGCGTGATACGACCGCCACGCGCAACCTCAGCAACGACCTGATCCCGTTTCAGTCGCGCCTCTTTGGTAGCCTATTTGTGGAGGGTTTCCTGGAGCCTGGGGTGCTCGCGATGAGGCGTGCTGGCCTCGATGCGCGGCTCAACTACCGTGGCTCGCGCTTCGCCGACCCCGCGGGCCTGCTCGTATTACCAGCGTCCACGGCACTGGATCTGGGTGCCACTGTGCAGTTCGGCCGCGCCCATGAGCTTTCGCTGCGCGCGGCCGTCGATGATGTGTTCGATGCGCGGCACTTCGATTTTATCGGCTATCCGGTGCCTGGCCGCAGTTTTCACGTCTCTTGCGAAGCCTGGTGGTGACGGCAAACGTCGGGAACGTTGCCGCGCTCTGAGGTGCGCTGCTGGAGCGTGGGCGCCCACTCACGCCAGCGCGTTTTTTGCGGGTTCTGAAAAGGGCGTGATACAGCCCAAGGTCTGATGCGAAGGCGGCGAAACTGGGCTCGCTCGGCGGGTGTGATCACTGCGCTTGCGGGCGCTTTGTCCGTGACGGCGCCCAGCGCTCAGGCGGGTACCGGTCGAGACTTGCCTTCCCGGTTCCAAGGCGCGCCCTTCTCCTTGATGTCACTGACGGTGGGTTATCCCAACGCAGGTTTCCAGCTGCGCGCAAAAAAGCTCAAAGATTCCGACGCTTTGAAGGTGAAAGACAGTAGTCGCGACAATGTTTTCGCGCACCCTGCCTTGGTGCTGATGCTCGAACGCAGTGCCCGTGAAGTGGCGCGCGTCGAGAAGGGCTCGTTGATGATGGTCGGGGATCTGTCGCGCCGTGACGGCGGACCGCTCGCCGGTCACGCCAGTCACCAAAGCGGGCGTGATGCCGACGTTGGGTTCTACTTGATGGACGCGGAGGGGCGTCCGGTGGTGCGCGATCACTTCACGCCCTTCGACGCGAACGGCAAGTCCCGCTTCGAACGCGGCGTGTACTTTGACGACTACCGCAACTGGGTGCTGCTCCGGGCGTGGATCACGGATAGCCGCGCCGGGCTGGTGCACATCTTCGTGTCGAGTGGGCTGCGTTGGCGCCTGATCGAGTACGGCAAGAAGACGCCCGAATTTGCGTGCTACGTCGAGCAGGTCGAGGTCTTGCTGATGCAGCCCACTGGCAGCAGCGTGCACGACGATCACTTTCACGTGCGCATCGCCTGCCCCGACAATCTGGGCGAGCTGTGCCACAACGAATCACGGCTTGGGGGCTGACGGCTACTCGGTCGTGGCCGGCGCTTCACTGTCGGTGATTGCGCGCAGTTTGCTGACCGCCGAAAATTCGTAGCTGCTCGTGGCACCTACGGCTTTGCCGTCGCGGTGCCGCGTTTGCTTGCAAACCGCCGTCCAGCCCGTGGTTTCGTAGCTGACTTTCTTGAGGCGATGCCCTCGCTTGGGAGTCACCACCTTCTTCGCGGCGACCGTGACATCACAGCTATCGTTCACGATCACTAGATCGCGCGCCGAGGCGAAGGATTGGCTGAGCAAGCTCTTGAGGCTGGCCTTGTCGCGCGGATGGCCGTTGAGCAGTACGCTGTCTTCGGCCAACTCCAGGAACTCATCAACGCTGTGCTGATTGAGCGCCCGCTGCAGCTTCAACACGATGCTCGCTGTCGAAGACAAGAACGGCTTCTGCAAGGAGCTGGACGTCATCGCGATCGCCGCATCGCAACACAGGCCGACGCGCAGTACGTCGTGATCGGTCTCTGTAGCCAACTTGCGGGGCGCGCACGAACCGCCGCCGCGGACGACCGCCAAGCCGTTCTCGAGGCTCTCTGTCCAAGACGGGCTTTCGCCGACTTCTGCGAACGAATCGCAGGCGCGCTGCCATTGCGATTCAGTGCACAACTGTTTGCCGGCGTCCGCGCAGCGCGCGAAAGCCTGGCTGAGCTGGAGCCCTTGGTTGTCGTCACGGCGCAGCACGCTGAACTTGTCGAGCCACGCGTCATTCGTGGGCGACAGGCCCGCGCTCACGTCGCGTGCTGGGAGCCCCGCAAAGCCGCCTTTCGGGGCAATTGCGGGGTTGCCTGACTCGGCGGGCTTCGCTTCGGCGGTCGCGTCCGAGGTGGCGGGAGCGGGACTGGCCGAGGTCACTTGCTGCGGCGTGAATGACGGCGAGCGACCCAGCCAAAACGCCAGCAAGCCAGCGACGGCGACGCCACCGGCCGCCACTGCCCAGCGACTGTGCAACGCGAGCACCCGAGCGGCACCCTCCGACTTCGGGGAGGGATTCGGGAGCGCAGTGCTCGCGGTGAGTTGGGTGGCGGCGCCGGCATGGGTGGCGCTCTGGCTGGATGGCGGGTAACGCCCGCTCAAGCTGGCATTGCTCGAAATCGGCGCTTCACCACTGAATGCGAGTGCGGCGAGGAGAGCATCCCAGAACACGCCGGCGTTCGGGTAGCGCTCTTTGGGGTCGACCGCGAGTGCGGTGTTCAACACCGCTTCCACCGCATCGCCCGGGTCGACGCCGAACGTGCGCAGGGTGGGGCGGCGCGAGGTATCGGCGGACGCGATGAACAGCTGCGCGGCGTCCACGCCTTCCAACGCACTGTGCCCGACTACGGCTTCTATCAACACCAGCGTGAGCGAGAAGACGTCACTCCACGGCCCGGTTGAGCCGTAACGGCGGCTGAATTGCTCGGGTGAGCCGTAGCGCGCGGTGAACGCCTGCAGCGACGTACCCGTTTCTTCGAAGGCTTTGCTGAAGCTCTCCGATTCGCTCACCACTTTGGCGATGCCGAAGTCGAGCACTTTGAGTGTCTTGCGCCCACCCACCTCGGCCACGAACAGGTTTGCGGGTTTGATGTCGCGGTGCGCAATGCCTTGCTCATGCGCCAAGGCGAGCGCGCGCGCCGCGGTGTCCAGGAGCTCCACTGCACCGCGGAGGGAGCGGCCACCCAAACCGGAGCGCTGGCGCTCCGCGAAGTTTGCATCCAAGGATTGCCCATCGAGCCACTCCAGCACGATGAACGGCGTCCAAGTTCTATTCGGTGAGACGACCGCGCCCACATCCAGCGCTTGTACGATGCCCGCCGTGGAGCGCGAGAGCTGATGCAAGAGCCGTCCTTCGGCCAAGAAGTTTCGCTCGAACTCGTCCCGCGCCGCACCGCTCAGCGTTTGCGGGATGCGCAGGCACTTCACCGCGACCTTCTCGTTGAATCCCAAATGATGGGCGCGATACACAACCCCGAACCCGCCGCGCCCGACGACGGCGTCGACCTGGTATTTCCCGTCCAGGGTGGCGCCGACCCAGTCGAAGGGGTCTTCGCCTTGATCGCTCATCGCGCTCAGCAGACCACATCTCGGGCGGTCGCGTAATGTCCGGATTTGTGCGCGCTTTAGCCCGGTTCGCCACGGGAATGTCGGGGTTTTCCGAGCACGCTGTCAGGTTGCAGCTTCTTTCGTTGAAAGGCAGCGGGGTCTTGGGTATGGCCGTTGCGTGCCGAAGATCGAGTTCCTGGGCAACAGCATCGGGCCGGCGAAAATCGTCGACGTCGAAAATGGCGGCGAGCTCGTCGACATCTGCGACCATTACTTCGCGCCCATCCCGTTTTCGTGTCGTTCCGCGTCCTGCGGAACCTGCCACATCGAAGTCCTGGAAGGCGCCGGCCTGATCGCGCCCCCCGACGAGACCGAAGAAGAGCTGCTCGACATCCTCGGCGGCGACGGCACCACCCGCCTCGCGTGCCAGGCGCGGATCAAACCAGGACCAGGGTTGATTCGGATTCGGGCGAAGCTCGGCTGAGGAGGCTCGAGTAGGCGGAGTTCAAGCGCTGGAATACGCTTCGCAGCTGACGACCTACGCGACCGCGATTGAAATGTCGGGCGGGGCGGTGATCGGCCGATTCGTGCACTTCACGATTGGCGGGGGGATGGCCGAAATTGGAGTGGCGTAGCGCTACGCCGCGGGCAAAACGAAGCGTATCGGCTCGACCGTGGGCTCGTTCGCAAGCTCCAGATCGAGCTCCGCTTCTGCCTCTGCTACCAGCTCCTCGAGCTTACTGCGCGCGCTGGCGCTGAACTCGTCTGCCGAATAGCGTGCTGCCAGCTGAATGGCGCGGAGAGGCTCACCCGCACTCAAGGCCGCGGTCACAGCGCCGAGCCGCGCGACCTCGCCTTCTACAACACGTGCGCCGACAATGGTCGCGATCTCTTCCTCCAGATCCGCAACCTCGCGAAATGCTCGCTGCGCGTCCCAGGAGCCGACCGGTAGCGACTCAGCATGCAAGATCGCACTCGTCACGCTGTCGTTGAGGTCATCGAGTTCCATCGTCGCTCCAGAGAATTGCCCGGGGTTCCTCAAACCTTACCACGCACGCCGCAGGCGTGCCGCGGGTCGAGAACGGCAGCTCACGAGGCCGAGGCATTGAATCTTGATAGCCCGCGGGCATAGTCATTTTGTCGGCGCGGCGGGCCGCGACAACCCACGCATCACCTGTCCAGCTCTTGAAGGCCGATAGGCGCCCCAGCTACGTTGCGATGCTTGCCGAGGAGTATCGAGTGAGCAAGCGGAGTGGCGGACAGGCGGCTGCGTCGCG
>JBDTJC010000292.1:0-9550 GCA_039936055.1 Polyangiaceae bacterium | reverse complement strand
CGCACTCACGCTGCGCGCTCTCCACCAAAGTGACCGGCTCCCGCGTTTTTGGTCGTATTTGTCACGCCGCTACGTCGCCAACGTTGCTGAAGCCGCGTGAGCGAGATCCGTACGTGGTCCACACCCTATTCGGGAGCGCGCGAGCCGCAAGGGAGCGTCTGGCCACTGAGGGCTCGCACGACCCCCGGAGGCAGGCTTGGGCGTCGCGACGACGACGATTACAGACCCAAGCGCAGCTGTTCGCCCGGCGCGGCAACGACGGCGCCGTTGCCCGCGGCAACCGGCGACTGGGTGCCGTTGTTTGCGGCCGCACTGTCTTCATCGCCACGCTTCAGCTGCTGGATCTCTCCATCACGCCGGCGCTTGTGCACGAAGAGCGGCGGGGGAGTCGGCTCCTTCTTCGCGACGCTATCAGCCAGCAGGCCACGGCGCGGCTTCCGCTCCGACGGCTCCTTCTTCAAGACGATGCGCTGCTCGAGGCGAAGGGCACGCTCGGTGGCCTTTTTCTCCTCACGCTCGCGGCGACGCGCAGCGAAGCGCTCAATGCGCTCCAGCGCCTTCTGATTGCGCAGCGCTTTCTCGTCCTGCACTGACTTCTTAGCCAGGACCTTTTGATTCTTCGCTTGCCATTCAGTTACTGCGCGCGCGACTTGCTCGCGAGCAATGTCCTGCGCAATTTGAATTAGGTCTTCGGAGAACGAATCGATGATGTGTCGGATGTCACGCTTGGCCGAGGCCATGCTTCGCCTCTCGCACGATAATGCGACACTCGTCAAGCAGAGTCGTCGCGTAAGTGAGGCCGTGGCCGCTTGCTGAAACCCTGGAAAATCCACGGTATCGTTTTCGGATCGGACGCTCGCGTTTCAGTCGTGCTAAGTTAGCACAGTCTCTACGATGCCGGTTCAACTCGAGGTAGCCACCGAGCGCGCCAGAGCGCGTATCGGAACGGTCCTCAAACAGAAGTGGCGTCTCGATAGGCTCTTGGGTGTAGGGGGAATGGCGGCGGTGTACGCCGCTACGCATCACACGAACAAGCGTGCTGCGATAAAAATGCTGCATGCCGAACTGTCGGAGGACGCGGCAATTCGAAAACGCTTCTTGCGCGAGGGCTATGTCGCGAATTCGATCGGGCAGCGTGGTGCTGTCGCGGTCGATTACGACGACGTTTCGGAGGAGGGCCTTGCATTCCTAGTCATGGAATTGCTCGATGGCGAGACCATTGAGCAGCGTTGGCAAAGAAAAGGTCGCGTGCTGTCTCCGCATGAGGCGCTCTCTGTTGCGGACCAGTTACTCGATACGCTCGCCGCTGCGCACGCGCGGGGCATCGTGCATCGGGATCTGAAGCCAGATAATCTGTTTTTGACCCGGGACGGAACGGTCAAGGTCCTCGACTTTGGGATTGCGCGTGTTCGCGAGCTGAGTTCGCCGCTCAGCACAACCCTGGCGGGTAGCGCCATGGGCACGCCGACGTTCATGGCTCCTGAACAGGCTCGCGGGCGTTGGGAGGACGTCGACGGCCGCTCGGACCTTTGGGCCGTGGGCGCCACGCTATACACGCTCCTGACTGGTGAATTTGTACACTCCGCCGAAACAGCAAGCGAGACACTCGCCATGGCGGTCACGCGGCCCGCGCGCTCGATTGCTGAGCGGCGCCCGGACTTGCATCCAAGTCTCGTTCGTTTCGTGGACAAGGCTCTTTCCTATGACAAGGCGGCGCGTTTCGCGGACGCTGCGACGATGCAGCACGCACTGCGGGTCACCTTTGCGGAAACCCAAGGTCGTAGGCCAGGTCACGAGACGCAGCTGCGCGTTCCAGATCTGCAATCCATCCCAGCTTCGCGCGCGATAACATTGAGGAATGTGAAGGCTCCGGTGGTCGGACTAGCCGCGGCGCAGGGGGTATCGGGCATTCCTGGGCACATTTGGTTCATCGCTGCCGCAGCTGCGGCTTGCGTCGTGGTCGCCGTGGCCTGGGTGTCGTCGCGTCGCTCTCCCGTCCCGGCCATCGGCTCCTTCTCCGGGGTTGCTGCGTCGGCCCGCGCCTCATCCCCGCCATCCGCCGCCTCATCCCGGGAAGTTTTGACGCCCGAGCCGCGGGCCGTCCGGGTCGACGAGCTGCCGCAAGAAGCCGCGCCTGCCTCGTCCACACCAAAGAAGACCCGCGTCCACCTCCATCACCGCTGAGCGAACCGGATTCGCCCTTATCCGGGAAACTCATCGCTGAGCCCCCATGTGGAGCCCCTCCCGGGATGAGGCGATTACCCGGACGCGACCACCCGGACGCCTGCCGGCGCGGCCGGCAAGACCTGCCGGGGCGAGGAGGATGGCGAACGAAAGCCGGCGGCGATCGTGCTTAGCGGCCCATGATGCCGCTGGCGGCGCGCTTGTCGATGTCGCCGAATGCTTCGATCACCTTGCTGATCATCTCGAAGTTGCGCGACGTATTCACGAGCGAGGTCATGCCGGTGACGGCGTTGGCGTTCGAGAGTTCGACCGAGGCGGTTTCGAGCAGCGGGTCGGAGGTCTGCGGGGCGCCGGCGTCGGGGCGCGCTTTGAAGAGCACCTGGCCGTCGCGCTCGAGGCCGCCCAGGTTCCCGAACGTCACGAGGCCAAGCTTTTGACCCTGTACACCGTCAGTGATCAGGTTGCCTTCGCGGTCCAGGCTCACGTGGGCGGCGTGCGGGTCCGTTTTCACGACGCGATGATTGGCGGCCAAGACAGGGTAGCCGTCGGGCGTGGTGAGGGTGCCGTTGACCGCCAAGCGAAAGCTGCCGGCGCGGGTGTAGCGCTCGCCTTGCGGCGTCTGCACCACGAAGAAGCTTTTGTCGTCCGCGATGGCGGCGTCCAGCGGGCGCCCGGTCTGCACCATTTGACCGGCCCGGAAATCGGGCACCGTGGTGCGCGAGATCGCGTAACGCAGGGACGTGGTACCGGTATTGCTGCCGACGGCTTTGACCAGGGTCTGCCGAAACACGGCTTCCTCTGCGCGGTAGCCGGGCGTAGTCGCGTTCGCGATATTCTGCGCAGCCGTGTCGAGCGCCGCAATCTGCCCGACTGCTCCGGATGCCGCGGCCCAAATGCCAGTGCTCATTGCACAGCGCTGCAGAGCAAGCGCCGGGCCAGGCCCTCCGGCACGCTCGAATACCGCGCGGATACCCAGCGCGCGCAGCGGCGGTTAGCCCGAGGGCCGAACGGCCTGCCGCGCCGCTAACTCGCTGACGACGTGCGTGTCGGATGTTTGACGCTTTTCTCACAGCCTCCCACCTTTGCCGCGAATCGAGACACTTGCGACCGGCCCCACTTTCGCAAAGACTAACGACTGATGCGCGCCCCCGTCGCGGGACCACTGACCGTGGATCCTGCCGATACCAAAGTTCAACCGAAGCACCTCAAGGAGCTGGACCGCATCCAAGAGTTGCTGCAAGCGTTGAACGATCCGTACGCGTCGAAGAACGTGGGCAATCTGGTGGGAAAAATTCCGATCTTGGTCGCGCGTTGCATCCACCGCGCGCAGGCTCGCTCGACCAAGATCGAGATCAATTCGCTCGACCACGCCATCACGCTGATCGGCAATCGTGGGCTCGAGTCGGAGCTCTTCGATCTGCTCGAAGATTTGACGGTTCTGAAGTCCAAGCTCGACAATACCTGAGCCGGCGTTAGCCACGCCCTGCGTGTGGCCCGAAACTTGCGGTAACGAGGCCTCGAGTGGCCTCTCCGATTCAGAGCATCAGCCTCGGCTTGCAGCCCACGCAAGCGCAGGCGGCCCCGCGCATTCAGGCATCTCCCGCCTTTCAAGCGCTGCTCGCGTCGCGCACTCAAGCGAGCAACGCACCTGCATTGGTGACGCCTACGCGGACCCGCCTTGACGGTGCGCAGGCCGCGGATGCCCTGCGTGCCGCGTGGACCAACGTCACCGGCGAGCCGCCCAGCCAAAAGACACTGTCCATTCTGACCGCGCAATGGGCCCACGAAACGGGCAACGGCGGCTCTATGTACAACTACAATTTCGGCGGCATCAAAGGCATGGGCCCGAGCGGGCTCTCGGTTTCTCAGCGCACGCGGGAAGGCTTCGGCGCTACGGAGCGCACGATCACCGATCGGTTTCGCGCGTACGGTTCGGCCGAGGAAGGCGCTACCGACTACGTCAAACTATTGACGCGGCGCTTCCCCGAAGCGACCGCGAGCGCGCAGAGCGGCGACGCGGTCGGCTTCGTGAGCGGCCTCAAGCAGCGCGGCTACTTCACCGGCGACGCCTCCGCGTACACCCGCTCCGTGGCTTCACTGAGCAATCAAGCCATGACCCAGGGCTTCGGCGCGATCGGCTCCCACCTGGGTGAACTCGGCGCGCCGGCGGAGCTCGACTTGCATGCGACTCCGCTCGCGACGCAACGCTACGAAGACTATGCGCTTGGGTCGCAGGCGACCTCGCCGCTGATCGATGCCTTGCGCATCGGCGACGAGATCAGCCGTGCCGCGTTGCGCATCGTGGCCAGCAACGGGGATGACAAGAACACATGAGCCGCTTCGTGATGCCGGGTGCCGCTCACCACGCCGTCGCTGACACCGACGGCGCCTCTAACTATTTGGACGTTCGTTACAGCGAGCAGGCCAAGCCCTACACGGGCTACCCAGCTCAGCTGACCGAATACCTCACGAACCGGTACTTGCCCGGCTATCGCGCTGCAAAGCTGCTTGATTTGGGGTCGGGGCGTGGTGAGTTCTTGCACGGGTTCGCGCGTCAAGGCTTTGACGCGATGGGCATCGATCGCTCGCGCCCGAGCGCCCCGAAGTTCTCCGAACCCGTAGTCGTCGGGGACTACGAGCGCACGGGGTTGCCGTTCGCCGATGGCGAATTCTCGGTGCTGTTCTCGAAGTCCGTGTTCGAGCACATCGTGGACATCACTTCACTCCTCAAAGAGTGTCATCGCGTGCTCGCGCCTGCGGGGCGCATGATCGCGCTGGTGCCAGATTGGACCGCGCAGTGGCGTCACTTTTATGACGATTGGACCCACGTGCGGCCGTTCACGCTGAACGGCTTGCGCGAATGCGTGGAGTGCCACGGCTTCGAAGTGCGTGAGGCCCTGCGCTTTCGCCAATTGCCGCTGCTTTGGGAACATCCGTACTTGCGGCCGCTGGCGGCTGCCGCTGCGCTCTTGCCCACGCCCTTCAAGAAGTCCAAGTTCGTCCGTTTTTCCAAAGAGTGGATGTTGCTCGTCGTTGCCGACAAGGCTGTCTGACATCCGGAGCAGAGCTCCCGCCCCAATGAAGTGACGTGAATTGAACGCTGGAACGGCCCTTGCACTAACCCGTTCAACTGGAGAAAAAGATGGCCCAAGTCAAGATCGGTAAGAGTCTCGTGGGTGACGGTTGCCCCTCCTACATCGTCGGGGAAATCGGCATCAACCACAATGGCGATCTCGGTATTGCGCGCCGTCTGATCGACCTCGCGACCTTCGCAGGTGCCGACGCGATCAAGTTCCAGAAGCGCACGGTGGCTGTCGTATACACCGCGGAGGAACTCGCCAAGCCGCGAGAGAATCCGTTCGGCCCGACCAACGGTCACCTAAAGCGTGGGCTCGAGTTCGGGCAGGACGAATATCAAAACGTCGATCGCTACTGCAAAGAGAAAGACATCGCCTGGTTCGCGTCCTGTTGGGACGAGGCCTCGGTGGACTTCATGGAGCAGTTCAACCCGCCGGCATACAAGATCGCTTCCGCGAGTTTGACCGACGACAACTTGCTCAAGCATCACCGTGCCACCAAGCGTCCAATGATCGTCTCGGTCGGCATGAGCACCATCGCGCAGGTCGATCACGCGGTGGAGGTGCTGGGCACCCAGGACCTGATCCTGCTTCACACCACCAGCGCGTACCCCGCGAAGATCGCGGACCTGAATTTGAAGATGATCCCGGTCATGCGCGAGCGCTATGGCGTGCCCGTCGGTTACTCGGGTCATGAGGTGGGCCTGGCCACGAGCCTCGCCGCGGTCGCGCTGGGGGCGGCCATGGTGGAGCGTCACATCACGCTCGATCGAGCGATGTGGGGTTCGGATCAGGCGGCCAGTGTGGAGCCGCAAGGCTTGATGAAGTTGGTGCGCGACACGCGCAGCATCGAAGCTGCGCTCGGCGATGGCGTGAAAAAAGTGAGCGACGACGAAGTTCCGATCATGAAGAAGTTGCGCCGCGTCGGCTGACGGGCATTCACGGAGGATTGGTGGCTGAACAGCGCGTCGGAGTGATGCAAGGGCGGCTGTCGCCGCGTCCGGTCAGTCGTTTGCAGGCGTTCCCGCACGAAACCTGGCCGGAAGAGTTCGCGCGCGCCAAAGGTCTGGGCTTCTCTTACCTGGAGTGGATTTACGAAGCCGAACGCGCGCACGAAAATCCCATCACCTACGCCGCCGGCCGCAGCGCCATTCGCGCGTGCATGGCGGCGAGCGGGCTGCCTGTGGGCAGCGTGTGCGCGGACTACTTCATGGTTCACCGCTTGGCCGGGGGCAGCGCGCAAGCCCGTCGCGAAAACGCGGCAGCGCTCAGCGAGCTCGTGCATTGGACGCGAGAGTTGGGCGCGTCACGCATCTTGTTGCCCTTGCTCGAAACCTCCGCGGTCGACACGCCGGACCTCGTGCGCGAAGTCACCGAGAGCATTCAGCGCGTCACGCCCGCGCTGGAAGCGTGCGACGTGGTGCTCGGTCTCGAGATGGAGATCCCGGGCCAGGCCTACGCAGCCGTGATACGCGGCATCGGTCACGCCCAAGTGCGCGCGTACTATGACACCGGTAACTCGACTGCGCAGGGCTTCGATATCGCGCGAGATATCCTGCCGCTGTTGCCCTTGCTTGAGGCGGTCCATCTCAAGGACCGCGTCGTCGGGGGTACGAGTCAGCCGTTCGGGCGTGGTACGGCGAACTTCTCGGAATTCTTCGGCGTGCTGGCGAACGCGGGCTATGAAGGGGACTTTTTGACTCAACACTATTTCGATGCCGAGCCGTTGCTCTCCGCGGCGCACTCTCTCGGGTTCGTCCGGGACCAGCTGCGGGCGCGGAAGGCAGCCTAGTGCAAGCCGCGCTTTCAAGCAGCCCAGCGCACGACGGCGCCGAAGGAGCGCGCCAAGCGATTCGGCGCTGCTTGTTCATCGGTCTCGGCGGCGTCGGTCAACGGCATCTGCGCAACCTTCGGGCCTTGCTCGGGGATTCCGTGGAGGTGTGTGCGTATCGTGTGCGCCGTGAACGTCACACGCTGGACGACACGCTGCACGTGATACCAGGCGTCGACGTCGAGGAAGAATATGGCGTTCAGGTGTGCTCGGAGCTCGAGCAAGCCTTCGCAACAAAGCCGGACGTGGTGTTCATCACCAATCCGAGCAGCCTGCACGTGCCGATCGCCCTGCACGCTGCTCGACTGGGTTGTCACTTGTTCATCGAAAAGCCGCTCTCGCACTCGATGGCTGAAGTGAACGAACTCGTGGCGCTGTGCGAGGGGCAGCGGTTGACGACGTGCGTCGCGTATCAGCTGCGCCATCATCCGGGCTTCTTACGTCTGCGTGAGCTGCTCGGGGCAGGGGCAGTCGGGCGGGTGTTGTCCGTGCGCGCCGAGGTCGGCGAGTATTTGCCCGGGTTTCACCCGTACGAGGATTACCGCCGCATGTACGCGGCCAAGAGCGAACTCGGCGGCGGAGTTACGTTGTCGCAGATCCACGAACTCGACTACTTATGCGCGCTGTTCGGCGCGCCGCGTCGCGTGTTCTCGATGGGCGGGCACGTGTCATCGCTCGAGGTAGACGTGGACGACCTCTCGCTCTCGCTCTTGGAGTTCGCTCGCACTGACGGCACACCATTATTCGTGGAGTTGCACCAGGACTTCGTGCAGCGCCCCAGCCAACGCAGCGTCACGGTGATCGGAGAGCGAGGCAAGCTCTGCTGGCACTTGAGTGGGCGTTTCTTGGAGCATTGCGACGAGTTCGGAAAGATCCTCGAACGCAGGGATCTGTCCGGCGTTCCTCGCAATCAACCGTTCTTGGACGAACTGACCAATTTTATCGGCTGCGTGATGCGCGGCGAACCATGCACGCCCTCCGTGCGTGACGGTGCGCTCAGCCTAGAGGTGGCGGTCGCGTTGCTCGAGTCACAGGCACAGGGCGTTCAGAAGAAGATCGAGGCACGTCTGCCATGAAGAAGCCCGAAGTATTGGCGCTCATCCCCGCGCGCGGCGGCTCGAAATCGGTGCCGCGCAAGAACTTGCTCGAAGTGGCTGGCAAGCCGCTCATCGCGTACTCGATTGGGCATGCGCTTGACTGCAGCCAAGTGACACGCACCATCGTCTCCACGGACGACGACGAGATCGCCGAAGTGTCGCGCCGATTCGGAGCAGAAGTGCCGTTTCGGCGGCCCGCGGAGTTCGCCTCCGATACCGCCACTGATTTTCAGGTGTTTCGGCACGCACTCTTGTTCCTGCAGGAACAAGGCTACACGCCGGATTTGATCGTGCACTTGCGCCCCACCGGGCCGGTGCGGCGCATCGCTCTGATCGAACACGCGATCGGCATGATGCTTCGACACCCGGAGGCCGATAGCCTGCGTGCGGTCGGCTTGGCTGAGCAAACGCCGTTCAAGATGTGGCGCATCGAGGGCTCGTACTTGCGTCAAGCGCTGACGCTGCCGGGCTTCCCCGAGTCTCACTCGATGCCGCGCCAGAAGCTGCCGGCAGTGTACTGGCAGAACGGCTACGTGGATATCGTGCGCCCCCGCACCATCATCGAGATGGACTCGATGGTTGGAAAAGTGGTGTTGCCGTTCGTCGTCGAAGGCAAGATCCACGAGTTGGACTATCCGGAGCAGATCCCGGCGCTCGCTGCCGCCGTCGAGCGTTGGCAGCGCGGCGAGCCGGATCCCGACGACGAAGTGCATCGGCACCCGACATGAACGCGACGCCCAGAACCAAGCTCGCGGCGTTCGATCTGTCGGGGCGCGTGATCCTGATCACCGGAGGGTCCGGGTTGCTCGGTGTTGAACACGCGAAGGCCATCGCTGACGCAGGCGGCACACCGGTGATCGCGGATCTGCGTGTGGACGCAGCCAAGGATTGTGCCGCGAGCATCGCGCGCGAATACGGTGTGCCCGCGAGCGCCGTCGAACTCGACGTCACGTCTAGCGCCTCGAGCCAGGCCGCGCTGCAAGCGGTGCTGGGCGAACACGGTCGCCTGGACGGGCTCGTGAACAACGCGGCGCACAATCCGAAGGTGGAGGGCAAAGGCCTGGCTGCCTCGCGCTTCGAGAACTTCTCGCTCGAGGACTGGTCACGAGATCTCGCGGTCGGGCTCACCGGCGCGTTCCTGGTCAGCCAGGTTTTCGGCGCCCACATGGCCACACACGGTGGCGGCGTGATCGTGAATATTGCTTCGGATTTGGGTGTCATCGCACCGGACCAACGGATTTATCGGCGTCCGGGCCTGGCTGAATCGGAACAACCCGTTAAACCCGTTACGTATTCGGTCGTTAAAGGAGGGTTGGTGATGTTTACCAAGTACCTCGCGACCTATTGGGCGGAGCAAAACG
>JBDTJC010000291.1:0-2683 GCA_039936055.1 Polyangiaceae bacterium | reverse complement strand
CGCACTCACGCTGCGCGCTCTCCACCAAAGTGACCGGCTCCCGCGTTTTTGGTCGTATTTGTCACGCCGCTACGTCGCCAACGTTGCTGAAGCCGCGTGAGCGAGATCCGTACGTGGTCCACACCCTCACGAACCGGCGTGCACGATGAGGACTACGGGTATGACGCGAACGGCAATCGGAAGTACGCCAACGGGATTCCGTTCGAAAGCAACGCGGTCAATCAGACGACCGGGTGCGGACCGCTTCGCTATGACTACGACGCTCGCGGCAACCTAATCAGCGAAGCGGGCTTGCTCGGAACGACCACATATCTCTACGACGGACAGAATCAACTCGTGGCCGTCGTCTCGGCGTCGGGCCCACCCGTCCACTTCGAATACGACGCCTTCGGTCGGCGTGTCCTCAAGCGCGTCGGCACGAGCATTACTCGTTACGTCTGGGCCGGCGATCAGCTCCTCACCGAGACCACGGAGCAGGAAGGCCGGCGCGAGGAGCGCGACTATCTGTTCTTACCTGGGACGCATACGCCCGTATCGATGCGCGTCGACGGCGCAACGTTCCAATACCACACTGACCAGCACGGCACGCCGCGCTGGCTCACCGATAGTCGCGGCGAAGTGGCGTGGTCGGGTGTCACGTACCGCTTCGGCCACGTTGACGAGCTTGTCCGCCGCGTGCGGCAACCGTTACGCTTCCCAGGCCAGTATTTCGACGAAGAGACCGGGCTTCACTACAACCGCGCTCGGTACTACTCCCCGCAGCTGGGTCGGTACCTCACGCGCGATCCCATGGACTTCATCGCGGGTTTCAACTTCTACAGCTACGCGGACAACGATCCAATCAACGGTACGGATCCGCTCGGGCTTTTCTCGTGGACCGCAGCAACGCTTGCTGTCGGTGGCATCGTTGCGGGCGCTGCGTTGATTGCGGTTTGCTTACCGGCAATTGCTGTCACCGCCGCCGGCATGTTGGCCGTCGCGGGCGTGGTCGCGGGTGCCGCGCTCGTGGGCGGTAGCGTGGCGATGCTCGGGACGGACATCGTCACGGATGGCTGCATGCCCTGCATGAAGGCGGCTTTCGAAAAAGGCGTGATCGAAGGCGCCAAGATTGGTTTTGACGTGGCGCTGTTGGTGCTGTCCGCGGGCGCCGCCGGGCCTGGCCTCGCGTTGATCGGGGGGGGGACGGCGGCTGCCGTGGTTGTGTCCCAAGGGATCACCGCCGCCGCGATCGCCGCGGCCGCCGCCGCCGGCATCGTATCGATGAGTAGTGGAGGTTCTGGCAGTGGCGGCGACGGGAACGATGGAGGGGGCGAGGACGACGAGAAGGCGGCGCGGCGCAAAGCCGACCAGGAAAACAAGGCGCGGAGGAAGCAGGAACGTGAGCTCGATGAGCGAGCGAAGAAGGGAGAAAAGGACGCGACAATCGAACAGAACAAGATCAAAGCGCAGCAGCAACGGGAAGTAGGCAGGCCCGCGAACATCAAGAGCGCCGAAGGCTACGAGGCGGAAAATCGCTGCATCGAAGAAGAGGGAAGCAACGTCGTCGAGGCTGGCCGCGAGGTTAAGTACCCGAACCCCCGCAAGCCCGGCGGAACCATCTCCTCCGATATCGACATGGAAACCACGGACCGGGTAACTCAGATCAAATCCGGGGGCGATATGCCTTCGGAAACGCAGGCTGACTGCACGCGCCTTCGCGCAGCCGAGACGGGCAAGCAGCCGGAAGTAATCTATGATCCCAATAGAATGCCACCTGACAAGCTCCAGCAGTTCGGGGACGCCAACCCGGACTTCAAACTGACCCCCAAGAATCTCCATTGATGCGCTGACAACGGACAACGATCATGAGCTTCGACTATCACGGTTGCTTCATCCTCGGTAAAGACCCCATCAGCGCTGCTGTTTTGGAAGGCACCTTGCGTTCGTTCGGTCTCACCTTCGCAGGGGCCTCCCGGTCGCTCGTGTACGAAGCGGGCAGTACGAAGGCGCACTATGTACCGACGCGCGACTGGGCGGCCTTCATCAGCGACGGGAATGGCCCCACGCCGTCGGCGTTCGGTTACGTGGAGGCCAAGGAATTCCGCTTCGATTTCGGCTTCGTCACGCTGCCCGGTCTGCTCGACGGCCAGGCGCCGCTCGACGGTTTGGTCAGAGCCGCGTGGCTCGATATCTCCGATCAGCAGCTTTACAGCATGGGCTTCGCGCTGGAGGATCACGAAAGCAATCCACTGAAGTTTTTCGTGGCGCTACACCGGGCATTGAACGCGAGCAGCATGGCTTTCGGCATGGAAACGAACGCCCAGCAACTCCTGAAGTTTTTCAGTGGCCAATTGCCGACGCCGGAGGTTCACGAGTACATCTCCGTGGCCATAGCGCCGCCGCCCGAGAGCGCTGCCGCGATGCGGGTCGCCGGTGCACTGCGCGAGATCGACGTGGACGGCGTGCACGTGTTTACAGGCTACCTCAGCGGCCTCGAAGAGTATTTTCCCGAGCTAAACGCCTAGCAAGTGTTTGAAAAGCGACATGCCCCAACATGGAAAGACGCTCCGCTCGTCGGCGCGTAGGTGATTCAAAGCCCCCCCCGCCCTCGAACACGGGCCCCGGCGGCGCAGTTTAGCGCGCTGTTCCGCCGGCCGCGCCGCCCCCCCCACCCGCGCCAAACGCGCTCCGCGCGCAGCTCCGC
>JBDTJC010000290.1:0-3800 GCA_039936055.1 Polyangiaceae bacterium | reverse complement strand
AACTCGCGCTGCGCGAGGCGCCGCGCTCCGCCGACGGAGGGTTCGCCGTTCCGGCGTTCGTCGAAGAATGACTGACGTCCTCGATCTGCCGATCCCCGAGCAGGCGGCCCAAGTCGCCCGCGGTGAGGTCACGGCGGTAGCGCTCACCGAGCGCGCGCTCAGCCGTATGGAAGCGCAAAGCGGGCTGCACGCCTTCCTGCACGTCGCGCGCGACGCGGCCCTGGCTGCGGCCGCCGCCGTCGATCAAAAGCGCGCGCGCGGTGAGGCGCTGGGCCCGCTGAGCGGCGTGCCGATCGCGATCAAAGACGCGCTGTGCACCGCTGACGCGCCCACCACCTGCGCATCCAAGCTGCTCACGAAGCGCAACGCAGCAGGTACCGGCGGCTCGGGCCCGGAAACCGGCTGGCGCCCGCCGTATGATGCAACCGTAGTCGCGCGGCTGCGCGCTGCGGACGCGGTGTTGGTCGGCAAAACCAACATGGACGAATTTGCGATGGGCTCTTCCGGCGAAAACAGCGCCTTTGGGCCAATGCGTAACCCGTGGGATCCGACGCGCACGGCGGGCGGTTCCAGCGGCGGCAGCGCTGTGGCTGTCGCAGCCGGCATGGCCGCTGGCTCGCTCGGCAGCGACACGGGAGGCTCGATCCGCCAGCCTGCTGCGCTGTGCGGCATCGTCGGCGTGAAGCCGAGCTACGGCCGCGTGTCGCGCTACGGTCTGGTGGCCTTCGCTTCCAGCTTGGATCAGGTGGGTCCGTTCGCGCGCGACGCGCGCAGCGCGGCTCGTTTGCTCGAGGTCATCTCTGGTGCAGACGGCCGTGACTCCACGTGTGCGAGCGTGCCGGTCGGTGCCTACGAGGCAGCGTGCTCCAAGTCCGTCAAAGGCATGCGCATCGGTATCCCCGAAGAATACTTCGGTGAGGGCTTGGATGCGGGCGTCGCGGCCAGCGTGCGCGCTGCGATCAGCGAGCTAGAAAAAGCCGGCTGTAGCGTGCACCCGGTCGCACTCCCCCACACGCGCCACGGCATCGCCACGTATTACATCGTTGCCACCGCCGAAGCCTCCAGCAATTTGGCGCGCTTCGACGGCGTGCGCTTCGGCCTGCGCATCGAGCCCCCGCGCAGCAACCTGGAAACAATGTACGGCAAGACGCGCAACGCCGGCTTCGGCCCCGAAGTGAAGCGACGCATCCTGCTCGGAACCTACGTGCTGAGCTCCGGGTATTACGACGCGTACTATCGCAAGGCGCAAAAGGCTCGCACGCTGATCAAGCAAGACTTCGATCGCGCGTTCGAAACGGTGGACGCGATCGCCGCGCCCACGAGCCCGAGCCCCGCCTTCAAGTTCGGGGAAAAAGCCAACGATCCGCTGGCTATGTACCTGGCCGATATCTACACGTTGCCCGCCAGCTTGGCGGGCATTGCCGGTCTCAGCGTGCCGTGCGGCATGCTCCCGGCAAGCAGTTCGCAACCGTCCCTCCCCGTCGGGTTGCAGTTGCTCGCGCCCGCCTTCGAAGAAGAGCGCTTGTTCACGTTGGCGGCCGAAGTCGAACGACGCACCGCCCCCAACGGCCCTGCACGGCCCTCTGTGTGAGCGAACAAGAAAGCTCATTGGGTTCAGGCTCGGAGGGTTCGTCATCGACAGCGAACCCGCTGGGCCTCGTACTCGAAGCAGCACAGCCGAAGCACGGCGCTGCTCTGGTTTCACTCTTCGAGCGCACCAGCACACCGTGTCACTGCCAGTACTGGCACTTCACCGGTGACAAGAATGCCTGGTTGGATCGCCTCTTTCACGCACCCGAGCTCAACCGCGCGGCGTTCCTCGAAAACCTCGCCCAACCCGGGTTGAAGGGCATCGTCGCGCTGCGCGGTGAGCAGGCGGTGGGCTGGATGAAGCTGTGTCTCGCGGAGAGCCTTCCCAAGCTGTACGCGCAGCGCTTGTACAAGGGTTTGCCGTGTTTCACCGGCCAACGGGACGGCATCCTGACGGTCGGCTGCTTGTTGGTCGACGAGGACGAGCGCCGCCAGGGCGTGGCTCGTGCGCTCGTGCGCCACGGCGTCCGCGTCGCCGAGCAAACCGGTGCACGGGCCGTCGAGGCCTTCCCGCGGCGCTCCGATCAGGCGGGGCCGGCAGAGTTGTGGACCGGACCGAGCAACATTTTTCTCGAGGCAGGGTTCGAAATCATCAATGATTTCGCGCCTTATCCCGTCCTACGCCACACGCTCGGCGCCGCGCGAACGTGAACAGCAAGGCGCGCGCAGTCCTGAGTAGTTGTTCGTAGAAACGCGCTGGCTCTCGGGGGTCGCTTGGCTTTGCGACAGAAAAGCCTCTATCTTGGGAAGGTTGGTTTCCCTGGGGGGGACAATCTGCAACGGGCTCGAACCCTTACGACCATGAATCCGCTACCGCGTCTGCAACGCTTGGACGCTCTCTATAGCCTGTCGAGTCGCCTCGCCGGTGACCCGAGCGGACTGCTTGCCGACGCACTCGATGCGCTCGTGGAGAGCACGAAAGCCCGCGCCGCGGCCGCGTTCACCCTCAATTCCGGGCTTGAGCCAGTCGCAGAGCGTTGCTTGGGTGATCGCGGAGGCCCCGAGCTGCTCGTGCTCCGGCGGGCGCTGATCACCATCGCGCAGCGCGCGCTCAGCACGCGGCGCCTGGCACTGCTCAGTGATTTCCGCCAGGATCGCGAAGGCATCGACGACGCGGGTGAAATCTTGGCGCTCGGCGCGCGCACAGCGCTCGCCGTACCCGTCCTGCATCGTCAGCAAGCACAAGGCGTATTCGTGCTCCTGTTCGACGACTCGACGCGTGTGGATGAAGAGACGCAGCACTTCGTGACGACGGTTGCCAACATGGTCGCGGTCGCGTTGGAGGGCGAACACATCCGAGAAACGCCCCTGCCGAGCAATGATGAGCTCGCCGAAGCCAGTCGCATGGCGAGCTTGGGCCTGCTCACCGCCAGCGTGGCGCACGAATTGCGCGGGCCCACCGGCGCGATGCTCTTGCAGCAAGAGGAGCTCGGTCGGCTCGTCGAGCAGGTGGCCTCCCTCAGTGATGACGCCGATCCCGATCTGAACGGCGCGATTCGCGAACTGTCTGAAGTGTCGTCGGACATCCAGACCGCGGTGGCGCGCATCCGCGACACCGTCGAACAGCTCTCGCTCGTTTCGCGACGCGAAACCTCACCTGAGTGCGTGGACCTAGTGACCGTCGTGCGCGACTCGCTAGCCATTGCGCTGCCGCACTTGGAGCGCCGTGGCATCACGCTGACCCAGCAAGCGGACGGCCCGGTCTACACAGTCGGCCGGCGCGACAGCTTGGGGCAAGTCGTGTTGAACCTCGTGTTCAACGCCGCAGATGCGTGCGAGGGCAGCTCGCACCCGGAGGTGTGGGTTCGCGTGCTAGCGCGCGGTGAGCAGCTCGCCCTCGTGGTCGAAGACAACGGCCCCGGCATTCCCCCCGGCGCGATTCAGCATATTTTCCGGCCGTTTTACACGACCAAGCAACGCGGGCACGGCACTGGCCTCGGCCTGAAGATCTGCAGTGATGTGGTGGCCTCGCATGGCGGGCACATTGAAGTGCATGATCGCGCGGGCGGAGGCGCTTCGTTCCGGGTGCTGCTCACGCGCGTTCAGGAGGATAGCGGTTTGATCCCGCTGATGCTGATGCCGGTGCGCGCCGCCAAGCAACGCATCGCCGAAGCGCGCCCGCGCCAAGTGTTCGTCGTCGACGACGATCCGGTCTTCTCGCGCACGATGCGCCGCGCGCTCAAACCGCACGTGGTGCGAACCGCCGCGTC
>JBDTJC010000289.1:0-6025 GCA_039936055.1 Polyangiaceae bacterium | reverse complement strand
CCCGAATCGGGCAACCGTCGGGCTTGACGCCCTTTTCGGTCGGGCACTGATCGCACGGCAACGGCACGCCGTCGTGATCCGGATCGAGGTCGATGATCGGGCAGCCCTTCGGCGCGGGGCCGGCTTCCCGCGGACAATAGTCATCGCGATCCAACACTCCGTCTTTATCGATGTCGGAGGGGCAACCGTCAGGCGCGACACCCGGGTCAGTCGGGCAGCGGTCGTCGCGGTCCAGGAACCCATCGTGATCCGTATCGAGGGGCGGAGGCGGTGGGTCCTTTCGCGTGCGTCCCAGCGTCGCCATCAGGCCGAGCTGGATTTCGAAAGTGTGGGCCTGCCCGTTTTGTTGGGTTTTTTCCGTGAGATTATCGCGCAGATCCAGGCGCGCGGACAGGATGGAATTGAACGGCACCTTCGCACCGACACCGAAGTGCCACGCCGGGTCACTGTCGTTTGCCATCGCGCGGCTGATGGCGCCGAGCCGGCCAACACCGACGAGTGCAAACGGCACGACGTACGGAAGCGGCGCTTGGAGCACGAGTTGCACGCGCCCGGCATAGAGCGCAGCGCTGGTTTCGGTGTGCTTGATCTTACTGGCTGCGGCCATCGCTTCGGCTTCGACGCCGAGGAACGAGAGCGGGTAGTAGCCGAGACGCGCGCCGAATTCCCCGCCCGTTGCGTAGGGTCGTTGCGGGTACGCCTGATAGCGCAGGTTGTGATCTGCGCTGGGGAAGATGACGCCGCCGAACACGCCCAACTCGAATAGGTTGTTCTCTGGCGGAAAGCCAGGCTCGTAAGGTTCGAATGGCGCGACCTCGCTCGTTGCGGCCGGTGTCGCCCCCGCGTTCGACGCCGCGCTTGCAGAAGTGCCCGTCGTGGTCGACATCGAAGCCGATCCGGAAGCGCTCGGCGCCGCAGTCTGTGCGAACGCACTGTTCGCCGCCGTCGCACTCAAACCCCAAACCATCCACCGCGTAAGCTGCTTTGACATGTCTATCCTTCGAGTCGCCTAGACCCTTAAGCTCGCTTGCATACCAGTGATTCAACGCGGGTGCTTCGATATCGACTCATTCCGAACGATTCAGCCCGTCAGACGCCGGAACGCGGCACAAATGCTAGGCGTGCCTCGATCGGCCTTCACTGGGTGCAGATTATCGTGGCAGGCTGCGCCCGCTATGAATCTGATCGATATCAGTCGCACGCTTTCTGCGCGAGTTGCGCAGTTGTCGTTCGGCTTACCCGTTGCATACGTGTATAACCCACTGGAATATGCACGAACGCCACATGAGGCGTATCTGAAGCGCCACGGCAAAGGTCCGAAAAAGGCGCTCCTGCTCGGCATGAACCCGGGCCCTTTTGGGATGGCGCAAACCGGGGTTCCGTTTGGCGACGTCAGTATGGTGCGTGATTTTTTGGGGGTGACGGGTTCCGTCAGCAAACCTAGCAGGGAGCACCCGAAGCGCATCATCACCGGCTTCGAGTGCACGCGCTCGGAAGTGAGTGGCACGCGGTTGTGGGGGTTCGCCCAAGCGCACTTCAAGACCGCTGCAAAGTTTTTCGAAAGCTTCTTCGTTGTCAACTATTGCCCGCTCGTGTTCATGGACGACGGCGCTCGCAATCTGACCCCCGACAAGCTCCCGAAGGTGGAACAAGAGCCGCTGTTCGCCGCTTGCGACGAAGCGCTGCGCGCCATCGTGAAAACATTGCGCCCCCAATTCGTGATCGGCGTGGGCGCGTTCGCGCGAGCGCGCGCGGAGCGTGCGCTGCCCCAATTCAAGGGTACAATTGGGACAGTCTTGCACCCGAGCCCCGCGAGCCCAAAGGCAAACCGGGGCTGGGCCGGCATCGCCGAGCAAGAATTGCGCGACCTGGGAGCGTTGTAGCGCGCGGTGTGCGGGGCTTGGGCTTGCGCAGCCCGCGAAGCTGGCCTGGGGTTCCGGGGCGAAAGCCCCGGTGAGACCGCCTAGTACGACGACCCGGAACTCCGTTCCGGGTTGTCGTACGTCGAGACAGATAGAGTACTGAGGACAGATTTGCCGTGCTGGAGGGTTTCTGCGGCCCTCACCCTCGAGGGCCGCGGAAACCCGGAACGCACATCCGAACCGAAGTATTCGTGCGCCACCTGGCGCGAAGCGCACAATCGCTCTCGCGATTGTTGATGGAACATCACAGGCGGTGCACTAGGCTTCGCCCCGAAATCAATGCTGCTCCTGCCTAGCTACACCTGGACCGTAGACCCCGTTTTCTGGCGCATTCCCAATAATGGGGTCGCGCTCGCCGTGGGCGGCGTCGGCGCCTTGATGTTGCTGTACGGCTTCTACAAGAAGGAGCGCGAGCAGGTGATCACCGGCCTGGTGTTCATGCTCGCGGCCGGCGCGATCTCCCACTTCATGGGCGGCACGATCGAGCTCCGCTACTACAGCTTGCTGTTCGTGGTCGTGTTCCTGGGTGGGCACGCGCTCCTGAATTGGCAGATCAAGCGCGGTGGCGGCGGGCCAGAAGTCGCCGGTGATTTCATCGTGTACGGCGTGCTCGGCGTGCTGATCGGCGCGCGTCTGGGCCACGTGCTGTTTTACGATCTGGATCACGCGTTGCGAGACCCGATTTGGGTGTTCAAGATCTGGACGGGCGGGCTCGCGAGCCACGGCGCCGTGGTCGGCTTGATCATCGCCATGTGGCTGTTCACGCGCAGCCGCGGCGTGCCCTTTTTGGAAGGCTCGGATCGTTTCTCGTTCTCGGCCGCGCTCGGCGCCACCGTGGTGCGCATCGGCAACTTGTTCAACTCCGAGATCGTCGGCAAAAAAGTGCCCGACCAGAGCTGGGGCATCAAGTTCCCGCTCAACAGCTTCGACAATCAACTGGCGCTCAAGGACGTTCCGCTCCGCTACCCGAGCCAGCTCTATGAAATTGCGCTTGGCGTCGCAGTATTCGTGGGCCTGCTGATCGCCGACAAGCTAATGGGCAAGGAGAAGCGGCCACGCGGCGCCATGATTGCCTGGTTTTTCGCGCTGTATTTCACGGGCCGCCTGTTCACTGAACACTACAAAGAGATCGAAGCGCTGCCCATGGATGCGTCCATCAGCATGGGCCAATACCTGAGCATCCTGCCGGCGTTGCTCGGTTGGTACGGGGTGTACTGGGCCATGAAACACAAGGAGCCCGTCGGCTGGGACGACGGCAGCGGCCACGAAGCGGACGAGGCCCTTGAGGAACCCGAGGAGGAGGACGACGACGACGACGACGACGACGAAGCGGACGATCATCCCCCGATTCGCGCCCGCAAGGACAAGCGCTTGGGTACGCGCGATCGCGAACCCGACGACGAGGACGAAGACGAGGACGAGGACGAGGACGAGGACGAGGACGAGGACGAAGACGAGTCACCCGTCCCGACCAAAAAGTCCGCCGCTGTCGTCGATCCCGACGTCGAGTCCGAGTTCGAAGAAGGCAAGCTGAAGAAGCGGCGCGGCGAGCCAGAGGCAGAAGGCTAAGCTTTCAGATTCGCGGGGTTACACCTCGGCATGGGGACCTCGATGCTGCTTCGAGGCGCTGCTAGATCCACCGAGCGCTGTGCCGAAAAGCGCACAGGTCCGTGACCACTAATCCAATTCCTTGGTTGATGGTCACAGACGTGATGCCCGCGTCTTGCGACGCCAAAAAATCAGGCGAGCGTGGCTTTGACGGTGATCTCCGGGACGCCGCCGAGGGCCTTGGAGATCGGGCAATTCTCCTTCGAAAAGGCGACCTTCTCGTCGAACAGCTCTTTCGACACGCCGGGGACGACGGCGTTGGTCTCGATTTCGATCTTCGTGATCGCGGGGCCTTCACCGAGCGTGACCGTGGCGGTGGTGTCGATGCTCGTGGGTGTGTGGCCTGCGGCGCTGAGTTGAGCGGCTAGGAACATCGAGAAGCAGCCGGCTTGTGCTGCGCCGATCAGCTCTTCCGGGTTGGTGCCGTTTTTACCGTTCTCGAAGCGCGACAAGAAGGTGAACGGCGCGTCGAAGAAGCCCGTGCCGCCCTTCATCGAGCCGGAGCCGTCCTTCAGATTACCGGTCCATTTGGCTGAAGCTTTAGAGACTGCCATGAGATTGCTCCTTGTAGAGGTTTCGCTCGCAGCCCCCCTTTGCGATACGCGGGTAGCGGGCTCGAGCGGAACCCTCTCGTAACGCCGCGGAGTCGGATGGTCAATGCGGGCAGCTCAGCAGCCGCGGTGAACTGAGGGACAAACGCGGATGCTTGGGATCGAAAAGCGCAGGATCCCCTCCACGGCATCACCCACGGGGCCGAAGTCGAATTCGTGATTGCCCAGCGCTGCGACGGTCATGCCCAGCACGCGGCAGGCACTGACCACCGAGGCGCCTTCGGTCAAGTTCGACTCGAGCGTGCCTTGGAACATGTCGCCCGCGTCCATGATCGCGAGCGAGCCGCCCTCTGCCGCGCGTACGCGCTGCAAATTCGTCGCGTAGCCCGCGAACCCGGGTAGCGCCTTCAGGCGGCCATGCAAGTCATTCAGGCCCAAGAAGCTGAGCGTGAAGTCAGCCTGAGCGGCGTGCGGAGGCGGGCTCGGCGCGTGTTGAGCGCTCGGCGTAACGATGGGCTCAGGAGCAGGCCGGTTCACGCAGCCGGCCGCAAATGGGCTGCCGGCAGCGAGCCCGGCGATGACGAAGCGAAGCAGCGAGGCGCGCATGAGCTTCCGACGCGCGGCCATTCAGCTCTGTTCGAGTAGGCCGCGCAGCCGCGCCGGAGCGATCCGAAAATCCCGCTTGCAGTACTCACAGGCGATTTCCAAAACCTCGTTGTTGGACAACAAGTGCTCCAGATCATCCCGGCTCAGGCTGGCTAGCGCGGATACCACACGCACTTCATCACACCAGCACTCGAAGCGAACCGGGCGTTCTTCGAGGCGGGTAAAGGGCATCCCGTACAAGAGTTCGTCCAGCAGCCAAGTGGGGCTGAACGCGGCGTCCCGCAGCTGCGGGTCGATTGACTCGAAATCACGCAGACGCTCCGTCATGACCAGGGTTGGTCCTCGCGCTGCCTCTGGCAAGAGCTGCACGAGGTAACCGCCTGCGCTGACCACGCGCTCACCGTCGAAGATGGTGCCGACCGCGAGCATGGACACGACTTGCTCCGAGGTCTGCATGTAGGCCATGAAAGCGTGCGAAATACCGCCGTCCTTCGGCACCTCCACGATGCCTTGGTTGATGCGGCCGCCGGGCAGCGTACGCATCAGCTGCAGCACGGAACCGCCACCGAGCGTGATCTCTTTGGCGCTGCCTTTGAGTTGTATCAGGCCGCGCGTCTGGCCGGACGGGTGCGAATCCGCGATCAGGTTGCCGGAGTTGTTCGAGCCTTTGAGGATGCCCTGCACGCGCAGGTCCGGCGCCATGGTTTCCCGGAACAGGACGGAGCCTGTCAGCAGGTCACCAAAGTGACGCGCGTTGTTGCCGGTGACGCCTTGCGCTTCGACTGCCCCGCGGACGGTTTGCGTCGTGCGGGCGGTGATCACGCGGAAAGCGCCGTCGTCGGTGATGGCGCGCAGTACGGTGTCGGCAGGCTCGGGCACACCGCAGATCTAGTGCCGGACGCGCCAACGGTCCAGTCACCGACGCGAGTTCCCACTCTTGATCCATAGAAGCGGCTGCGCGCGAGCGCGGCCCCGGTTGGGGGATCGGTCCGGGGATCCGTGCGGGCGCCCCACCGTATTTCTGCTCTTACCGTCGGCGCCGGCACGGAGCGCGCGCGTCTCGCATGAGTCAGACCCCTACTCCGGCCACGAGCCGTAGCTCAGCCGAGGCCGCTCGCGGTCTCGCTCCCGCAACCCGCTCCATCAACCGACGCGCTTCGTGACACCCGAAGGGGTGAACCCGTCCACTGTGCCGGGCAGGCGTGGCCGCAGCCGCAGCCACGACACGAGCGTCGCTCGGCGGCCCACCATCGACCCGCTCGGCCAGCGCGCCCTTTTCCTAGTGGCCCCCCAACCCCATCCCGCTTGCCCCTGCGAATTTGTGTCCCTCCGAACCCG
>JBDTJC010000288.1:0-4684 GCA_039936055.1 Polyangiaceae bacterium | reverse complement strand
CCCAAGATACGAGCCTCCAGGCCCGCAGTAAAAGCCACAAGTGCTCGGACTTGCCTTCGAAGCCGGAAAACGCCAAAAGAGCGACTGGTCAGACTTGTCTCGAGCATGTTGCTTGCTAGGCTGGTTGGGCAAATCGAGCTTTTACGGAGGCATGTTTCATGAAGCGACCGGTGGTCACGGCGTTGTTGTTCTGCGCGGCCGCGGCGCTCGCGGGTTGTCCCGTCTACGACCACGAGGACGCTGGTTGCTATCGGAATAGCGATTGCGCGTCCGGGTACGTGTGCGACGACAGCAGCGGGGAGTGTTACCAGCCGAGCAGTCCGACGGACGGCAACAGCTGCAACAAGCCCAGTGATTGCGGGGTGACCGAAACGTGCAGCAAAGCAGGGGAGTGCGTCTCCGGTGATTGCACCTTCAGCGGCTGCATCAACGGCTTCACGTGTGATTCGTCTTCCGGAAAATGGCAGTGCGTTTCGGGCACGCCAGGCGCCGCGGGCGAGGGCGGTGCCGCGGGCGAGGGCGGTGCTGCGGGCGCTCCGGCAGCAGGTGCGGGCGGTGCACCGGCCAGTGCTGGGCAGGCTGGCTCTTCGCTATAGGCTGCGCGTCACACACGCGCTGTGAGCGTTACTTCACGACGCGCAGATACGGCGGTAACTCGCGCTTCGGCTTGCTGCTCTCAGTCGCGACGCGGGCGGCTTCCGGCTTCGGCTGCACGGCTTTCTTCGCCGGTTGAGCAACGGGCGCGGGAGCCGGAGCTGCCGCGGGTTGCGCAGCAGGCGTGAGCGCTGGGCGCTCCGCGACAGCGCTGGGCTGCTTCGCGCGAGGCTTGGGCGCGGCAGCAGGCTTGGTTTTGGCGGCAGCGGGCTTGGCCTTGGCAGCGGGCTTGGCCCCTTCTTTCGCCGATTTCACGGTGCTCGCTTTGGTCTTGCTGGCTTTGGTCGCGGCTGGCTTGGCAACAGGCTGCGCGGCTTCCAGCTGTTCTGCGGGCTTCTCCGCGGGTTGCGGCGCGCTTTCGTGTTCGCCGACCGAACGCAGATGCGAGCGCGCTTTCTCCGGCGCCTTCTGAGTTTGGGCTTGCGCGGCGACTTCCGCCGGCACGTCCTCCGCCCAGACCATGGCGCGCCCGTTTTCACCGACCAAGGCGAACACGGCGGGCCACGGGATCATGCAAAAGAACGGCGCGCGGTTGAAGCTGAGCGTGCACGACAACCCGCGCTCATCCACATTCAGATCCGGGATCGGCACGGCCATGTTCAGGCCAACCTGCAACACGAGCTGCGGTTGCTTCTTGAACCACGCCGGAACCTGCACCGCATCGGGACGCGGATCGAGGTGCACGTATATCGACGACTGTTCGAGCAACGCCAGTGCTACGTCTTTTTTTGGCGGAACGCGCTGCGTCGGAGGCATGTTTAGGCCCGTTACTTAGCGCCCCCCGCTCGAAATTGCCAGCCACCGGAAACGACGGCTCAGTCCTGCAGATCTTTCGGGCACTCGAACCGTGTCATTTTCCCTCGCTGCCCCCGAGATAGCTCGGAAAAGTTCGCGATCGGCAGCTCGCACACCACGAGCCCGGCGGGCGGCAACGACACGGGTTCGCCGGTCAGAAGTAGAGCCAGCGCCTCGAGTCCCGGATTGTGACCGACGACCAGCACGCGCTCGGCGTCCGCCGCCAGCCGCTTCACGGCTGTTATATAAACTTCCGGCTCCGCCAGATACAGCTCGTCGAGTTCGTCCAGCACGCCTCCGAAATTGGCGGCTGCCGCGACGCGTCGCGCCGTATCTTTGGCGCGCAAGGCGCTCGAGCTGATCACGTGGTCGGGTACGAGATCGTAATCGCGCAGCACGTGGCCGACCTGCTCAGCGGCTCGCTTGCCCCATTTCGTGAGCGGGCGATCGCGATCCACCCCCGACTCCTCTTGAGCGGCCTTGCCGTGGCGCAGGATGAGCAACGTTCTCATGCGGAGCTAAGATAGCGCGCTCGAGGAGCCAGGCCCAGAACCTCGGACGGGAGAGGTTCGAGGCCCGGCTCTTCGTCGTTTCGTTACTCGAATGCTATCGTGTCGCTGCACATGGCCCCCCGCATTCTCGTGGTCGAGGACGAGCCGGCGATCGCAGAGTCGGTGGCCTACGCGTTGGGGCGTGATGGCTTTTCGGTGACGCTGGCGCCCACGGTAAGCTCCGCGGCTACACTGGCGGACGGCGCGGACTTAGTGGTCTTGGATCTGATGTTGCCGGACGGTAGCGGTTTCGATCTGATCACCGAATGGCGGCGCACGAAGCGCATCCCGATCATCGTCCTGTCCAGCCGCGATGGCGAGGCGGACCGCGTCGTGGCGCTCGAAGCCGGCGCCGATGACTACGTGACCAAGCCCTTCTCGCCGCGCGAGGTCGTTGCCCGCGTGCGCGCCGTGCTGCGCCGGTCACACACGGAAATCACGCCGGCTGGCCCGCCCAGTGCGCTCGCGGTCGAGGCGTCCACGCGCCGCGCGCGCGCCAACGGTTCGAGCCTGGAGCTCACGCGCGTGGAATTCGACGTATTGGCGTGCCTGTTGGAGCAGCCGGGACGCGTATACAGCCGCGGTGAGCTGATCACGCGTGTTTGGGGTGGTGGCTTCGCGATCACGGATCGCACCATCGACTCGCACGTCAAAGCCCTGCGCAAAAAGGTAGCCGAAGCGGGCGCTGAGCCGGGCTTGATCGAAACGGTGCGTGGTGTCGGTTACCGCGTCACGGACTCACCCAGCCCGCTGAGAGAGCCGTGATTCGTTTAGTCGTCGTCGCGGCCGCCGCTATCGGGCTGATCCTGTTCGTGGCGTTCGTGGTGTCGCGCCTGCTGCGCACCCGCACGCGCGGCATGTCGATTCGCATGCAGATCTTCCTAGCCCTGGCGGTGATCGTCGGTGTGTTCGCGTTCGGCCTGGGGTTGATGGTGATCGATCGCATCGAAGCGCGCGCCGTGCGCATTGCCTCGCAAGCCGCCGGAGACGAAGCCATCTCACTGGCGGGCATGATGGCGGGCGAACTCGACCGCACCGGGGTTAGCATTGGGGATTTGGCGACCCGCCTTGAGCACGAACGTGGCCGCGGCGCGGACCTCCGGCTCATGCTGCTGGACGCAAACGGCGTGCGGCTATTTCCCGCGCAAGCCCCGCGCGAAGAGGGCGGTGTGGTCTCGGTGGATGCGCCCATCCGGCTGCGTGGCGTGCGCGTCGGCGCGGTGCGCGTGGTCAAGCCGACCGTCGCCATGCGCAACCTGCTCGCTGATTTCGCGCCCACCGTGCTCGTGATCAGCCTGATTTTAGGCGCCGCAGCCGCCCTTGCCGCGGCTTGGATTGGCCGCGCCATTGCCGCACCCATCGAGGCGCTCAGCGTGTTCGGGGAGCGCGTCAGTTTGGGTGAACGCCGCGGCGCGCCGCCGATTGCCTTCGGTCGTGAAGTGACGCGGCTCACGCGCGCCATCGATTCCATGCGCCGTGACTTGGAAGGGCGGCCCTTCGTGGAGACCTTCGCTTCGGACTTGTCGCACGAGCTCAAGAATCCAGTGGCGGCGATCCGCGCCAGCGCGGAAGTGTTGGAAGAGAGCGCGCTCGAAGAGCCGGTGGAGGCCCGCCGCTTCGTCGCGCGTATTCGCGAAGCGACCGCGCGCATCGAGCGCTTGCTGAGTGAGCTCTTGAGTCTGGCGCGCATCGAAGCGCGCGGCGTGGAGTCCTTCGCGCCCGCGGATCTGGCGGACCTCACGCGTCGCGCCATCGAAGGGGTGAGTGACGCCGAGGCCCGTGTTCACCTGCGCGCTTCGGGTGACACGCGCGTGCGCGGTGACGAGCAATGGATCATGCGCGCGCTCACGAATCTGATCGAGAATGGGTTGACTCACGGCAGCGTCGGGAGCCCCCTGAACGTTGAAGTTTCGCGCAGCGAAGACTGGGTGGAGCTGCGCGTGATCAGCCGCGGCTCGATCTCACACCACGTGCGGGAGCGCTTATTTCGCCGCTTCGTCACCACTCGGCCGGACAAAGGCGGTACCGGCCTCGGCCTTGCCATCGTGCGCGCTGTCACGGAAGCCCACGGCGGGCAGGTCGAACTGCTCAATTCCGGCCCGCCAGAGGTAGTTTTTCACGTCAGTTTGCCGCCCGCTCGTCGCAGCACGGCCCTACAGATCCTCGATGCCGTGCAGGACGCGCGCCAGGAGCTGACCGCGCCGCAGCGCGCGCCGGTCAAGATAGATCAATAAAATCATTATGTTACTGGCATGTGTCCGCTTCTCCACGAAAGCTCCACACTCACTGGGCCTCGGGCGTGGGACAACGTATTACGCGGGCACTTGGCCAGTCGGCCGTGGCGCCTGCCGTCATTCCTTAAAGTTTCCAGCGCGCCTCGTTCGGTAGCACCGGCCCGGCGGAAAGAGAGTCTTTCGTGGTCAGCGGCAACAACGGGTCGAACGGCGCTTCGCTTCCCCGCCATGTGGCGATCATTATGGATGGCAACGGGCGCTGGGCGAAGGCCCGCGGTCTGGACCGCGCCGAAGGACATGCAGAGGGCGCGCGAGCAGTGCGCGATGCGGTCGAGACCGCCACGCGCGTCGGCGTGAAGTACCTCACCCTGTACGCCTTCAGCGTCGCCAACTGGGCGCGCCCGCGGCCTGAGGTGGAAGCCTTGATGCGTCTCTTGGTCGAGTTCGCGC
>JBDTJC010000287.1:0-7994 GCA_039936055.1 Polyangiaceae bacterium | reverse complement strand
TGGACGTTGCCTTGGCGGTTGCCGACCGCCCCGCCGTCGTTGCGGGGCTCTTCACGCGCAACTTGGTGCGTGCGGCTCCGGTTTTGGTTGCAGAAGAACGAGTGAAGAACGGCCTGGCCCGCGCCATTCTGGTGAACGCCGGCTGCGCGAATGCGTGCACGGGTGAAGCCGGCCTCGCCGCGACCCGTGAAACCACGGAGGCCATCGCACGCGCGCTGAGCATCCCGGTGGATGAAGTGCTGCCGGCGTCCACCGGTGTGATCGGCCAACTCTTGCCGACGGCCAAGATGAACGCGAAGGCCAAGGAGCTCGCCAAATCCATCACCCCTGAGGGTTGGGAAGCGTTCGCGCAAGCGATCTGCACGACTGACCGCTGGGTGAAAGTCGCCGACGCCAAGGTGGAAAAAGCCGGCTCGGACGAGCCCGTGAGCATCCTGGGCATCGCCAAAGGCGCAGGCATGATTCATCCGGACGTGGGCCCGCCCCAGGCCACGATGCTCGTGTTCCTGTTCACTGACGCGGTGATCAAGCAGGAAGAGCTGCAAGCCGCGCTGCTGCAAGCCGCAGACAAAACCTTCAACGCCGCAACCGTCGACGGTGACACGAGCACCAACGACAGCGTGATCGCGCTGGCCTCGGGTGCCTCAAACATTCGCCTGACCGCGGCCGAAATTCTGCCCGGTTTGCTCACCGTGTGCGACAAACTCGCGCGCTCCATGATCGCGGATGGTGAAGGCGCCAACCACGTCGCCGAAATCCGCGCCACGGGTCTCGCAACGGAAGCCGACGCGAAGCAGGTCGCCAAAACCATGGCCACTTCCCTGCTCGTGAAGACCACGCTGCACGGCAAAGACGCCAACTGGGGCCGCTTGCTCGCCGCCGCTGGTCGCGCGGGTGTCGCGTTCGATCCCAAGGTTGCCAGCATCAAAATCGGTGACGTCGAGATCGTGAAGAACGGCCTCGCCGTCGGCGAAGAAGCCGAAAAGCTCGCCGCTGAAGTGCTCAAAGGCGCGAGTTACAAAATCGAAATCGGCCTTGGCGCCGGCCCGGGTGAGTTCAGCTACCTCACCAGTGATCTCGGCCACGGTTACGTGGACGTGAATGCGGACTACCGATCCTGAGTGCTCGCAGCGCGACCTGAGGCGCGGCCTGTGTGCCGCGCTGGCCGTTCTCTCGCTCGCACTCACTGCACTGCCGGCTTGCTTCGCCAGTCACGGCACCGTCGGCGCGGTGATCGCCCAAGAGCCCGACACGGGGCGGCTCTTCCTGCGGGATGTGCCGCCCGGCCTCGCCGCCGCGCGCGCCAGCCTCAAACCGGGCGACGAAGTCCTGCTCATCGACGGCGTCGACGTGCGCGCGATGGACGCCAAACAACTCCACGCCGTCCTCACCGGCGACATCGACACGCCCGTCAAATTCACGATCGTGCGCGACGAGCAAATCCTGCGCGTCACCCTCAAACGCACCGAAGCCCGAAAACTCAAGCTCCCCGCCTCCGCGACGCGCTAAGCGCAGCACTGAGCGTGGCGCACTGGCTGCCTGCTTCCCCGTGCTGCACGAGGAATGCTAGCGTCCCCAATCGTGGCACTCGCGTCGGGTGAGCTCTATGAGCTATTTTTGTCGCTGTCGGCGGGCCGACTGAGTGCGGCGAAGCGCGCGCTCGACGTGCGCGTGGAGAAAGAACGGCGCGCAGCGTTGAACGCCGCGCTCGCGCCGATTGCGATCGACGCGGGCTTACTTGGGGCTGAGGGTGTGAGCGCGCTGGCGAGCGCGATCGCGCGGGCAAGTAACGTGGAGTTGCCGCGGGTGAAGGCTGCGCTGGCTGAGCTTGAGCGGGCGCTGGCTGCGCTGGCTGTGCACGATGCGTCCGGCGCGCGTGTCAATGAGACTGAGCTGTTGACGACCGCGCGCGCGTTGACGGAGCGCGGTGCGGTTGGGTTCACGCTGCTGAGCGACGACACTGCGCCGGAAACCGTCGAATCCGCGTTTGTCACCGAGGCCCGTGGAGACGACTCGCGTTGGGCGCCGAGCCTCGCCGAAGACATGATTGGCGCGTTCCTCGATGAATGCGTGGAACGCACCGAGGGGCTCGCGGAACGGCTCATCGAGCTTGAGCACCGCGGCACTGACAAGGAGCTCATTTCCGCGGTTTTTCGCGATTTACACACGCTCAAGGGGTCCAGCGCGTTCGCGGGTTTGACGAAGCTGAACCGCGTGGCACACCGCGCCGAAGACCTGATCGGCGAGCTGCGCGAAGGCAAACGCCCTGCCGACCGCGCCCTGATCGACGTGCTCCTCGCAGCACTCGACGCCATGCGCAACATCACCGAATGCGCGCGCTCGGGCGCAGCGATCGACATCGACATTGCGCCCCTCTTGGAACGCCTCGCGAATCCCAATCGCGCTCCCGCGTCGGCTCGCACCGCCCTGGAGCATCCCAACCCAGAAGAAGCCGCCCACGCGACCAGCGCCGCTGCTGCGCCCGCTGCGCGCGCCAATGATGGTCAGGGCACGCTGCGCATCGAGTTCGAAAAAGTCGATCGCCTGTTGAATTTGGTCGGGGAGATTGTGCTTGCGCGCGGCCGCTTGAGCAGCGCCGCACAGGTACAAGGCTTGGTTGTGCGGGAAGTCGCACAACTCCGAAAGAAGCTGAGTGATGTGCGCAGTGCGCCGCTCGCGCTCGTTTCCGGCACGGACGTGAACCGCGCGCTCTCCGGTTATTCTGCGGAAAATGCGACCATTATCGAAGATCTGGAGCGCACGGAGCGCGTGCTGCGTGAAACCTTCAGCGACATGGACGCGGGCTTGGGCGGCCTCGCGATCGCGGTCGGCCAATTGCGAGACACGGTGATGAAATTGCGCATGGTGCCAATCGCGCGCTTGTTCACCAAGTACCAGCGCACGGTGCGTGAGCTTTCACACAAGCTGGGCAAAGAAGTGAACGTGGAGCTGCATGGCGGCGACACCGAGCTCGACAAAGTGCTGGTCGAACGCCTCGAAGATCCGCTGCTGCATTTGGTGCGCAACGCCGTCGATCACGGCATCGAGCTCCCCGAAGAGCGCGCGGCCAATGGTAAGCCTCGCACCGGCATAGTACGGCTCAGCGCAGACCAACGCGGCGGTCAAATTCTGGTCGTGATCAGCGACGACGGGCATGGCCTCGACCCCGAAAAACTGAAGCGCAAAGCCGTTCAGAAAGAGCTCATCACGCAGGCTGAAGCCGCAGAAATGAGCGAGGAAGCCGCGCTGAATTTGATTTTCCGCGCCGGCTTTTCGACCGCCGAAAAATTGTCCGACGTGTCGGGCCGCGGTGTCGGGATGGATGTCGTGCGCGACGCCATTCAACGCCTCAAAGGCAACGTGCGCCTGAGCTCCGTACTGGGCGAGGGCACCACCGTTGAGCTGAGCTTGCCCCTCACGCTGGCGATCACGCAGGTGCTCACTGCGCGCGTCGGCGGCGAGCTAGTGGCCATCCCGCTGGATGCGGTGGTGAGCGCGCAAACCTTGCAAGCCGGTCAACTCGAACCGCTCGGCACGGGCGCCTGCCTGCGCGTGGGTTCGAAGTTGATCCCGGTGTTCAGCTTGGCAGAAATCCTCGGCCTCACCGGCAACGTCGCGCTCGGGGAGGCGGACGAAGGCTCCGTCGTGATCGTCGGCGTGGGCAGTACTGAGCTAGGGTTGATCGTGCAGCAGGTGCTCGGGCGCCACGAAGTCGTCATAAAATCCCTGGGTTCCATGTTGGCGGAGGCGCCGTGCGCCGCCGGAGCGGCGGTCGTGGGCGAGCGCATGGTGCTCGTACTGGACCTTTCGGACGTCGCGCAGCGCGCGCAGGAGCCGACTCGGCCTAAGCTTTCGGCGCGGCCGCGAGCGGTGCGCTCGGATCGCGCGCGGGTGTTGGTCGCGGAAGACAGTGACGTGATTCGCGAGGCGATTCGGCGCGAGCTCTCGCAGGCCGGCTTTGATGTCACCACCGCAGCCGACGGTGAAATCGCGTTGAGATTGTCCAAAGAACAACACTTCGACGCCGTCTCCAGCGACGTCATGATGCCCAACCGCGACGGCTACGAGCTCGTGCGCGCCCTGCGCAACGACCCCCAATACCGCGACACGCCCATCGTGCTCGTCACCAGCAAAGACGCCCGCATCGACGCCGTCCGCGGCTACGACGCTGGAGCCGACGCCTACCTGACCAAACCCGCCGATGCCGACGAACTCATCCGCACGCTAGACGCCCTCCTCCGCCAACGCCGCGGCCAAACCGCGTAACGCCCGCGCCCGCGAGCCCGAGCCGCCGCCCGCGCTGCGGCGCGTCATCTTTCTTGGCTCAGTCCATGTACGTGCACAAACAAGTTCGCGCGCATGCAGAGCCCTCCCGCCGCCAGAGCCGCGCTACCCGACAGTCTCGATTGGTGAAGGGGCCGGGTGGGGAGAGGAAAGGGCAGCGGGGCAGCGGGATCGGCTGGTGGGGATGGGGATCGGCTGCATCAATTCGCAGTGGAGGAGCTGTTTGGTTTGGGATTGGGGTCCGCGCTGAAACGTGCGCGCTGGCCGTAGCGTTCGACTGTGTGGCCTAGGCGGCGGGACGCTTTTTCGGTTCTGCGGCCACGCCGGCCCGCCACTGGGGACGGGTTCAATCCTTCGAGCATCACGACCCTCTTCTATGGATCAAGAGTGCGCTACCCGATCGGGCGCTACCCACCTGGCGCTGGGGTGAGCTAGAACGGCCTTACCTGCTCAGGTGATCGGCGCTCGCCACCTGCCATGCCCCTCACCTCTCCTCGCACCATCGCAGCTCTGCTCAGCATGACGTTCGTCACGGGTCTGATCGACGCGGCGAGCGTGCTCGGCTTGGGGCACGTGTTCGTGGCGAACATGACCGGGAACATCGTGTTCATTGGGTTCAGTTTGTTTACGCACACGTCGGTCTCGCTCGGCGCGGGCGCGTTGGCGTTGACGGCGTTCTTCGTGGGCGCCGTGTTCGGTGGGCGCTTCATGACTCAGCGGGGGCAGCGTGGCCCGCACGCGGCGTTGCTCCTGGAGGTCGGTTTGTTCTTCGTGGCTGGCGCCTTGGCGGCGCAATTTCACGGGCTGCGCAGCTTGCTGCTCATTGCTCCGCTCGCCTTTGCGATGGGCATGCGCAACGCCGTGATTCGCGCGCTCGGCATTCCAGACCTCACCACCACGGTGCTCACGCTCACGGTCACGGGCATCGCTGCGGATTCATCGCTCGCGGGGGGGAACAATCCGCGTCTCGCGCGTCGACTGATGTCGATCGCGGCGATGCTGACAGGGGCCGCGCTGGGCGCGTTACTGTTCGCGCGGGCCCCGGCATATGTGTTGCTGGTTGCCGCCGTGCTCGAGGCCTGCGCGGCCTTGAGCTTGGTCCAGAGCCTGGCCCCGAATCCTAAACAGCCGTAAATCTGGCCCATTTCGTAATCGTGCGGCGCGCGCGCGGGGCCCTTCCCGTAGGCCGGTTTCGTTGCTAGGTTCCGCCGCGTTCCTGGGGGTGGGCGAGCGACGCCTACCTCTGTTGAAAGTATCGGGGAGATCCCCCGCCCTGGAGTCACGATGAGCAGCTATCTCTTCACGTCCGAATCCGTCACCGAAGGCCACCCGGATAAAGTTTGCGACGCCGTTTCGGACGCCGTGCTCGACGCCGCCCTCGCTGGCGACAAGTACAGCCGCGTCGCCTGCGAGACGTTGTGCAAGACGGGCTTCGTCGTCATCGCCGGTGAGATCACCACGAAGACGAATATCGACTTCGGCAAGATTGCCAGGAAAACGATCAAAGACATCGGCTACACGAGCTCGGACATCGGCTTCGACGCGGATACGTGTGGCATCCTGATCGCGGTCGAGCCGCAGTCCCCGGACATCTCGCAAGGCGTGACCGAGGGTCAGGGCATGTTCAAGGACCAGGGCGCTGGCGACCAGGGTCTCATGTTCGGTTACGCTTGTGATGAGACGCCGGAGCTGATGCCCGCGCCGATCATGTACGCGCACCAACTGAGCAAGCAGCTCGCCGCAGTCCGAAAGAAGGGCGCGGTTGATTTTCTCCGCCCCGACGGCAAGAGCCAAGTCACGGTCGAGTACGAGAACGACATCCCGAAGCGCATCGAGACCGTCGTCGTCTCCACGCAGCACGGCCCGGAAGTGAAGCACAAAGCCTTGAAAGAGGCGGTCATGGAACTCGTGATCAAGAAGGCGCTGCCGAAGCACCTGCTCGATTCCAAGACCAAGTACTTCGTGAACCCGACCGGTCGCTTCGTGGTCGGTGGCCCGTGCGGCGACGCCGGCCTCACCGGCCGCAAGATCATCGTCGACACCTACGGCGGCATGGGCCGTCACGGCGGCGGCGCTTTCAGCGGCAAGGACCCATCAAAGGTCGACCGCTCGGCTTGCTACTACGCGCGCTACGTCGCCAAGAATATCGTCGCCGCAGGCCTCGCCAAGCGTTGTGAAGTGCAGGTCGCCTACGCGATCGGCGTCGCGCAACCCATGGGCGTGTATGTGCAAACCTTCGGCACGGGCAAGATCGAAGACGAGGCGCTGGCCGCCTACGTGATGAAGAACTTCGACATGCGCCCGCGCGCCCTGATCGAAGAGCTGGATCTGCTCCGCCCCATCTACCAGCCCACCTCCAGCTACGGTCACTTCGGCCGCACTGAGTTCAGCTGGGAGAAGACGGATCGCGCCAAGAAGCTCGCCGCCGATCTGCTGGGCAGCAGCGTGAAGAGCAACGGCAAATCGAACGGCGCGGAAGCTCCGGCCGCAGCCAAGAAGGCCAAGGCCAAAGGCAAAGCGCAAGCCCGCGCCTGATCGCTGAATTCGGCGCGCAGCATCCGCGCGCCGATCACTCGATGGCCCGCTGGATCTCGAAGGTTCAGCGGGTTTCGTGTTTTTGTTGGGGTGCTCCTGCCCGCCGCGGACGTCACTTCGAGCACGCAGCACACGCATCCAAGGGCCCGTGCCGACCGCGGACAGCGTGGTTTCGTTTCGGCATCGGCAAAATCGCATCAAATTGCCCCGAATGATCGTACTGTGGAAGGCAATGATTCGCGCCGCGCACGTCTGGGCTGGGGCTTCGGTACTCGCGCTCGCGCTGTCCCTCGCGAGTTGCTCGGACTCGGACAGCGAGGCCTCGAGCGCGCTGGATGCAGGCGCAGGCGGCGCAGCGGGCGCCACCGAGCCGGCTGAAGGTGGCGCGGGCGCGAACTTCGTTCCTGCGGCCTACGCTGACGCCGGTGCCGCGGGCGCGCTGCCCGTGTGCACGACAACCGAGCCGTCCCAATGCCAAGTCAGCGAAGCGCTCGTGACGTCAGCCGATCGCTACTGCCCGTATTGTCGGGCGTGCGCGCTGGACGAAAAGAATGCATGTCCGCCGTACTCGTGCGGTCCGGGCGGGCACAACGAGATGGCAGCCGGCCAATGCTGCTCGACCTGCGTGCCCAATGACGCCGCGCTGTGCACCAGTCAGCAGCTCACGTACGCCGACCAACGGGCGGCGATCCTGCAGCAGTACGTCGCTGCGTGTAAGAAAGACACGGACTGCGCGAGCGCCCTCGTCAACACACCATGCGCGCAAAGCTGTGTGGCGGCACTGACGGACTCGGCGCCCGCTCTAGCTGCAGATCTGAGTGCCGTGACGTGCACAGCGTGCCCGTTGCAGCCGCCGGTCAGCGTTCGCCCCGACGGCCATTGCGCGCCGGCCACCTGCCTCAACGGCCTGTGCATGGTGGGCGCGTCCGGCACGAAGTAGCCAAAGCAAGCCGAAGTTCGGCAAATTGCCCGGGGTGCGTGCAGGCGCCTATGCCGGTACGCTTACGGCATGACGCAAGACCCGCGCGGCTACGCCTTCGAGACCCTCGCTGTCCATGCGGGCTATGAGCCCGATCCGATCCACGGCGCGGTGATGCCGCCGGTCGTGATGGCGAGCACCTTCGCGCAGCCCGAGCCGGGCAAACCGCTGAAGTATGACTATTCGCGCAGTGGTA
>JBDTJC010000286.1:0-12829 GCA_039936055.1 Polyangiaceae bacterium | reverse complement strand
CACCGCTCCTGCGGGCAAGCGTTGATTGGCGGCGCTGAGGGCCGCAGCCACGGCTAACGGTGAGACCCGCCGCGCTGCCATCTTTTCCGGATCGAGCAGAACGCGGAGCTGCCGGCGTTCGCCGCCGGTCAGCGTGACTTCGCTGACCCCAGGAACCTGTTCGGTGCCCGCGCAGCCGCACAGGAGCGATGTAGAGAGGATCAGGAGTGTCGAGAAAGAACTTGCCATGGGTTCGCGCCTCCGGCGCGGAGCGTGCCGGCGGTCAGAGCCAGGGCAAGACAAGAAGGCTTCATGCCCTCGACCTAAATTTGCCCGGCAAGGACCGGAGCATTGCTGCTGGGCAACCTCCGACCTGTAACCAGGACCTCGGGTGGCGTCGCCAACGCCTTCTTCACCTTGCAGCCTTCCGCGGCGCGCAGCACCGCAGCGCGATACTTCTCAGGGAAGTCGTCCGGGAGCAGCACTTCGAGCTCGACCCGCTCGAGGCGATGCGTAGCTTCGTCGAAGTGCTGGTGCTGGACGAGTTCAATGCCTGCGCTGGGTAGCCCGCGAGCGTCACAGAAGCTCAATACATAGGCGCCGGCGCAAGTCGCGAGAGAGGCCAGGAACAGGTCGAACGGCTCCGGCGCACTACCATTGCCGCCGCGCTGTTCGGCCTGGTCCGTTTTTACGACGTGGCCGCCCAGGGCCGCATCGACCCGTTTCCCGCCCGGAAAGCTGACTCGGATGTCCATATACGGATCGAGCCACTGACCCGCGCAAAGGGTTCGTCGAATACCAGCCGAAGACAGACTTCCAAGCCTAGACCCGACGGGCCGGTCCCAGGCAGGGCGACGCCCGTGCTTTCCTCCGTCGACCGCGAACCCTTTGCCGGCTGGGTGGGCTCCCAGGATTGACGCGCGACATCACGTCAAAGAGAGTGAAGCCAAGCCATGTGTCGAAGAGTCGAATGCTCCAAATGCAAGAAGCCCACCTTCGCGGGCTGCGGCAAACACATTGAACAAGTCCTCGCCGACGTGCCGCGAGAAAATCGTTGCTCGTGTCGTCAGCAGCCCAAGCAGGAACGCGCGACCAGCGAGCCATCGAAGATTCGTCGCTTTTTCGGGATTTGAACGGACGCTGGGGGCTGCGCGTTTCCGCCGTTCGGGCTCAAGCGCTGCACAACGGCATTACTGTTGCGCAGCGCTCAAAACTGCTGGTCGCTAGCTGCCCGACTTCACGGAGTCGGGAAGTCACCGGCCATGGCCAGGAGAGTCAACAAGCCCAGGGTCGTCGGGAAGTAGGTTTGGTTGAAATCAGGGCTTGCTTGAAGGTCCAAAATTGTGCGGAACGCGCGGTCGCGCAAGGCGTTGTTCGACATGGCCATGCCACCGACACCCATCGGACCGATGTACGTGCCCTGGTTAGACGCCGCCGTTGCGTACGCCTGTGACTTGGGGCTCTGCGAGAGTTTGTAGAAGCCTGCCTGCATCAGGTCGATTGTGGCGCCGCTCGGGCCGTATAGCCCAGCAAAGTAATTGACGATCGCGGTGAGGGCGGTCTTGTTCGTGCCGCCGAGGCAAACGTCGAGCCCCAGGCGCCAAGGAACGCGCGCCGCGTCGTAGCCCATGGCCCCGTTGTTACCGTCATTGATAGCACTGGTCACACCGGCGGCCCCAGGCCCCGTGGGCGACCCACTCGAAGTACTCCAATCGGTCGGAATACCGCTGACCGGCGCGGTGACATTGGCAGTGACCAAAGCAAAAGTTGGATCGATAGCGCTAGTGAAGCCCAACTTGCGGAACACGTAGGGCGAGAAGTACGAGGGGTTCCATTGGCTGTTGAATTGGCTGCCCGCCGTGAGCAAGTTATTCTTGATGTCCAGCGAGCTGATGGCGCTGACCATCGGCGTGGATTTGTCCTTGTACATGCCGCTCGGCCACTGCGCGTTGGCCATGAGCAGCGCATACGCAATGTCCAAGTCGGCGTCGCTGGCGGAACCTGATTGTCCCGAAGCGTCCGTCCAGGTCATGAGGCCCGAGCCCTCCAGCTTCGAAGACACATATACCCAAAACTTGTCGAAGGTCGTCTTGTCCCCCATCGCCGCGGCGATCATCAAGCCATAGCCCATTGCTTCAGAAGTGACTTTGCCTCCCTGCTCAGGCGAGACCACCTTGTTGTCCTTGACGAAGTTTTTGAGCCAGCTTGCGTATGCCCGCGCGATCGCCGAGCTGTACTTGGCGGCGTTGGTTGCTGGCGTGCAGCTGCCGACGCCTTTATCTTGCGGGAACGGCACGGCGGGTGAACCATTGGACGGCGAGGCCGTCACGTTGGAGCAATCCCCCGTGATCAGCTGAACGTCGTCGACCCAAAAGTCGAACGGCAACGTTTTCGTAAAGTCAGGATAAACCTCGGTGGCGTTCCAGCCGCCGCTGTAATCCTTGCCGTTGTTGAAATCGAACTGCAGTTGCAGCAGGTTGGACCCGACCGCGTCGCGCTGCGCGTTGCTCAGGTTGCTCGGCAACGAGAGCGGATACAGATCGCGGTCGAAACAGTAGGTAAACGTCTTGAAGGTCGTCGAGAGATCGGCGCCTGGTGACAAGAACTGCCCGACGTGCTGGTAGCAGGTGGTCGTGTTATCGTCACAAGTTCCGCCGGGTTGCGTGTTGCTTTGGGTCGCAGGCGTCGCTAAATTGAAGCGAACGGGCGACTTCATATCTGCGTTCGCTCCGAGCTTCGCCTTGAAGCGAACGCCCGTGAACTGGTGGCTCGTGGCGTTGTATGCCGCCGGCGTCTTCATACCGGCGAAGTTCATCCCAAGCCCGGCGTACATCGAATAGCCCGAGCCAGTGACGTGCAGGGCGTACTTGTCGCAAGCCGCGGTGCCACCCGAGGCTTCGATGGTCATCTTCTGATTCGTCGCGGATTTGTCGTTGTAGATGTACCAGGAACCAGCGCGGCCTTCGCTCACGATCACCGGAGGCGCCAGCGCGGCGGCCGGGCCTTCCTCGAAGTCCGAGACCATGCCGGCCAGGATCGGGCAGTCACGCGGCGCCCCGCCGCCCGCGCCACCACTTGCGCCGCCCGTGCCACCACTCGCGCCGCCCGCTCCGCCTGCGCCACTTGCGCCGCCCGCGCCGCCGCCACCTGCTCCGCCAATGCATACGCCGGTCGTGCAGGTTTGCCCGCTTGCGCAGGCCATATTGCAGCCTCCGCAGTTCAGCGGGTCGTTGCCAGCGGTGTTGATGCAGGCGGTCGATGAGCACTGCGTGAATGCACACGTCGCCCCGCACACACCCGACCCGCAGAAGGGGGCCGTCGCCGGGCAAATCATGCCGCACGCGCCGCAGTTCATGGGGTCAGATTGCGTGCTCACGCAAGCCGCGCCGCACGTCGTGAACGGCGCAGCACACGCGCACTGCGAAGCCTGACAGCTGGTACCGACCGCGCACGCCTTGCCGCACGTCCCGCAATTCGTGCTATTCGTCGACAGATCAACACAGGAGCCCGAGCACGACGTGGGCGTGCTGCCGCTGCATACTGCGCTGCTACCGCCCCCGGCGCCGACTGCACCGCCCGCGCCCGCCGTCGAGCTCGAATTCGTCGGCCCGCTCGACGACGTACTACAACCAAAAATCAGCAGCGGCGCGGCCGCAAAGAGACCAGCCCACAGGGTGCTTGTTCGCATGCCGAAAGCTGGCACTGACTCCGCGATATCCCAAGCCGAAACTGCTGCGGAACCGCGGGCCCAAACGCTTCGGGTGCGCGGTGCAAACTTGTGACAATATTGTAAGCCCCGCTGGCAGGGCGCTTAAGACCGCGTTTTAAAGCTTGCGGGCCGTCGTCGCCGGTGCGCCACGACGGCCGCCAGCAAAGTAAGCAACCCTCTCGCATCGCGTGCAGGTCCGCCAGCGCCGAGCGGGGCGCCAGCGAGCGCACACCCGCCAGATTCCGGAGCCGCGGCCGCGGGCTCGTGGGCAAACCCTGCGACCCCCGCGGCGCCGGCCGTGATCGCGTCGGCAGCGCCCCCCGCATCCGCCGCGCCGGCAGCGTCACCTGCACCGGCAGCATCACCTGCGCCGCCCGCGCCGGAAGCGCCGCCTTCGCCTAGCGAGCCGTCACCGCCTTCGAGCATCGGCTTGGCATTCGCTGCGGCGAACGCGGGTTGGAAGAGCTCGGCGTTGAACGGAGCGACCTGGGTGAAGAAGTCACGCGCGTTTTTGGCGGTACAGGTGCCGGTGACTTGCGTGAAGACTCCAAGGATCGCGTTTTTGGCGCTGAGCAGCGGGCCGCCGCTATCGCCGGGGCAGCCTGCGGGGCCTTCGGTGACGAGGGTTCGCGGCGGGATCGGGTCGCCTTCGGGGCGGAGGTTGCTGCTGCCGATTTGGCTGATGGTCAGGCCGAAGAGGGTTTGGCGGGTGGCTATCGAGCCGAGCTCGGTGGAGCCGTAGCCGATGAAGTGCACGGGCTCGCCGGGCGTGTCGTCTGAGAGCAGGCGCAGCGCCATGAGCGGCAGGCCGGTGAGCGGGCGATCGAGTAGCACGAGCGCAATGTCGTTGCGGCAGATGCTGGTAGCAGCAGTGGCGAAGACTTTTGAGCCCAAAGCTGCGCTGGCCTTCGAGGGCGTGCTGCCCAGGTGAATGCTGATCTTGGCCGGCGCGAGCGTGGCGCCCACCTGCCCTCCCTTACTGCCGGGCGTGAGCTCGCCGGCGGTGCTGCACGAGAAGGAATCGTCCACGTAGTACGACACGCAGTGGCGCGCCGTCAGCACGAGGTTTTCCGCGATGAGGCTGCCCGTACACTTGTTGATCACGGTGTCGGCGTTGCCCCAGACTTCGAGCACGCCATCTTCATCGCTGCCCGACGGCTGACCGCCGACTACGGCTTGCTCGCTAGCGCGGACGGCCTCCGGGTTCGTCCCGGCGCAGCCGATTGCCACGCCACCGAGCGCAATTACGGCCAAAAACGTGCTCAGTATTGCTGCAGACACTGCGGAACCCCGGCCGTTGGCGCGCTGAAGGTTTGATCGGCCATGTTGTAGATCAAGCCGTCCGCTTGATACGCCCACACCGTGGACACCTCTTGAAGGCACCACGCGGAGCTGGGCGATAGGCGCGTGCCGCTGGTGCGGTCGAAGTCCGGCGGCCCCATGGTGCCCCAGAGCGACATCTTGTAAGCCAAGCCGCTCATGCTCGAGACTGCGCCGCCTACCGCGGCCGGCCCAATGGCTACCGACACCGCGGAGCTCGAGGTGCTGAACACGCGGTCTTGCAGCCCGTCCCGCACGTCATCACCGGTGGGGTTGACGCGCGCCGCGTAAGCGGCCGCCAGCGAATAGAGCATGGAGTACGCGCCGTCATAATAGTTCTCGGTGCCCGCTAGCGGCAGCGCACCCTGATACGAGTTTTGCAGGCGTCCCTCGTAAGAGGCGTACAGCTGCTTGGACTTCGAGTCCTGCGCTTCGGCGTAGTTCACGCCAACTAGGCGCTCATTGAGCGGCGGCGAGGTACCGGAGAATTGCGGAGCGACCAGCTGCAGCTCGGTCGTGTTGTAGATCAAGTGCGAGGCCAGATAGAACGGCCGCGCCAAGCCGACGCTCTTCGGATTGCTGCTCTTACCCCAACTGTTTTCGAGCGCTGGGATCACTGTCTTCGGAAACTCACTCGTGGCCATGGCGATCACGATATGCGGCGGATTTTGCTGGAGCTCCGTGATCGCGTTCGAGACGTCCGGGGTGGCGTAGTTCTTGGCTGATTGGATCTGCACTTCGCGAAAATCCCCACTGCCGATGCCGCTCAGCTGGCTCACCGCGGACTTACCGTTGAACCGGAGCAAGGTCTCCGGGTGCGCCGCGTCCGGGGTGGTGAGCACGTTGAACAGATCCGTCATCGTGGAGTCGTCGGAGTACACCAACGTGACGCGGAGAGGCGTGGTGTTCGGGTCGTCGCCCGCAGCCAGCCGCGCCGCGTTCACCGTAGGGATGATCCGGTTCAGCAGGCCGACGGTCGTCGCCGCAAGTACGCGCGGATCACCCAGCATGTGCCAAACCAGGCCGTCGTCGTTCAGGTTGGCCAAGCGCAAATCCGCGCTGCCGGTGCTCAGGAACAGTACGGGCTGCCCACCCGCGGTGGCGTAGGTGCTGGTTTGTGTGAAGTTGAACGCGCTGAACAGCTTGTCAGTCGACAGCGTGGTCAGGACGCCCGGCACGTGCAGGTCGTTCGTGAGGTGCGTGAGGCTCGGCGCGATGTCGGCTGCACCGCTTTGGCACACCAGCGCCAAAACCGGGCGCGAGGCGCCAGTTTTGCCCGGCAGCCCACCGCCGAGCGCGTTGGAGTTGAACTCGCTGAAGGCCAGATCCCAATTGATCACCGCGAGCGAGTCGTGGAAATCTTCCGGATTGCCCATGTTCGCGTAGCCGCCGATCACAATCGGCGCTGGTGTCTCGAGTAGACCGAGCGTGCCCTGGCTCGGCAGCAGCAACGGGCAATCGTCACTGATCAGCGCGACGCAGCTGCCCGCTTGGCACAAGTACGGCTGCTGCACGTGTGCATCGATGCAATCAGCGTTGCTCGTGCACTCCGCTTGTCCAGCGCCGGCGGCCCCGCCGTCGCCCGCAGCGCCGGCCCCGCCGTCGCTCGCGTGAGCGCCCGCTGAGCCCTGGCCACCGTGCCCGCTCTCACCGCCGTTGGAAGACCCGCCGACACCCGCAGTCGAGTTCGCAACGCACACTTGGTTCACGCAGCTGGTGTCCGCGAACGCCGAACCGAGTGCCACGCAGTCTTGCGTGACCTGGCATTGCGTTGCGTTCAGGTCATAAAATAGCGAGCAGCCGCTGCTAGCGAGTAGCAACGGCAGGGCTCGGAGCCACGCCTGGGCGGGGTTGATTGCCAACACTTACAATTCCCGAAGGTGCCCAGATTTCACGGCTGCCGCCAGATAGACGGCCAGCGGGGGCAGCTCCGTAAGAGCCCCACAGCCGGGGGGCGCACGCCGAGCGAGCGACCAACACGCCGGCCGAGCCGTCGCGGAGGCCGCTCGGCTCACCTCACCGGGCGACGCAGTACAGGTAACCGCAGGTGCTAGGGATGACCGAACATTTGCTGACCATGGATCCAACTTTGCCGGTGGTGGTCTGGCAGCCGCTGTTCAGGTGGGTGTTGGCGGTATCCCACAAGCGGTTCAGCGGGTACGTCGGCGTGCTGCCGGACGTGGTGGTCGTGGTCGAGCTGTTGTCGCCGTCGGTCGGGTCAACCGCAACGCAGGTGCGGCCGCTCGGACAAGAATTATGGGTGATCGTGAAGCTGATGTACGGGTTAGCGCCACACACACCGGCGCCGAAGAAGCACACGGCATTGATCAGGTTCTGGGCCTCGCCGTAAGAGAGCGGCGTGCCGTTCGTGTGGTCAGCTTGGAAGACGTAGTGCGGTCCGCAGGCGCCTGTGCCGAGGTTGACCGGGCCACCTACGAGCGTCAGCTTGTGAGCGGGTGGCAGCTGGCCTGGTTTGTTGCGCCGGAGGTCCGACAAGTTGCCGGCGTCACGCTGAAACGAAGCAAACAGGTCGTTGCGATAGTTCGCGGGGCTGAAGGTGTTTTGGTCTTGCACCTGGTCCAAGCGTTGGTCCTGTTGGCCGAGCAGGCCTTTGGTGTTCTTACAACCATTGTGTAGGCACACCGCGCTGGACTTCAGCTGAACACCGCTAGAGTAGTTGACAGAGTAGGTCTCTAAGTCGTCGGCTGCGTCCCAGCGACCGAGCTCCATGGCCATGGCCACGGCCAAAGCCGCTTTCGTCGGCTGCATGCCAGAATTCGTATAACAGGAGTTCAGGTTCGCTTGCTCGCTGAGCACGTTCTCCGGGCTCTCCTCAACGGCGGCGGAATTGCAGCCCTGAAGCGATGCGAAACCGAACCCGATACCAACGACGCTCAACAACAACGCAAGCTTGCTCATTCTACAACTCCTTGGGGGGCGACCTTCGCCATGCCCTATTGCAGCCGCCGTGCCGAAACCCGCCACCCGTCGGGGACCTGCACCTCAGCTTGTAAATGTCGACATTTCGCGTGTATTTCCGAATGCACTACCTGATGCGCGTTGGGCGCGTGAAGAACGCCAGCGTGCGAGTTGTGCAAACGCGCTGAGGCTCGTTGCACAACTCGTCCGGACGAGTTGTGCAACGGCGTCCTGAGTCGCGAACGCGGTGCCGCGAACTAACTCGAGCGGGCGGCCAATCAAGCGACGCGAACCACTCTGCCTCGAGCGAGCTCGCGGAACGCCGCAGGTGGGACAAGCGCCGCGGGTATCACAGGCTCACTCACCGATCGCTCACGCGGCGCACTATTTTGCACCCGCTGCACTTCGGCGCGCGCGCGCGTGTCCGTTGCATGCCGAGGGCGTGGCTGCGATTGGGCGCGCGCAAACGGACAAGGAAATTATGCTGAAGAACAAGGTTGCTTGGCCTCTGGCGCTGCTCGTATGCGCCAGCTTGTGGGCGTGCGGTAGCGACGACGACAGCACCGGCGGACCGCCGGGGGGCGCCGGCGAAGGCGGCGCGAGCGCCGCCGGTCACGGCGGTAAATCCAGCGGCGGAAGCGGCGGGCAAGCAACCAGCGGCGGAGGCGGCGGGCAAGCCGGCAGCGCGACCGGCGGAACCAGCGGCGCTGCGCCCGAAGCGGGCAGCGGCGGCGATTTCCCGAGCGTCTCTGGCATGCCCGGCATGACCGAAGGCGGCGCGGGAGAAGCCGGCAGCGGCGGTCAGGGCAGCGCGAGCAGCACTACGTTGGCGCAAGACTGCGCCACGGTGTGCGGAGCCCAAACTGGCTTGACATGCAGCTACGGTGATACGTGCGTGCTCAGCTGCCTCGGGGTGGTCGACCCGCAAGCAGGCACGGCGGTGCCGGACGAGTACACGGCTATGATCAAGTGCCAAGCCGCGACTCTGACCGCGGCCAACTACGGGTGCTCGACGCAAATGAGCAACATGGTGCAGCCGTCGCCGAAGGCGGGCACCGGCTGCGAGACGCTGATCTGCAAATACACCTGCGACGACGGGACCTTGGTAGACGACAACATCGTCGCGCGTTGCGGCTGCTGACCTGACCGCGCAGCGCAGCGCACCGATCGAACGGTGCGCTGCGGGCGCGCGAACCCTGGGCCCCCAGCCCCTCAGAAGCGGCCGTCAAGCAGCACGCTGCCTGCACCCAAGCTCAGCCGCGCGGACGCGCTTTGCGGCGCGGCGTGCTCTTTCGTAGATGGCGCGCTCAGTTCGAAGTACAAGGTGAGCGCCCCCGTGGCGAGCGCAGCTCCGCCGACGATGTCTGCCGCGACTAAGTAGCCCTTGGCTCGACTGCGCGTCGCGGCCAGCACGGCGGGCGAGGCACCGGGCGAAGTGCGTTCGCGCTCGAGCGTCGAAGCTTGTTGGGCGCCCACGACTTCCAGCGTCAAAGCGCCGACAACGAGCACGCCCGTGGCCGCCCAACCCAGCCAGCGTTTGCTCGTGTGCGAAACCGGCGCGCGCGGCTGCGCGCTCTGCTGCGCGCTCTGCTGCGCGGTGCTCGGCGCAATCACGGCCACAGCTGCGCGGGCTTCGGGCTCTAGTTTGAATTTGATCGTCAAGTGATCGCCGCCAGCCCAGTTGTAGTCGGCGGATTGTTCGCGATAGCCGGGCGCGCGCACTTGCACATGGTGCGCGCCGACATCCACATACCAACCCGAGCCCACGGCTGGGGCGGCGAGCACTTTGTCGTCCAGCACTACTTCCGCGTTGCTCGGGCTCAGCTCTGCATCCAGCCGCGCGGTGCGGAGCATCAGGCTCGAAAGCTCCCCGTTCACCTCGTGCTCGCGGCCCGCGGGCAGCTCACCCGCGCCCGCGCTCAAGTACTCTTGGAACACAGTCAGCGCGCGCGCGTAGCGGCCGAGCTGCTCGCTCACCTGCGCAATGTTGTACAGCACGCGATAGTCCGGCACGAGTTGGTACACGCGCTCGAACTCCGCCAACGCCAGCGCGTAGTCCGAATCCTCATACAGCTTGATCGCGCGCTCGAAGCGGCGCCCGGCCTCCTGTTTCGCGTTGCTGGTGTCGGCACCGGCCGGCGCGGCGGGGGCACTGGCCGGCGCGGCGGGGGCACTGGGCGCCAATTGCGCGTCAGCGAGGCCGACACGGCACGTCAAACTGAGCAATATTCCCAGAGGAAGTAGGCGCTTGTGCATAAATCAGGGGTTGAGGAAGGGATTGGAGTGGTCGATCGGGCGGGGCGCGTGGGCGCTGGCCTTGCCTGCAGTGGCTGTCCCCGGGAGCGCGGCAGCGCCGTGCACGGGAACACGCGGCGCGGCGACAGCATGCGACTTGGCGCTAGTAGTGGGCTGCGCTTCGCTGGGCGCCCTCAGCTCGGGTGAACTGGCGGTGGGTATGGCGGGGGGCTGAGGCGGCGGAGCGACTTCCAACATAGCGCTGGGTGCAGCTACGGCCGCGACAACAGACGCCGATAGCGCGGCAGACGGCGCATTCGACGCCGGCATGCGCCGCGAGAACAGAAAGACCCCGAGGGCCGCCAGTAGGCCGCCCGCCAGCGCCAGGTACAGCCAGGGCGGTTTGGACTGAGAGCGTGCGCGGTGGAAGTCCGAAATGCTGCGCTCGATGCCACCCTCGGGCGTGACAGCCCCCTGAGCCACCGGCATGGGAGTCCGATGATCCGCGCTCGGCAGGCCTTGGCGTAGCCGATTGCCGAGCGCAAAGATCTCTTGGTTGCGCTTGCGCAGCGCGGGGCCGAGCACACTGCCGAGCAGCTCAGCGGTGTGCTTATCTGCCACTCGGCGTCGCGTGGAGGCGATGAACGCCGACAAGCTTTGCCCCAGGTCTGCCGCGCTTTGGAAGCGGTCCGCCGGCGATTTCGCTAAGGCTTTGAGGATGATGGCTTGTAGGTCGGGCGGAAATTCAGCGTCGTGCGCGCTCGGCAGCTCGACGTCTTGCTCCAGGATTTTGTACATCGTGGCCAGCGCGTCGTTGCCGTGGAATGGGCGGTGGCCCACGCTCGCTTCGTACAGCACGCAGCCGAGCGCGAACACGTCCGCGCGGTGATCGACATGCTTGGAAGCCACTTGCTCGGGCGCCATGTACGACAGCTTGCCCTTTACCTCGCCCGTCTCGGTCGGGCGGTGCGCTTGGCCCCGCGCCTTGGCTACACCAAAATCTGCCAAGCAGACGTGCCCGCGCATGGAGATGAGCACGTTCTGCGGCGACACGTCACGGTGCACGACCCCGAGCAGGTGCCCTTCTTCGTCCGTGAGTTCGTGCGCGGCGTGCAGCCCCGCGGCGACCCCCGCCACCAGGTGAGCGGCCAAGGCCGGCTCGATGCGATGCCCCGGAATGGCATCGAGCAGGTCGCGGAGCGACGCGCCGTCCGACCACTCCATGACCAAATAATGTAGCTCGCCGTCGGTGCCGAATTCGTACGTGGCGCACACGTTGCCATGTTGAATGCGCGAAGCGAGCGTCGCTTCGTCCGACAAAACAGCCCAGAAATCGCGATTTTCGGCAGCGCCGGGCAGGCCCGTTTTCAGTGCTACCAAGCGCAGCGCGGGCGCAGCGGTGTCCAGCGCAACCCAAACGCGGCCCATGCCACCAGCGCCAATGGGCGCGACGAGCTGGTACCGGCCAACGACATCGCCGGAGCTGGGCTCACGCTCAACTTGGCCCAAGCGCGGTCCTCATTGCTGGCACGCTAGGCACGCAAAGCATGTCCGGGGATGCCTTCCACACGATCCTCAAAAAATAACATAGCTTTCGCAGTTTTGCAAAGCGCGCACCACAGCTGGCTCGACGGGCAGGAGCGCCTCCGCTTGGACTCGCGGTTCAGGTACGACCGAAGTTCGGGTACGTCCTTTTGCAACGCTCAACGCAGCCGTTAGCCGTAACACACGGAGATGGGCTCGTTCACGAACAACAACAAAGCTCGTTCGTCGGAGACCACTGAACGCTTTAGCTCGGGAGACAAGGTAGGGCGCTATCGCTTGATCGCGCTCTTGGCGAGCGGAGGCATGGGCCACGTTTGGGCGGCCAGGCCAGACGGTGGGGGCTTCGCGCGCACGGTGGCGCTCAAGTTGGTGCGCGCCGAGATGTCACGCGACGAGAACTACTCGCGCATGTTCATCGATGAGGCCACGGTCGCCTCGGCGATTCGGCATCCGAACGTGTGCGAGACGTTCGAGCTCGGCCGGCACGGCGACACGCTGTTCATGGCCATGGAGTGGGTAGCTGGGGATTCTCTGGCGGGCCTCTTACGCCAAGAAGACGCGCTCGTGCCACTTGAGCCGCCGATTGCCGTGCGTATCATTGCCGATGCCTGCGCGGGCCTGCACGCCGCCCATGAAAGCGTGGGCCACGACGGCACGCTCTTGGGCGTGGTGCATCGCGATATTTCACCGCCCAATATCTTGGTCTCCAGCCAGGGCCAAGCCAAAGTCAGCGATTTCGGCATAGCCAAGGCGCGCTACCAGCTGCACGAGCGCACGCGCACCGGTGAGATTAAAGGCAAGTTCGCATACATTCCGCCAGAGCAGCTCGCGGGCGACGAAGTCGATCGCCGCGCGGACGTGTACGCCATGGGTTGCGTGCTGTACGTCGCCACCACCGGCCGGCGCCCGTTCGGCAACGGCGCTGAAGCACTCGGCAAAATCTTGCGCAACCAATACGAAGTGCCGCAGCGTTTGCTCGCCAGCTACCCGGAGGCGCTGCAAGCCATCATCGTCAAAGCGCTGTCCGGCAAACCGCAAGACCGCTACCAGACCGCCGAGGAGATGCAGGTCGCGCTCGAGGAATGGCTGATCGGCGAAGGCCGCGTCGTGACCGTGTCCGAC
>JBDTJC010000285.1:0-9179 GCA_039936055.1 Polyangiaceae bacterium | reverse complement strand
ACGGCTACCGAGCCAACGGCATCAATGCCCTGAGCCGCGCCCTGAGTGAGTTCGCAGAGGTCGTGATCTGCGCGCCGGAAATCGAACAAAGCGCGACTAGCCACGCGCTCAGCGTGCACCGCGCGCTACGCCTATTTGAGCCTGCGCCGGGCGTATTCTCGGTCGACGGCACGCCAGCCGATTGCGTGTACATCGCCCTGCACGGCAAGACGCGCATCTTGCCGCGTTGGCCGGACATGGTCGTGTCTGGCGTGAATCACGGAGTGAACCTAGGTGATGACGTGTTCTACAGCGGTACCGTGGCCGCCGCGCGCGAGGCCGCGCTCAAAGGCATTCCCGCGCTCGCCGTGTCGACTCCGTTCGACGCAAACATGGACGTCGCCAGCGCGCTTGCGCGCAGCATCGTGCAATCGATCCTGCAGCATCCGGTGACGGCGCCGTTGCTACTCAATCTCAATGTCCCAAAAGGCTACACGCAAATTCGAGCGACGCGCCTGGGCCGCCGCATCTATCACGACGAAGTCGACTTCCGCCGTGACCCGCGTGGTCGCGAATACATGTGGCTGGGCGGTCCTAGCGCCGAGCACACCGGGTTGCCCGGGTCGGACACTGAGGCGTTCGACGAAGGCGTGGCGAGCCTCACGGCGCTGTCGCTCGACCTGTGGGCCCGTGAATCGGACGAATTCGTGGCGCGGATCCTCACCGGCCTCGTCTGACGGCCGGCAACCCAGCGTTGCCGCGCCGTCAGCGCCGCGCTCGCCATTTGTGAGATCCCAGCTGGAAGACTACGCTCCCGGCATGGCGGTTAGAAAAGGCACGTTGGCAAAACCGAACAAGCCCGTGCCAGCTCGCTCACAACCCACACCGCGTGGTGTCGAGTTGAAGAAAGCGGCTGAGCTCACGCCAGGCAAAGCACAACGGGTCGAACCAGCGTCGCTATTCGATGCGCAAGCGTACGTGCGCAAGCTGATCCGGGACGTGCCGGACTTCCCGCAGCGCGGCGTGCTGTTCCGGGACATCACGCCGCTGCTCGCTGACCCGCGCGGCTTCCACATCGTGCTGGACACGATTGCCCATCGCTTCGTTGGTGAGCAAGTGGACGCGGTGGTCGGGGTGGAATCACGCGGGTTTATTTTTGGTGGGGCGCTCGCAGCGCGGCTCAATACCAGCTTCGTGCCCGTGCGGCGCCCAGGCAAACTACCGCATCGCACGGACAAGGTGAGTTATTCACTCGAGTACGGCGAGAGCGAACTCGAGATGCACCGGGACGCACTGCGCGAAGGCGCGCAAGTGCTGGTGGTGGATGACTTGCTCGCCACTGGCAGCACCGCCGCCGCCGCAGGCGAACTGGTGGATCGCCAAGGCGCCTTCGTGATCGCGTACGCCTTCGTGATCGAACTCGGTTCGCTCGGCGGCCGCGAACGGCTCGCTCCCGCGCCCTGTTTATCCATCGTCCGCTACGATTGAACGAGGAGTCTTTAGGCCGCAGCCGCACCAACGCAGACGCGGTGCGCTTCTTGTCGGTTGGCGTGAGCCGAACGGATCCGTAATGCGGCGTAATTTACGACAATTCACGTCACAGTAAGCGCGCGGGGAAGGCCATCACCTCGGCCAATTCCCGCGCGCCAGTAGCCAGCATCAGCAAGCGATCGAAGCCGAGCGCGTTGCCGCCCGCGCGCGGCATGCCGCTCTGCAGGGCGGTCAAGAAGCGTTCGTCGATGGGATACGTCGGGCGCCCTTCGGCGCTGCGACGCGCGCTGTCCTGCTCGAAGCGCGCGCGCTGTTCGTTCGCGCAGGTCAGCTCGTCGAAGCCGTTACAGAGCTCGACGCCACCGACGTACAGCTCGAAGCGCTCGGCAACGCTCGGGTCCGTCGTCGAAAGCCGCGCCAACGCTGCCTGATTCGCCGGGTATTTCCACAGAAATAGCGGGCGGGGTTGGCGCGCCAAGCCCGGCTCCACCAAAGTCACCAAGCGCTCGAAGTAGCGCGCTTCATCCGTATGCGCGAGATCCACCGCGTCCGCGATGCCTGCAAATTCCTGAAATGCCTCGCGTACTGTCACGCGCTGGAACGGCAATTCGAGCTCGTAGGCTTGGCCCGTGGCACCGACCAGAGTCGGCTTGCCCGAAACACCCTGCGCCACGGCGCGCACCAAGTGCTCGGTGTCCGCCAGCACCTCTTCCAAACCGGCGAAAGCGCGGTACCACTCCAACATGCTGAATTCCGGCTCGTGCAGCAGGCCGAGCTCGTCACGCCGGCTCGCGCGCGCCACCTGAAAAATGCGCGGAAACCCCGCCGAAAGCAGGCGCTTCATGTGCAGTTCAGGCGAAGTGATCAAGTAGCCACCGTGCGCCGGGATCGCGTCCAGATGCAGATCCACCCCGGGGGCGGGCACGCGCAGCGGCGTTTCGACTTCCAAGAAGCGCTCGCGCGCAAAGTACGCGCGCACCGCAGCGAGTGCCCGCGCGCGCGCTTGCAGATGACCTGCCACGCCGTGCCAAGCGAAGCGCGAAAGGTCACTGTCGCCCCGCGGCTCGTCGTGTTGGGTGCGCTCGAGCAGTGCGGCTTCGTTGAGCACTCGGCCGTCGTAACGCCCTTCGACGATCACCAGATCACCCACGCCGAGCGTGGGCGCTCCGCTGAATACGACGTGCAGCGCGCCGAAAGCGTCGCTCACGGCGCACGCTTCCGCGTGCAGCGCGCTCACGCGCCCAGCGACGCGCAGCCACTCCCCAACGTGTTCGGGGCAGAGATCACTCGCTGAGAAAAGCACGACGGCTCACCCGCCGTGGAATGCTCGCACCGCGAAAGCCGCGATTTCCGAGCCCATCCAAGGCGCCATCAGGGCGAGCACCACGGCCACCACGAGCAGGCGCGGCAAGTGCGCGATGGTCGCGTCTTGCACTTGGGTTGCGGCCTGCAGCACGGCCACCAGCAACCCGACGATACCCGCGATCGCAACCACCGGCAGCGACACCGCTACTGCGAGCAGTAAGGCTTCTTGGCCCAGGGCAGCCAACGCTGACCCGGACGGCACTTCAGAGCGCTCCGCCCGCGCCGGCATCAGTGCTCATCCCGCCCGCGCCACCGGTGCTGGTCGCGCCCGCGTGAGCGGTGGCAGAGTTCGAGCCGCCGATGAGGCAACGCGAGTCCGTCACGTGCCCATCCTGGTAGCAGCAGCGCTTGAAGTCGCCGACGGGAGTGCACACCAATCCGGACCCGCAGTCGCTGTTGTCGTCGACCGAGATGGAGGCCCCATCGCTGCCACAGCGCTCACCCTCGCCCTGGTTGGAGCAACCGGGGATCACGCTGAGCGCGAGGAGCGCGGGAACGAGAGCAACGAAGGCCAAGCGGCGGACGGTGAAGGGACGCATCTGCCGGCTTCCTACCAGGGCTTGCTCCCCCTGTCACGCCATCGGCGCCGGCGCGGGAATCACTCTCGCCTGCGGTCTTTGGCCTCGACCGCCGCGGCAAATAGCCGCAGATACGAGAGAGCGCTCAGGATCGAGAAAACTAGGGAAATGTAGACCAGGGCGCGCCCCACGTAGACCAAATCCACAATGCCCATGTCGACCGGGCCGAGGCTCAAGTGGTACGGGTAGCCCAAGATCAAGGCCAGGATGCCGACCATCTGCAGCGCAGTCTTGCTCTTGCCGTCGTCACCGGCGGCGATCACCACGCCCTCACTGCTGGCGATGCTGCGCAGGCTGGTCACGGATATCTCGCGCGCGAGCAAGAGCACCACTGCCCATTCCGGCATGCGCCCCATGGGCACCATGTACACGAGCGTGGCCATCACCAGCAGCTTGTCCGCGAGTGGATCCAAGAACTTGCCGAGCACGCTGACGACGTTCATCCGTCGCGCTAGGTAACCATCTAGCAGGTCAGTGATCGCCGCCGCAGAGTAGACCAGCGCCGCCCACACGCAATCCTTCGGCGACCCGCGCCCGAGCAGCAGGACCACGAGCGGGATCACCGCCACGCGCGCCATGGTCAGCAGGTTAGGGACGTTGAACGCATCCTCACGCAGCGAACGGCGACGCCGTTTGCGCTCGCTCGAGGGCAGACGATTGGGTCGTTTCGAGAAAGTACCAGCGCGCGCCATATCAGCCGAGATCGACTAGCACCGAACCGCTGCCTGAAAAGGCCACGAAGCCCGGAGTCTTCAAAGGCGCCGATTCTAACTCGAGGGGGTGGCCGATCAAGCGCCCGATCCAGCCCACGACGTCGTCCGCGCGCACGGCGAGCTTCTGATTCTCGGTTACCTCGAGCACCCGAGGGGGCTTGATGCTTTCGATCAGGACCGTGCCGCGGCCGCTGATTTGAACCATCGAAATCGGCTCGCCGCCGCCGCTGGGTAGCCGCCCGTTCTCGTGCCGCGCGCTGCCGGCGAACGCCACCAAGCAGCTTTCGCGCACGTAAACCAAGGTATCGCTCAGCTCCAGCGCGGACAGCTCGCGATCTCGCGAGGCGCCGACCAGGACCTGGCCGACCCCGGTGAGCTGCACCCAAGGCGAACCGGGCCCACCCAGGGGCTCGGGTAGTTCGCGCCCACGCATCCGCCGGGTCAGCGGCGTGCTGGTGAACGCCGCGCCGTGGGCCAAGAGGCCGCGCACGGCGTCGCTGCGCACCGCCCAGCTCTCCGACACTTCGATCAATGCGGAACGGCGCGAAGCGGCGACCACGGGTGGTTCGGAATTCAGGTCCGCGTTGCCCAGGGCATGCGGCGCCGCGGCTTCGCGCCCCGGTACGATCGAAGCACGGCTCAGCTCCGGCGGCTCCGGGATGGCCGGCACTGCCGGCCCCAAGCGCCCCGCCAGGGACATGCGACGCGAGCGCGGCGCGGGCACGGCCTCCTCACCGGGCTCGACCGCGCGCCAGCGCCCCGAGCGCGACACAGTGCTCGCGGTTTCTTGCGCGCTCGCGCGCAAGAAACCGCCCTCGTCGGCCTCGAGCTCTTGCACCGCCTCTGCGGCTGCGGCCTGCACTGCGGCACGTTCCGGCGGGTGCTCGCTGTCGCGTGCTACGGCGCGCGCCGTTTGCTCGTCAATGAGCTGCTGCATGCGCCGCACCAAGTGCGGCTGCCCCGCGCGCTCAAAGGCAAAACGAGCCTTATCGTAGTCGCCTAGGCGCTCGTGCATCAGCCCCAAGTAGCCCCAAGCGCGCACGTGATCGGGCACGCGCGTCGTCACTTCTTCCAGATTCTCGCGCGCCAACTGCGATTGCCCGGTCTTCAGGTAACAGAGGGCGAGGTTCACGCGCGGACTTACCTCACTTGGACACACGCGAATGATGTCTTGGTAGATCTCGATGGCGCGCGGATACAAACCGAGCCGGAAATACACCACACCCAGCAAGCCCTGGCCTTCGATGTCCTGGGGCTGCACGCGCAAGGCGAGTTCGAGTTCTTCCTTCGCTTCAGCGACGCAGTTGTCCTGGAGCAGCTCGCTGCCGCGATACAGGTGGAACAGGAAGTCTTCGCCGTCGAAGTTCGAGGAGGGCGGCCCGTCCGAATCAGGCGGCGGCCGGCGCATCGAGCTCGGCGCCGGCGACGTGGAAGCGTAGCTGGGGCGTCGCGGGGGCGCCGTAGCTGCGAAGCTCGGTCGTCGCGAAACTGGGCCGCCCTCCGAGTCGTCGTGGTCCGCCATGCCCCTCGGACGATACTCTAGCGCGTGACGAGCGAACCAAGAAAGCTCGATAACAGCCGAATTCCGGCGGCCTGGCTCTTCTCAGGGTGGAACTGCGTCGCGAATACGTTGTCCCGCGATACGGCCGCGGTGACCGTGTTCGGACCGTAGGCCACGGTCGCGCGCGTGACGTCCGGTTCGGCTGCGACGGCATGGAACGAGTGCACGAAGTACACGTGTTCGCCATTGCCGCCCGCGGCGTCCAAATACGGGTGCCCGCCCGCGCGCAGCTCGAGCGAGTTCCAACCCATGTGCGGGATCTTGATCCCGGGCGCACCAAGCAGCTTCTTCACCGGGCCCTTGAACCAGCCCAGCCCTTTGAACCCGGGCGCTTCCTCGCTGGACTCGAACAGGATCTGCATGCCCAAGCAAATGCCGAGGTACGGCGTACCGGCGCGCAGCCGCTCCAGCAGGACCTCGAACAGCTCCGGGCCGAGCGCGTTCAGGAAGCCGTCGAAGTTGCTCTGACCGGGCACGACGATGGCGTCCGCGCGGCGCACCAAGTCGGGATCCGACGTGCGCACTGGCGCGATGCCGTACTCACGACCCGCCACTTCGACGGCTTTCGCGACCGAGCGCAGATTGCCCAAACCGACGTCGACGACGACGACATTCGCCTGGCTCACACCAGCATCCCTTTGGTGGAGGGCACGCCCAGTGAGCGCGGATCCAGCTCCGTGGCAGCGCGCAACGCGCGTGCAAACGCCTTGAAGGAGATCTCCACGATGTGATGCAGGTTCTGGCCCTCGTGCATCACCATGTGCAGGTTAGCCTGCGCGGTGCGTGCAAACGCCTCGAAGAACACCTCCGCCAACTCCACGTCCCAGGTGCCGATTTTTGCCTTGGGCAGCGGCACACGCCACACGAAATACGGGCGCCCGGACAGATCCAGCGCGCACGTCACCAGTGCCTCGTCCATGGGCAAGGTCGCGGAGCCGTACCGGAAAATCCCTTTGCGATCACCCAGCGCGTCGAGCACCGCTTTGCCCAGCACGATGCCGATGTCCTCGGTGGTGTGGTGCCCGTCGATCTCCACGTCACCGACGGCCTGCACGGTCAGGTCGATCGAACCGTGGCGCGCGATCTGGTCGAGCATGTGCGACAGGAAGGGCAGGGGCGTCTCGATTTTAGAGACGCCAGTGCCGTCCAAATTCACCTCGACGGTGATGCTGGTCTCGCGAGTTTTGCGTTCGACCTTGGCGATACGCGGGGTCATTTCAGTTCCTCGACTTTCCAAGCTCCGTGCTCGCGCACGAGTTCAATCGTTCCGCCCGCTCCGTAGGCGAGCGTCGCGCGCTCACCGACTACTTCGAAGTGAGCGTTCGGCAGGGCGGCCTTCAGTGCTTCGGTAAGCCGAGCCATGTCCTGCTTCTGTTCGCCTTCCCAAGCGCTGCGCAGGGTGGCTTCACTCAGCCCGTCCCGCTGGCTGTCCGGGACAAACCGCAACAGCACATCGTAACGCTTGTTCTCGACCGCGCGCAGGAAGGCGAGCGCAGCCGACTCCGGGCTGGCCTGGCTGTATAGGTCGATTGCCGAGCCATCAACCCGCCACGCGCCGGACTCGTACACCAAGAGCAGCGGCTCGCCGTCCGCGCCCGTTACCTTCGCCGTGACGCGGGGAGGGCCGGCTTGTGGGCGATCCATGGCCCGCGCGAGCTCCTGTGCTTGCTCAGGATTTTCTTGAATGATGCGCTTGAAATCCTCGAAACTAATGCTTTTTTTTGCGTCGTCGCTGAGCAGGGAGTAGGCGTCGGCCAAGCGCCCGATTTGGACCGCGCGTGAGTAGGCGGTGAGCACGCCTTCGGGACTGCTGGCGCTCGAACCGGCGGCACACCCGAGAGCCCCAGGCGCCAAGGCGAGCACGGCGAGGACGGCGACGCGAGGAACAAGGCGGGCCCGACCGGACATCTGTGCTGGGGGATACCACACGCCTCCAAACACCGCGACTTACACGACGCGCCCCGCTCAGCGACGCTAAAAAACCTGAGCGCTGGTTGGTTGCGGGGAGAATCCCGCACCCGCTGGAGTGAATCCAGCGGGGCTTGGTCTTCGGGGGATCCTCCCCCGCACCCGCTGGAGTGAATCCAGCGGGGCCCCACCCTCTAGTTTGGGGGCCCGGCCCCAAACGGACGAGGCTGGACATCCCAGCTGGACCTCTCGGCTATCCGTATTACTGTGGAAACATGCGCTCTGCCCCAAAAACGCGCCGACCGGAGCAGCTGGCGATCTTACCGCTGCGAAACTCGGTGCTGTTCCCGATGTCGGTCGTGCCGATCAACGTCGGTCGTCCGCGTAGCGTGCGCCTCGTCGAAGAGCTCCTGGGTCAGGAGAACGCCATGGTCGGTGTCCTCACTCAGAAGAACTCGGACACCGTCGAACCCACGTTCGAAGATCTGTACGAAGTCGGCACGTTGGCGCGCGTCGTCAAAGTGATCCGCCTTGGTCCGAACAACTACAGCGTGGTCTTGAACGGCCTCGGTCGCTTCAAGCTGCAAGCACAGACGGGCCTCGAACCGTACATGACGGCGGAGGTCGAGCGCATCAGTGAGCCCGGCGAACCCAGCCCAGATCTGCATCAGTTGGGTCAGAAACTGCGCGAGAACACTCGGGAAGTGTTGGCTTTGATGCCCAACCTGCCCAAGGAAACAGCGAGCATCCTGGACAACGTGCGTGAGCCCGGTGCGCTCGCGGATTTGATCGCTTCGAACTTCCCGGAAGAGCAGGCGAGCATTCACGTACGTCAGCGCGTGCTGGAAGCGTTCGACGTGAAGGCGCGCGTGGAGCTCGTGCTGGGCATGGTCACGCGCCAGCTCGAAGTGCTCAAGGTGAAGGACGAGATCTCCACGCTCGTGCACACCGAGATGAGCCGCTCACAGCGCGACTACGTGCTGCGCCAACAAATGCGCAGCATCCGCGAAGAGCTGGGTGAAGCCGCCGACGACGACGAAGTCGAGCAACTGCGTGAACGCATCTCGCGCGCTGAATTGCCGCTCGAGGCGGAAAAAACCGCGCGGAAGCAACTCAGCCGCCTGAGCGGGATGCAGCCGCAATCCGCCGAGTATCAGGTCACGCGCACGTACGTGGAGTGGCTGGCGGATCTGCCGTGGTCGCGCACCACCCCGGACCGTGTGGACGTGCGCGAAGTGCGCCGCTGCCTGGACGAGGATCACTACGGGCTCGAGCAGGTCAAAAAGCGCATCGTGGAGTACTCGGCGATCCGCCAACTACGCCGCGACAAGAAGGGGCCGATCCTGCTGTTCGTCGGTCCGCCTGGTGTCGGTAAGACCTCGCTCGGCAAATCGATCGCGCGCGCAATGGGCCGGCGCTACGGCCGCATCTCGCTCGGCGGCGTGCGGGATGAAGCCGAGATCCGCGGCCACCGCCGCACTTATGTAGGCGCGCTCCCGGGTCGCATCATCCAAGCGCTCAAGAAGACGGGCTGTCGCAACCCGGTCTTGGTGCTGGATGAAGTCGACAAGATGGGCGTCGACA
>JBDTJC010000284.1:0-12397 GCA_039936055.1 Polyangiaceae bacterium | reverse complement strand
TGAGCGCGTGGCTAGTCGCGCTTTGTTCGATTTCCGGCGCGCAGATCACGACCTCTGCGAACTCACTCAGGGCGCGGCTCAGGGCATTGATGCCGTTGGCTCGGTAGCCGTCGTCGTTGCTGACCAGGATTAGTGGGCGCGCCATGCCCTCAGGCTATCACCAGCGGGCGCCCGTGGACGCGCCCGCTGCGATCGGAGTATCGTTCAACGTGTGACGGAGGAGGCTCAAGGCGAAAAGCTCGTGCAAGCGATTCGAGCTTTGGTGGAAGCCGAACTCAAGCGCCGCGGCCAAAGCGCCACGACGCGCTTCGAGGCCGATTGTTTGGTTGTCGGGCGCGGGGCCGCGGAGGCCCGTGCGGACATTGCGGGCACGCTCGCTCAGTGGTCGGAGTTGCCCGATGATCTACGGGACAAACGCATCGCGCAGATCGCGCAGCTGCTGACGCCCGGGACGCGCGCCGTGCCGGGCGTCCCGCGCACCCCGCCCGCGCACCGAGCGCGGTGGTCGTCGGCTTTTGCGCCCGTGCTGGTGGTGATCGCTACTGCTGCCGTGTTGGCCGTGGCGTATCGCTACCTGGCGCCGAACGGCGCGTCGCTCATGAGCCGCATCCGGGGTGGCTTCGGGGCCGCGAGCACCGACACGCCTCCGCCTCCGCCTCCGGATCCGGATCGTGAACGCGCGCTGCTGGCCGGCACTGCGTGTCAACAATCCCTGGCGCGTGTGGCTCGCGGCTCCAACATCGGCCCGGCTGATGTCGAGGGCTGGGTGGTGGAGATGGTGCTCTTGCGCCGCGTGGGTGGCGCGAATTTGGCGGGCTCGCCCGCGCTGGCCAAGTTCATTCAAAACAAGCCGAGCGGCACGGGTGCGGGCGCCAGCGTAGTGACGTGGTCGGGCGCGCGCTCACTGGCTGCAGCCAAGCGCTTCGACGCCGAAGTTGCCGTGCGCGCGCTGCCGAACCTCGCTGAACCGCATTGGGCTGGGCTGAGCTTGGAATTCAGCGGGCCGTACGTGGTGCCCTATTTCACCGAAGATCAGCGTGCTGACTACTTCATGCTCGCGGACGCCCTGAGTGAAGCCCTGCACATCACCGATGGCGCGCTGTTCGCGCATTGCGCCGGGGCTGAGGGACATCACATCGGTTCTTGGTTTTTGGGCGCGAACCCAGGCGCTGCGGTCGCGTCCCTCGTCTATTTCATGGCGTTTTTCAGTGAAGAACCGCTGTTGAAGACAGACGTGCTCGGTACCAGCAATCTGCCCCCACACGCCGAGCACGCCTTCGACCTGATCAGCACCGCGGCGGCCGAGCTGGACCGTAGCGCTGCGGCTACGCTGATTGGCAGTGAGCTAGGGATGATCTCGGGACGGCCCAAGCAACCCACGCGGCTCACTTTTCCGTTTCGAGACGCGAACCGCGCCACGCGCGCGAGCCTGAATGCTGCGCGCGCGTTACAGCTCGCGAATCAGTAAAACTCAGCTCGCGACACCGAGCACGCTCTTCAGCTCGCCCGACTCATTCAAGCTCATCACGATGTCACAACCGCCGACGAGCTTACCGTCCACGTACAGTTGCGGGAAGGTGGGCCAGTTCGAGTACTCCTTCAAGCCATTCCGCAGATCTGCATCCGAGAGGATGTTTACGTCCTTGAAATCGACCCCGTTCTGCTTGAGCAGGCCCAGCACCTGAGCCGAGAAGCCGCACTGTGGGAAGTGCTTGTTGCCCTTCATGAAGAGCACGACTTTGTGACTCTCCACGGTGCTTTTGATGCGTTCACGTAAGGCTTCGTCCATCTGATCCTCCGCTGACTTTGGCCCAAGCTTCGGGCGTATAGGTATTGAGTGCGAGCGCGTGAATGGCGCCGCTCATGGCCGCCCCGAGCGCGCCGTAGACCAATTGATGTTGCTCGATTAGCGATTTTCCCGTGAAGGCGCCGGATACGATGCGGGCTTTGTAGTGATCCTGAGTGCCCGTCAGATCCACGAGCTCCAGCTGTGCGTCGTTAAAGCGTGCCCGGAGCAGGCGTTCGACTTCGGCGGGCTCGATCATCTGACCCGCTTTTGTGACGCAGCCACCCCCGAATGTCAACTGTAGGGCCAGGCAAAACTGCGCTTTTTAGCGGGATTTCTGGGTCAATCTTTGGGTGGCAAGGGCGTGGTCAGTCGGATCTCGCGGATCGCGTCGCGGAAGCGGACCTCCAGTTCGGACGCGCGCATGTTCAGTTCCACGAGCTTCTTGCTGAGCTGATCCAGCTTCGTGGTCACTTCACCCAGGCGCTGCGTGAGCTTGGCGCGCAGATCCGCGGCTTGTTTGTTCTTCTCGATCGCTTCCAAGCTGAGCCGCGTTTCTCGCGCGGACTTCTCGAGTTCGGCCTGGCTGCGGGTGAGCTCAGCGCGTTCGTCCTCGGCTTTCTTGAGGCCATCGCGCTGCGCCCAGGCGCTGGTCAGCGAGGCGACGATCCCGTGGTCGGCACGCGGGTCAGCCAGGTAACCGCGCACGGCTTGTTCCGCCAAGGGCGAAAGCCAATCGGTATTTTGCTGGCTCGGCTGGCGTTCTTCGACGGTCAGCTCGGCGCGGCCGGCGGCCTGCACGACAATCGGCACGAGTGCGTTGCCTGCACCCAAGTTGTCCTCGGTGCCCGCTGGCGGCTTGTACAACCGCGCCGAGCTCATGCGCGGGTGTCGCACGAGCAGCTTGGCGTTCGTCTCACCACCGTTTTTGATCTTGTATAAGGTGCGCGTGACCACGTCGCGCTCGACCACGATTTCCCCGGCTTCGATCTTGAACAGGCGCGCGCCGAGCTCCAAGTTGCTCCGCTCACTGTCCACGGCCAAGCTGCGCTCAAGCGCAAACGGTACAGTTGCGGTGGCCTTTGGCGGTAACGGATCGAGCATCCCCTGCCCTAGAAACGCGCCCTTTTCGAAGACGGCGATCGGCCCGCGCTCGAGCAAGCCGCTAGTGGCGTTGCTGAAGCGAGCCACCCGAAACGGATGTGATGCGGAGTCCGGAACGCCGCCGTCTGGCGCGAACAAATACACGGCTTCCCCCGGCACGCGCTGATTGATCAGGAGCACCATCGTCGCGCTGGCGTCTGGAATGGTGACGCGAACCGGGATTTGATAGCGCGTGGATCCGGATTCGACGGCTACGGCCGCAAGCGCGCTCATGCGCCGGGGCGCGCTGAGCCCTGCTTTGCTGAGTTGCTCCAACGAGGCAGGTTCGTCCTTGTCGTATTCCTCGCGCATCACGGGTGCTGCGGCTTTGGATGCGCGGGGTGCGGCCTTCTTCGGGCTCGCGTGGCCAGCGCCGAAACCAGCGCCTGGGCCGGACGCACTGCCGGCGCTCATGCGTCGATCTTCGGCCTCGGCCGCGGGCGGCGACGCGGGTGGCGGAGTAGGCGCCGGCGCCGCGTCTGCAGGAGGGCCCACGCGATTCACGGCTCCGCCCTCGCGCTCGTTGAGCGAGGTCACGCCTTCAGGAACGGCGGCAATCACCTCGCCCGAGTCTGTGACAATCGGGCGCGGCGGCGTCACCGGATCGCCGAGCGTGGATTCGAACGCCAACGGCGCGCCCGCGACGAGCGACAGATCCACGTCCTGCCAATCCTCGCCCGATAGATTCTCGACGATGCCCCACGCTTGAAGATCCGCGCCGCCGTCCTGCACGACAATGCGGTACGAAGGACGCCAAACCGGCGTGGCAGCCACGTAGCCAACGGCTAAGTCGTGCTGCTTGCCATCGAGACGCAAGGTCACCTCGCGCAGCTTGCCGCGACCCGTGTCGCGTGCGTCGAACGATTTTTCCGGGTGCTCCCAGGAATCGAGCAAGCGCATGAATTGAGGGTCGGGCGCGTTCGGATCGTCGCCGGACACATCGAGAGGGAACGAGGCCGCGTGCACCGAGCTGCCGCCGCGCTCGACGATCGCGAGCGTGGCCAGGAAATCACCGACCATGCGTTGGCGCATGCGAAATTGCACCGACTCACCGTCGACTTTGCCCGCGCGCTCGAAGTAACCCACGCCGTTGCGATAGACGACCACCTTGCGCAGCGGCAGACCGTCCACCATCAAGTTCGGGCCGCGCGCGCAGCCCGTGCTGGCAAGCGCTGCGAGTAGTGGCAATGTAAGTGCCGCGCGGGGGACACGGGACAGCGCGCTTTGCTTGGGCTTTGGCATGACAGATGCTCAGTATCCCAAGGTATACACGATGCGGCGGCGGGGGGTTATCCAGCGCTAACCCTCAGAAGTTATCGTCAGCATCCCCGAGTTCGACTACATGCGCTACGACGGCGGTGTTGCCGCCGACTACGCCGAGGGGGTTCCAGGGTGGGTTGACGCTGCCGACCTTCGAGCTGTTATCGAGGACGATGTAGTATTGGCCGGGCGGGAGCGGGATTTTTTGGCGTTGTTCGGCGCCGGGCATGAGTGGGAATTGCAGTACGGGGGCTTCGGGCGGCGGAGCCAGCGCTGCGCCGAGTTGGAGGCCGCTGCGCCATAGATCCCCCGCGCCGCGCCGCATCACGAGCACGTCCAAGCTTGGCCCAGTCAGTCGAAAGCGGCAGAACAAGGCTTGGCCGTTTTCGGCGACTTCGAACGGGCCGATCATGTCGATCTGCTCCGAGCGCACCTCGGTGGTGTCATTCACGAAAGCGTAGCGATTGCCCTTCGGCAAGTTGAACGGCTTGGGCGGGTGGTTCGGCGGTTGCAGCGTGCCGAGCGCGAATTCATCCCCGCTGTCCGAGTGGATCACGGTGAAGCCGCTGGCGATCTGACTCTGGGCGATTTGCGCGCCGAAGGTGGCCGCCATGTAGCCGGCGGGGCCTTGGGCCGCCCAATTGACCAGCTTGTTCTCGATGGCGGCGATCTTGAACTCAGGACCGTACGTAATGCGCACCGGCTTGGCCCACACGTAGATCGAATCCTCCGCCATGTAGAAGTCCATGCCGTAGTCCACTGCGGTGGCGACGGAGAACCCGACGCGGCCCGCGATGGGCGTCCACGCGGAGCCGGTACCACTGAAGCTGAGCGTGACAGTCTGCGCGGAGTCGTTGACTTGGTAGTTGCACTGCTCGGGGTACAGCCGACCTACGGTGTTGCCGCCGGGCGTGAGCTTGAGCGGCACGCCGCGCTTCAGCATTTCCGGACACATGCGTTGGGCGCCGAAGTTGGAGAATAACCACCAACGAAGGCCGGGGCTGGCGTTGACGGCGCTGCGCACGCACGGGCAACCGACCCCGAGCACGAGCACCAAAAACAGCCCCAACAGGCGAAGACGCAGCGGCGGGATCGAATACTTCATGCGCGAGTTCCGAGCTTAGACCAAGCCTTGGGCCGCGCCTATCAGGGTGCGGCTTCTAGGGCGCGCCCTGCAACGTTGGCCAGCGCCGCTATCAGCCCCGGCGCGGTATTCAGCGCGGGTACACGCTCGAAACCGAGGCCCAGGGCGTCAGCCCATGTGCGTGCCTCGATGTCCAAGTCGTACAGGGTTTCCACGTGGTCAGCCAGGAAGCCGAACGGCGAGAGCGTGATTTGCCGCACCCCGCTGTGCGCGAGGCGTTCGAACGTTTGACGAAGATCAGGACCTAGCCATTCACCGCCGTCGGCGCCTTGGCTTTGGTACGCAAGCTCGCACTGACGCCCGAGCCGCGCTGCAATGGCGTACGCGCTGGCCTCGACCTCGGCCTGGTAACGATCACCGGCGCGAATTGCCACGCTGGGCAAGCTGTGCGCGGTGAGCACGACTGCGCTGTGCCGTGAATCAACGCGCAGGCGCGCGCTGAGTGCCGAACACTGAGCCTCGACAAACGCGGCATCCGTGCCCCACGGTTCACACACGACGAGCTCCGGGGTGCTTACGCCCAACTCCGCGCGCACCGTCTCGAGCGAGCGCCGCGCGGCCGCGCCGTACACGTCTACACTGAACGGCGCGAGCGGCACGAGCACCAACCGCCGGAGCTCACGGCGCGCCGCCTCGCGCAACGCTGCCTCCACACTCGGTTCCCACAGCCGCATGCCCAGAAGCACCGGCAGTCCCGTGTGGGCTTCGAGCGCGCGCGCTTGCTCTTCAGTCACGCGCAAGAGCGGCGATCCGCCGATTGCCTGATAACGGCGCTGCAGTTCCGCCACCAAACCGGGCGGCGGCGGGCGACCATGACGAATGCGAGCGACGAACCCAGGCAGCTCTGAAAGCTCAGCCACGGTGCCGTGAGCGACCAGCAAAATTCCCGTGTTGGCGCGTTTGATCATGACTTCAGCGTAGCTCGGGCCGGAGCCAGAAAAGGATACCGGAAGTCCTGCGGCGGGTTCAGGTTTTCTTTGACCACGCGTGGGGACGCCCAGCGCATCAAGTTCCAAGGTGAGCCGGCTTTGTCGTTCGTGCCCGAGAGGCGCGCGCCGCCAAATGGCTGTTGTCCAACTACCGCGCCGGTGGGTTTGTCATTGATGTAGAAGTTTCCGGCCGCCATCGCCAGGCGGGTCCGAGCCAGTTCGACGGCTGCTGGGTCGCGCGCGAAGATTGCGCCAGTGAGCGCATATTTTGTGCTTTCGTCACAAAGCGCCAAGACCTGCGCGAAGTGATGATCGTCGTACACGAAGCACGCGACCACCGGACCGAAGATCTCTTCGCGCATCAGCGCGTGCTTCGGATCCGTGACCTCGACCAGCGTGGGCTCGACGAAATAGCCGAGCGTGTCGTCGAAGCCTCCGCCGCAGACGATGCGGCACTCTGGATCCAAACGCGCACGCTCCAGATACCCGGAAATGCGCGTGAACGCCGCGCGCCCAATCACGGCGCCCATGAAGTGCTGCGCGTCCGTCGGATCCCCGACGCGGATTTCGGCGACCATGCCACGCACTTCCGCTTGGACTTGTGCCGCCAAACTGCGCGGCAGATACACGCGCGATGCGGCCGAGCACTTTTGCCCTTGGTACTCGAACCCGCCGCGCACGATGGCGACGGCCAGCGCCGTCACATCCGCGCTCGGGTGCGCGACGATGAAGTCCTTTCCCCCCGTTTCGCCCACGAGCCGGGGGTAGCTCCGGTACTGCCCGATGCGCTCGCCAATCGCGCGCCACAGGCCCTGAAAGATCGCGCTCGAGCCCGTGAAATGCAGGCCCGAGAAGGCCGGATGGTCCAACACCTGTGCGGAGATGGCGCCGGGATCGCCGTGCACGACGTTGATCACGCCCGGCGGCAGACCTGCAGCTTCGAGGACGGCAAGGATGTAGTGCGCTGACAGCGCAGCGAGCGGCGACGGCTTCCAGATCACGGTGTTGCCGAGCAATGCGGGGGCAGTCGGCAAATTGCCGGCGATGGCCGTAAAGTTGAAGGGCGTGACCGCGTACACGAAGCCATCCAGCGGGCGCAGCTCAAACTGATTGTGCTCGGCAGCGCTGGAGATCAGCGGCTGCTCGGCGAGCTGCTCGGCAAAGTGCGCGTTGAAGCGAAAGAAATCCGCGAGCTCACAGGCGGCGTCGATCTCCGCTTGATGCACGGTTTTGCTTTGGTTCAGCATCGTGGCTGCGAGCAGCCGCGCGCGCCATGGCCCGCTCACCAGATCCCCCGCGCGGCGAAACACGGCTGCGCGCTCTGCTAAACTCCAAGCGGCCCAGCTCTGTTTCTGAGCCAACGCCGCGTCGATGGCGCGTGCGACATGCGCAGGCTCTGCGAGGGAATACTGCCCGAGCTGCAGCGTGTGACGATGCGGCGCCGAGAACGCTTGCTGCGCGCTAGTGACGATGCGCTCGCCGCCGATCACGAGCGGCACACTCAGCGGCTCTTGAGCTTGTTGCGAGATTTCGGCATCGACCAGAGCGCGCTCCGCGCTGCCCGGGACGTACGCGAGAACGGGCTCGTTGCGCGGCGCTTCACTCATTGCGTGCAGCCTACGCCTCTTTCCGTACATTGTGTGCGGTCTGCTCGCCGCCGATGCTCGCGACGCCACCGACGAGCGCTAGTTACGCTCTGTGCGCCAGCACCTCACCCTCCACGAATTTCCCGGATTCGCGCAATCAGCCACGCGATCGAGGCGCAAGCCACGGGGTGTTCGTGAGCTCTGGTGTGGCGCCGCTTGGCTCGGTCCTTCGAGCGCGCTCCACGATTGCTTCGCCTGCCAGATGTGTCACCAAACGCACACCTGATGCGCGTCAGGCGCACACCCGGCTCGTCGAGCCGTCGAGCCGTCGAGATAGCGCCTACAAATACCGTTGTTTTTGGGCCATTTGCCCGTAGACTCAGCGACTCCTAGCAATGCGTGGTCGCCCCAATCCCGTCGAAGCTTTGGCAGCTCTTGTTCGTCTGCAAGACGAGACGGAGCGTCGCGCCAACTTTAGACAAGCCATCACCGCGCTCGGCCAAAGCAGCGGCGCATCGGGCCCGCCGCCGCTCGACGGCATCGCGCCAGAAGTGTTGAGCCGTGTCATGGGTTTGGCGCTCGACAGCGGCTTGGTGGATGATTTGGAATGGATCGCGCCGGGCCCGGCTGCGGTCGCGCTCTATGAGATCACGGCCGCGCTGCCGCAAGGCAAGCCGCGACGAGAGCTCGGGCGGCGGGTGTTCGCGCGCGTTTACGACGGTAGCGCTGGGACCTTCGCTGCCGTCGCCGCGCGCATGGCGCTCAGTTCCGGCAAGCCGCTCGAGGCCGCGTCCATTCGCGCGCGCATCAGCCTGCTGTTCGACTTACCCGTCGGTTCCTCGGTCAACGCGGACCCGCTGGCGCTGACGCTGGTCACGCGTCGTGAATTGCGCGAGCGCTGGCTTGATCGCGCGCGCAGCGGCACCCTGCCCGCTCGTCGTTTAGCGTCAAAATTAATGGAACACGCGGCGCGCGAAGCCGTTCTCCGTGCCCAGCAGGGCGATCCACACCCGAAGAACTTGCTGCTCAGCGAGCCGGTGCGCTCGATCTACCTGTCCCTGCTCACGGATCGTGAGCCGCTGGTTTGGCGACACGCGGCGGTGGCGCGCGGCCTACTTTCGGCCGTGGACAGCGGCCTGCGCGAAGAAATTGACGGCGCGCTGGATCCAAACCTGAGCCCGACTGAATGGCGCCGCGCGGCAGTCTCGCTCGTGAGCACTATGCCTTCCGATCCGGATGGCGCGTACCGTGCGTGTCGGGCACTGATCGAAGGCCCCCTCGCGGCGCTCGATCCGGGCATCGTTGCTACCTTGGTGTTCGGCCTCCCGCGGGCGATCGAAGCCGAGCCGGACACGGCCGAGGCGCTCTTGGAGGTGGTCGCGGCCACGCGCCGGCCGGACGTGGCTGAAGCCGTCGCGTCCATGCTGGGGGATCTATCCAGCAAGACCTTCGGCGAAAATGCCGCAAAGACCCTGCGCAAAGCGATGGCGTCACGCGCTCAAGCTCAGGGCTCGGTGCTACGCGGCGTGGCGGAGCGCACGATCCGCATCTTGGACCGCGAGCAGGATGAAGACACCGAGGTCGTTGGCGCCGTACGGCGCGCCTTGGCCGCGTACGAAACCAAGGGCGCCCGCGCCGCGCATGAACTCGCTGTGAGCGCGCTGGCCTCCGCGCACCGCGCGATGGACTTCATTGGTTCGCACGATCCCCACGATCTGCAGGTGCTGCCGTACGTTGTCGGCGCGTTGGCGGATCTGGATTTGGGGGTGCTCGAGACACCGCGCTTGGCGGATCTGCTCCTGCTTGGTCGCCGCCCCGGCGACAACGAAGCGAAGGGTGGCATCCTGCAGCGAGCCGATGAACCGCCCGCCCCGGACATCGACCGCCTGTACGATCGCCTGGGCAGCTGGGTGCTGGATGCTGAATCGAGCGCGGAACACGCGCAAGCCTCGAGCGGCGCGGCGCTCGGCGAACAGCGCCGCCTGAAGGCGCTCTTGCATTTGGTGGATTTGGAGGGCGCGCGTGGCGAAGATGACGTTGGCGTCCGCGGCCGCGTGCGCCGCGCGGTACAGGTCATGCTGCGCCGTCTCGCCAGCCACCCGGATCAACTCGTGCACCGGATTGCGTGCGCAACGCTCGCTCGCAGCTTCGACTCCGCGGTGCGTGAAGGCGTGTCGGAGCCGAGTGATTTGCTGCTTTCGGTCGCGTATTACCTGGCCGAACCGACGAGCTTCGAGTCCATCGCGGAGGCTTCCACCAATCCCGACGTGCGCACGGTATTGGAGGCCTATGTGGCCTTCCTTAGCCCGCACACTGAACCGCAGGAGGCGGCCGAGTCGCAGGCGTTCGACGGGCCGAGACGGCTGCCTTACGAGGACGCGGGACGCTTGGCCGAGCGCGTCACGGCGCTCAGCCAAGGTCTCGGCGCGGGCGGCTCGTATCGTGGTGAGTCGCTGCGTCGCGTGGTGCAGCGCCTGGGCCGCGCGCTCGAAACCGTCGCGCAGGCCCGCGGCCAGACCGAGCTCGTCGAAATCGTCGGCAGCGAAATCGAGACCCTGGGCGAGGTCGAGCACGCGATCGAAGATCTGCGACGGCTGATCTCGGGCGCGCTGCGCCGCGTGGTCGAAGAAGACCCGATGGACATTGCCGTGATCGCGGATGTGCCGCCGCTGTCGGCGCTGGTCGAGCGCACGGTGCGTTCGGGTGTGCCGCCGAACGCGCAACAATTCGCCATGGCGATCAACGAGCTCGTGGTTGATTTGCCGGTAGCGATTGCTACGGCCATCTCGCGCGTGCTGGAGCGGATCCCGAATTTGCCGGTCGCCGTACCCAGCGACGTATTCGCGGTCCCACTGGAAAAGCGCCGTGCTGCTCTGCCGGATTGGCTCTTGCCACAGAAGACGATCGGCGCGTTCTACGTCGTGCGCGCACTGGGCAGCGGTGGCGCGAGTTCCGTGTTCATGGTGCGTCGCATCGAGGAGCGCAAGAACGCCAAGGCCGAGGGCTACGCGCTCAAAGTCCCAGCGTACGACCCGACGACTGCGCGAAGCTTGTCCGAGCAAGAGTTCCTGCAGCTGTTCCGCGAAGAAGCGGGGGCGCTCTTGTCACTGCCGCAGCACCCTAACTTAGCTCGCTTCGTGACGTTCGACCTTGCCGCGCGCCCCAAGCCGATCTTGGTCATGGAGTTGATTCGCGGTCTGGGGGTGGACAAGCTGATCCGTGGTCGGTCACTGACCACCGAGCGCGCGTTCCGCTACTTGGACGGCATCCTGGCCGGCGTGGAAGCGATGCACGGCGCGAGCGTGGGGCATCTGGATCTCAAACCCTCGAACGTGATTCTGCGCGACGGTGAAACACCGGTCCTCGTGGACTTTGGCCTCAGCGGTCGCCAGCTGCGACCGGGCTGCGGTACACTCGACTATTGCTCGCCGGAAGTACTGGGCACTGTTCCTGATGACCACCCGACGCCCTCCCCGCTGCCTGCTGACATCTATGCGTTTGCGTGCATGGCTTACGAAACGCTCACCGCTGACCTCTTGTTCGACGCGGAGGACGAGCTGAGGATCATGTCACTGCACGTGAGTCACGACGGCTGGCCGGATAAGCTGGCCGCCCTGGCGCGGATCCCGGAGTACTCGGATCTGGCCATGGTGCTAGCAGCGTGCTTGAGGCAGGACCCGCGTAAGCGGCCGACTGCGCGCCAAGCGCGCAGCGCCATTGCGAAGGCCGCCAAAATGTTGTCTGACCGCCCGTGGCCACTGTCTCTGGAACGCCCCCGCGCCGAACTCTCGGCCTAGCCGCCGCGCCGCCGCGTCCGCTCACCTTCGGCATACTTTCACTGATCGTAGCGCTGAGTGCATGTCGCTCACACGGCAGCGCGCCGGTGTACTTGGTTGTGGGGCCCGCCCCGAGTGACCATGTCGAGTTTCGCCCCGTTGTGAGCTACGCCGAGTACCTGGTGCAGCCGAACCAGCGGCGCGAACTGCGTATCACCTTGGCCAGCTACCACGCTTCGTGTGATTCCTTCGTGGAGCCCTCCGAAACCGACACCAGCGCGACCATCACGGTGATCGCGCCCTTCGAAACCGAGCTCGGACCGGGAACCTACGCTTGGGCCGGACACGCCGCGCACGGTGGCACCGAACAACAGCCCGAGCAGCCCTACGCATTGCCTACGGTCCGCCTGGGCCACCGCGGCTTCGTGCTACCCGAGGGCGGGGAAATTCAGCTCGAGGCCGTCACCACCACCCAGGACGGCCGGGTGCGCGGGCTCTTGGCGTTCGAATTCGCTGGCGATGCGGAGCACGCGGCAACGAGCCTGAAAGGCAGCTTCGAAGCCAAGTTGTGTCGCGTTCGCATGTGATTGCGACTTTTTGCGTCAGGCAATAGAGTCCGCTGCGGTCGCGGCAAAAGCCCGGTGACGAGGAGAATCGATGCGCTGGCCCAAGCTCAGTCTGCGCGGCAAAATCATGGGAACAATCATCATCGTCACGGCGGTGGTGGTTGCATTGGGGGCGTGGAAAGCGTCCGATCAGATCCGCGCGGCTGA
>JBDTJC010000283.1:0-14162 GCA_039936055.1 Polyangiaceae bacterium | reverse complement strand
CCGCCCGTCATGTCACCACCCTCACCCACGATCAGATTGCCAGTAGCGGCGCTGCCGCCGTTGCCAACCGCGGCGGTGCCATCACCGCCATCACCACCACTGACAGTGCCTGCGGCACCGAAATCGGTGCCGCCGCTGATAACGGACGGTTGGCTTCCGCAGGCGGCCGCGATAGCCCCTGCCGAACAGAACACCGCCACCCAATTCCCCCGCTTCACTCGCATCTCAAACCACGACATAAGTTCATACTATTGCCTTGTCGAGGCGACGCACAACGTTTGTCTGATTCTGAAACATTGGAGGAGCCGCGCCAGACACGGCGCACCGCTCGGGCTTGATGCGCGTGATCGCGCGCGCATCAAGCCCGAGTCATGCCGTGAACGCGCGCCCGTCGAGTGTCAACCTGGGGCTTCCCCAATTGCAGTCCCTTCCGCAACTTTACCGAGCCGCACAATGCCGAGTTCGAGATCACTCGCGCTCGCTCCCGCGGTACTGATGCGCACGAAGGAACCGGGTTTTTCCGCGGCAAACCAGGGCGCGCCGGGTGTAAGCGAAACACCGGCGCTGGCAGCGGCGTGCACGAACTCGAGGTCGTCCAACCCTGCGGGTAGCTCCAGCCAGAGGCTGAAGCCGCCCTCGGGAACACGCCCGAGCCGAGCACGCGGCAAGTGACGAGCGAGTGCGCGCACGGCAACGTCGCACCGCTCGCGCAGCGTTTGGCGCAGGCGTTCGACATAACCGCCCCAACCCGCAGCGTTCACCAGCTCGAGCGCCGTGTCTTGCAGCAAGCCAGAAACGAAGAAGTCTTCCGTGGCGCGCAGCGCCCGCAAGCGCCCCAACACGGGGCCTTTCGCCACGATGCCGGCAACCCGCAGCCCCGGCGCGGTCGATTTCGTGAGCGAGCGAATGTAGACCACGCGATCGCCGCCAGTCCGAAACAGTGGCGCGGGCGGCGCGCTCCCGAATGCCAGGTCGCGAGCGTAGTCATCTTCGATCACGAATGCACCGGCCCGCTCGGCCAAGCGCAGCACGTCTTTGCGGCGTTGCTCGGAAAGCGTCACGCCCGAAGGGTTCGAGAACGCGGGCTGCAGGTACAACGCGCGCGCGCCGGTCGATGCAAACGCGGCCTCCAACAAGTCCCCGCGAATGCCCTCAGCATCGAGCGGCACGGGCACAGGCTTGAGCCCGAGTGAACGCGCCACACTGAGCGCGCCGAAGTACGTCGGTGACTCCACCAGGATCGGGCCACCGAAGGGCACGAGCGTGCGGAAGGTGGCCGCCAACGCTGCTTGTCCACCGGAAACCAGGATCACGTCCTGTGCGCGGGCATTGCCGCCTACGTCACGCGCGAACCACAACCTTAGCTCGGGATGCCCCTCAGGCGGCAAGCGGTCCCAAGCGCGCGCGTTGGCCGCTGCGCGCCGCGCAGCCTTCGCGAGCAACGACAGCGGCTGCAACGACACGTCGGCGTAGCCGCTCCCGAGCACGAGCGAACCGGGCGTTGGCAACTCGAACGCCGCATTGGCCACGGCGTCCGCGGGCGGGCCGAGCACCGTGAGCTGCCAAGATGAGTCCGCATGTGGCCTCTCTCTCGCGCGCTCAGCGACGTAAGTACCGTCACCCGGCCGCGTCACGACGCGGCCTTCGCGCGCAAGTTGCGCCATCGCACGGTGCACCGTGACCGGACTCGCGGTGTACTCCGTACTCAACTCACGCACCGAGGGCAGGAGCGCACCCGGCGACAGTCGCGCCACGCGGCGCCGCAGATCCCCCGCGATGCGGACATCTGCTTTCAGGGACTTGCCGTTTCGGGAGAAACTGTTATCTATTTCCATGTCAGAAGTGAGTAACGCTACTCTGTCGTCACGGATAACGCTACGAAGTCTCCGCGATAGGGTTGCTCGTCAATTTCATGGCCTCGGGTCGGCAATTGTCGGCGTCCTCTGTTTCAGTCTCACTATAACGGCGACCCGCGCGGCGGTGCCGGAGCTGGGAGCGTTACTCGTCGGCGCGGGACGCGCGGTGCTAGCCGGGGTCTTGGCGATTCTGGTGCTCCTGGCGCGCCGCGAATCATTGCCGGCTCGTACCGACTTGGTGCCGCTCGCGCTCACGGCGCTGGGCGTGGTGTTCGGCTTCCCGGTGTGCAGCGCTATCGCGTTGCGCTCCGTGCCCGCGGTGCACGCTTTGGTGTTCATCGGGCTCGTGCCGATGGCAACCGCGCTGTTCGCAGTCTTGCGCAACGGCGAGCGCCCATCAGGCACCTTTTGGCTCGCTTCGTCCCTTGGGGCCTTCGCGGTGTTCGCCTTTGGTTTCACCCAAGCTTCAATGCGCGTCGCAGGCGCCGACGGCTGGCTCATTGCAGGCGTATTGAGCGCCGCATTCGGCTACGGCGAAGGCGCGCGTTTGACGCGCCGCCTGGGTGGTTGGCGCGTGATCTCATGGGCGCTCGTGCTGTCGTTACCCATAACGCTGCTGCTCTCGCTGTGGGGGTTGCGCGTTCATCCGCTGCACTTTCCGCTGTCCTGGCGTGCTGTAGCGGGCTTCGGCTACGCGGGCATCGTCAGCATGTATTTGGGATTTTTCGCCTGGTACCACGGGCTCACGCGGACCACGATTGCGCGCGCCAGCCAGGTGCAGCTCGCGCAACCGGTGCTGGGCATGTTTTGGTCCTGGCTGTTGCTCGGTGAGCACGTCACGACCGGCATGTGCGTAACCGCAGGTTTCGTGGTGCTGTGTGCCGCCTGGGCCAGCCGAAACCGCGCGCACGTACTCCCAGCCTGTAATGCCGCGGCGGACGCGACGAGCCTCGCGAATGCGCGCATTTCCTAGTGGACTCTACCCACCTCCTGGGGCATTCACCCCCCGGGCATGATTCGGACCACTGATCTCGGCAAGGCTTACGGCGCACGCGCTCTCTTCGAAGGCGTGAGCCTCGAACTCAACGAGGGCTCGCGCTACGGGCTCGTGGGCGCCAATGGCTCCGGCAAAACCACGTTCATTCGCATCGTGTCGGGGGATGAGCAGGCCACTAGCGGCACCGTCAACATCCCCAAGCGCGCGCGTGTCGGCGTGCTCCGCCAAGATCACTTCCTCGACGATCAAGCGCTGATCCTGCACGTTGCCATGATGGGCGACACCTTGGTTTGGAAGGCGCTCGAGGAGCGCACCCAAATCATCGACCACGCTGGGGACGCGGGCAAACTGGCGGACCTGGAAGAAACGCTGAGCACCCACGACGGCTACACGCTCGAAGCGCGCGCCACCTCCATCTTGGAAGGCTTGGGCATTCCGCTCGTGTCGCATCAGCAGAAGCTTTCGACGCTTTCCGGCGGGTTCAAACTGCGCGTGCTCCTGGCGCAGGTGCTGATCGGCGGTCCGGATTGCTTGTTGCTCGACGAACCAACCAACCATTTGGACATCCTGTCCATCCGTTGGCTGGAGAAGTTTCTGGCGGCGTATCGCGGCACGGCCTTGGTCATCTCGCATGACCAGCGCTTCCTGGACAACGTTGCCACCCACATCCTGGATGTGGATTACGGCACGGTGACCAGCTACGTCGGCAATTACGCGCGTTTCGTAGTCGAGAAGGCCGCCGTGCGCGAGCGCAAGGAGCTGGAAATTGGCCGCCAGCAAAAGATCATCGCCGAGAAGCGCGCCTTCGTGGATCGCTTCGGCGCCAAGGCGTCCAAAGCAAAACAGGCTCAAAGCCGCCTGAAGCAGATCGAGAAGATCGAAGTCGAAGATCTCGCAACGAGCTCCCGCCGCGAGCCGCTGTTCCGCTTCACGCAAGAGCGGCAGAGCGGCAAAGAAGTGCTGGAACTCGAAGGCATCTCCAAGGCCTACGGCGAAAAGGTCGTGCTGAAGGACGTTTCCCTGACCGTGCGGCGCGGTGAGAAGCTGGCGGTGATCGGCGCCAACGGCCTCGGCAAATCCACGCTCTTAAAGATCATCATGGAGCGGCTGAAGGCGGACAAGGGCAAGATCCACCTGGGCCATGAAGTGCGCCTCGGCTACTTCGCGCAGGACCATCACGAGCTGCTCGGTAGCCACAAGCAAACGCCTATCGACTACGTGTGGGAAGCTTGTCCGGCCGAAGGGACCGCTACCGTGCGCGGCATGTTGGGTCGCGTACTGTTCAGCGGGGACGACGTGATGAAGCCCATCGGCTCGCTGTCGGGCGGTGAAGCCGCGCGCTTGATTTTCTGCAAGATCATCGCAGAAAAACCCAATGTATTGGTGCTGGACGAGCCCACCAATCACTTGGATCTGGAGGCGATTTCCGCGCTGGTTTCGGGCCTGAAGGCCTTCGAAGGCACGGTCATCTTTGTCTCGCATGACCGCGCCTTCGTGTCCGAGCTCGCCACGCGCATCTTGGAAGTCACAACCGAGGGACCGCGCGAGTTCTCGGGCACGTACGCTGAATACCTCGCCCGCGCCGGAGATGATCACTTAGACGTCGACGCCGTCAGCCTCAAAGCCAAGACCAACAACCAGGGCGCCAACACCGGAGCGGGTAAGCGCTCGAATCCGCCGCCCGGGCTGTCTTGGGAAGAGCAGAAGAAGCGTCGCAACAAGCTGGGCAACTTACCCGCCCGCCGCGACAAGCTGCTCGCTCAGATAGAAACCGCCGAGGCGCGCAAGAAAACGATCGCGGATAGCTACACCCACGAAGGCTTCTTCGAACGTACCGTTCCTGCTGACGTCCAGAAGCTGGAAGCGGAAAGCCTCGGGCTCGGCAAGCAAGTCGAAGCGTGGCTCGCCGAGTGGGAAACCGTCGAGACCGAGATCGCCAAAGTCGACGCGGGCTGAAACCGTGAGTGGAGCGCCGCCCACTCGCACCATCATTCAGGCCGAAGCCCTGGCCTGGATGGTCGAAAATCCAGCGCCTTCGTACACGAGCGTGATCACCTCCCTGCCCGACGTGTCCGAAGTGCCGGAACGCGGCTTCGAAGGTTGGAAGGCGTGGTTCGATGAAGCGGCGCGCGCGGTGTTGCGCTGGGTGCCCGACCCGGGTCTGGTGATCTTCTTCCAGAGTGACATCCGCCACGGCGGCGTGTGGGTAGACAAAGGCTACCTCGTGCAACGCGCTGCCGAGGCCGAACGCCGGACGTTGCTCTGGCACAAAGTGGTGTGTCGTCATCCACCGGGCACGGTCACACATGGACGCGCGAGCTATTCGCATTTATTGTGTTTCGCGCACACACCGCGCGAACGGATCGCTCATCCGGGCCCTGACGTCTTGCCGGATGCGGGTCACAAACCGTGGAGTAAGGCGATGGGCGTGGATGCTTGCCGGCTCGCGTGTCGCTTCCTGAGCGAAGAGACCGAGACGCGCATCGTCGTCGACCCATTCTGCGGGCATGGCACCGCGCTCTCGGTCGCCAATCACTACGGCTTCGACGCGCTCGGCGTCGAGCTTTCGACGCGCAAGGTGCGTGCGGCGCGCCGTTTGGTATTGGACCTCGAAACGCCGTAGATTTAAGCGGGACTCAGCTTTTCGCGGATTCGAGTGCGCGCTGCACGTCACTCAAGTGTTTGGCAGCGGACAGCTCGTGGTGGAAAGCGCCCAACACGCGGCGATTCGTGTCGATCACGTAGGTGACGCGCAAGGTGTTGCCCAGGATCGGCAGGGTGGCCTTGTACGCCTTGATGATGCGACGCTCGGGATCGTCGAGCAGGGAGAAGGGCACGCGGTGTTTGTCACTGAAGCGCTGGTGCGAGTCAGCGCTGTCCTTGCTCACCCCAATCACCGTCGCGCCGAGCTGCGTAAGCCCCTCGGAGGCATCTCGAAACGTACACGCCTGCGCCGTGCACACCGGAGTGAAGTCCCGGGGGTAAAAATAGAGAATCAGCCGGCCCCGTTCGAGCGCGCTGCTCAAAGTGACGGTTTTTCCGTGCTGATCTTGGGCCGAAAACTCGGGCGCGAGGTCACCTACTTTGAGCATCAGTTTTCCGATCCGGTCGCGAGCGCGCGACCATCCGCGACGTCAAACTCCCCGGGACTTTTTACACGGAACAAGCGTCGGAGAAGGTTCAATAGGTCGTCGAAGAGCGAGTACGCCACTGGCGTGGCCAGCAGCGTGAGCGCCAATGACAAGAGCTGACCGCCGACGACGACGCCTGCCGTCGCGCGGTTATAGCCCGCGCCGATGCCCTGGGAAATCACGAGTGGGATCATGCCGGCCACGAAGGCCAGCGTGGTCATCAAGATCGGCCGCAAGCGATCGCGATTTGCCTGCAAAATCGCGGGCAAGCGCGGCATGCCAGCGCGACGCAGCTGATTGGTGTGGTCGATCTGCAAGATCGCGTTCTTTTTGACCACGCCGAACAGCACCAAGATGCCGAGCATCGAGTAGATGTCCAGCTGCTGGTGGAACACGATCACGCTGAGGAACGCGAACGGCAAAGTCAGCGGCAGCGAAATCAAAATCGTGATCGGGTGCAGCCAGGACTCGAACTGCGCGGCCAGCACCAGATACATGAAGACGAAGGACAGCGCGAACGCGAGCAGGAAGTTCTGCGCGGTGCGCGCCATCTCGCGCGTGGTACCCGCGGTGGCCGCCTTGTATTCAGGCGGCAAGTGCTCGTTGTCGATGATCTTCTTCAGCGCGTCGGAAACGGTGCTCTCGCCCACGCCCGGTCCCGGGTTGGCGCTGATCGCCACCTGACGTTGGCGGTTGAGGCGATTGATCTGGGACGGGCCGGCGCCATTCCTGAGTTCGACCACATCACTGAGCGGCACGAAGCCGAGGCGCGACGAAGGCACCGTGAGCAGTCGTAAACCCTCCTTGTCGGCGCGATATTGCGGCTCGGCGCGAACGTGCACTTCATACTGCTCGCCGCGTTCTTCGTAGGTCGAGACCTGCACGCCTTCGACCAGCAAACGCAGTGCGTTGGCTACGTCAATCACCTGCACGCCGAGGTCGGCAGCGCGCGCGCGGTCGATGTACACGCCAATTTCCGGCTTGCCAGTGATCAGCGAGGAATCCACATCCACCGCGCCGGGCACATTCTTCAGCTTGGCGATGATGGAGTCCGAGTACGTGGACAGCTTTTTCAGGTCCGGGCCGCTCAGCGTGTACTGAACCTTGGCGGTCGAGAAACCGCCGCCGGAGAAGGCACCGACTTCGGAGACGACGATACGCAAGTCACCGGACTGCTTGGAGGTGATCTTCCGACGCACCTCGTCCATCACATCGTCTTGGCTTTGCTTGCGGGCGCCCGGGTCCACCAGACGCACGTAGATGTGCGCTAGGTTTTGGGTGACCGCGTCGTCGTCGCCCACTGTCGTGAGGGTGGACACAACCGTGGGCAACTTACGGATCTCGCGCGCGATGCGCTCGCCGATGATTTGCGTCGCAGCCAGGCTACTGCCCTCGGGCGTACGCACGGAAACGTTCATCTGCGCTTCGTCGTTGCGCGGCAGGAAGCCCTTGTCCGCCGCCTTCAGCAGCGGAATGCACGAGCCCAACGTGGCCAGGGACGCGAGCACGACTACCCAACGGAAGCGCATCACGAAGCGCAGGGCGGTCGAGTACAGGCGTTCAACGGGCTTATATACGGTGTCGACGACGCGCTCCAAGAGGGGCTTGGTCTCGCCACGCTCCTTCTTCGTTCGCAGCCAGCGCGAGGCGAGCATGGGCGTCAGCGAGAAGCTGACGAACAGCGAGACTGCGATCGAGAAGGCCATGGTCACGCCGAAGCTCTTCAAGAAGCGCCCGGGAATACCGGCCATGAACGCCACCGGCAAGAACACCGCGATCAAGGACAGCGTGGTCGCCAAGACGGCTAGGCCGATCTCCTTGGTGCCGCTGCGCGCCGCTTCGATTGGCGACATGCCGTCTTCATCGACCTTCTTGAAAATGATTTCCAAGACGACGATCGCATCGTCGATCACGATACCGACCGCGAGGGCCAAAGCCAGCAGCGTGATGGTGTCCAGCGTGAAGCCCTCGAACCACATGCACGCGAACGTACCTACGATGGACGTCGGAATGGCGATCGCCGCGATCAGCGTGCTGCGTACGTTGCCCAAGAAGACGAGCACCACCAGCGCCGCCAAAATCGCACCGATGACCAAATGCTCCTTTACCGCGTCCACGCTGGTGCGGATCACGCCTGAGTCATCACGCACGATCTCGATCGTGTAGCCGGGCGGCAAGGTCTTCTGGATATCGGTCAGCCGGTATTTGATCTCGTCGGCGACCTGCACCGTGTTCGAGCCCGACTGCTTACGGATGGCCATGACGACCGTGGGGTCGCCATTGCGCAAAGCGGAGCTCTCGATTTCTTCCGAGCCGTCTTCGACGCGGGCCACGTCTTGAACCAAGAGCGGGTGGCTCCCCTGCTGCTTGACCACGAGCTGGCCGAGTTGCGCGACGCTTTCCACGCGGCCGTGCACGCGCAACGTGAGCTGCTCCGGCCCGGTGTCCACGTGACCGCCGGGCATGGTCAGGTTCTGCGCGTCGATCGCTCGCTGCACGTCACTGGCGGTGATGCCCGCAGCGCGCAAACGCAGCGGGTCCAGCCAAATATTCACTTGACGCTTACGGCCGCCCAGGATTTTCACGCCACCGACCCCGCCGATGGTTTCGAGCTGTCGACGCACGCGCTTGTCCGCGTACTCTGTCACCTCCGTGATCGGCCGGCTGGACTTGAGCGCGATGTACATCACCGGCGCTTGGTCCGGGTCCAGCTTGGTCACGACCGGTAGGTCGATATTCTTGGGCAAGTCCGGGATGACCGCGTTCAAGTGATCGCGCACTTCTTGCGCGGCGACGTCCACGTCCTTCTCGAGCAAAAACGTGATGAAGACTTGCGAGACGCCTTCGGCGGACACCGAGCGCAATTCATCGATGCTGCTGATGGTGTTGACGGCCTCCTCCACCTTGTCGGTGATTTCGGTTTCGACGTCTTCCGGCGCCGCGCCGTTCAAGCGCGTGGTCACCGTGATGATGGGCAGATCGATCTTCGGGAAGCGATCCACCCCCAACTTGCTGTACCCGAACAGGCCAATCACGGCCACGAGCAGCATCAACACAGTCGCGAAGATCGGGCGTTTGATGCAGATTTCAGCTAGCCACTGCATGCGTCACTCGACCCGCACGCCGTCGTGAACGGCATTGGTTGGATTGAGCACGAGCACATCACCGGTCTTCACGCCGCTGACCACGGCGACGACGCCTTCGAGCTCTTCGCCGAGCTGCACCACGCGCTCTTCTACGTGACCGGCTACCACTGCGTAGACGCGCGGCGGGTCCAAATCTTTGCGCACGACCGCGAGCGGCACGACTACGGCGGGCTTCTCACCCGTCTTGAGCCGGACGATCGCGAACATCCCGGGGCGGAGCTTCGCGTCAACGTTGGGCACCAGTGCGTCGACCACCAAATCGCGAGAGGCCTGGCGCACGTTGGGGCTGATGAAGCGCACCTTGCCGGAAAACGTTTGGTCCCCGAATGCCGCGACCTGAAAGTCCACCGGCAGATCCTGCCGAATCAAGGCCACGTTGGCCTCCGGCACGCTCAGCTCCAAGCGCAGTGGGTCAATGGCGTACAGGGAGATGATGCGCGTGCTGGGCTGCACGTATTGCCCGACATTCACGTAGCGCTCTCCAACGACGCCCGAAAAAGGCGCGCGAATCGCGGAGTCACCCACCATTTTCGCGGCGGAGCCGTGCTGCGCGGTGGCGGCTGCGACGGACCACTGGCTGCCGATACACTGCGCGACCGAGCGGTCGTAGTCGGCTTTGGAGATAGCCCCTGAATCGAACAACTGCTGGGAGCGCTCGCACTCCGTTTTCGCCTGGTCGGCTTGGGTCTTCGCGAGTTGCTCTCGCGCAAGCGCGGCGCTCGCGCTGAGCGCCGCTGCGCTCGCGTCGAGCGTGGCCAGCAAATCCCCCTGCTTCACGCTTTGACCGCGCTCCACCTTGGTGGTCAGGACCTTGCCGCTCGCATCCGCGGCGATGTCGGATTCCCGGTCCGCGAGTAGGCTACCCGTCAGGGTGAGAAACTCGGGCATTGGGCGTTCGCTCGCGGTGGTGGTCGTCACCAACACCTTCCGGTCTTCCTTGACTGCGGCGGGTGGAGCAGCCTCCGACTTGCCGCACGCGGGAAGCGCAATAAGAGCAGGAAAGCACAGCAATAGCCGGGAAAACCCAGGGCGGAATCGAAGCATCTTGAAACCAATCAGGGGGGTCACGCGGCGGGACCATCGTCCTGCGCGCGTGAGAAGGCAAACCCCGAAACTCGCTGTCTCGGGCCTTCAACCGTGATTGGGCCGGAAGCTTCCGCTGCCAACCGTGGAAAGGTGATGTTTGGGAAAATTAGCGTGATCGGCGGGACTTGAACCTCAGCGCAGCACTAGCCGCTTCACGAAACGCAGAGCGAGCAGCAGCAACATCGGCGAAAAATCCATGCCGCCCATGCTGGGCAGGACGCGACGGATGGGGTCCAGCACCGGCTCGGTCAATTGGCTCGTGAAGCGGACAACGGGGTGGTCGGGCGCCAGGTTGACCCAGGAGCAGATGACGGAAACCAACACCACCAGCGAATACGCATCGACGGCCAGGGCCACGAGAGACATCATCTGCCACTGAGCTAAGGCGGCGGCCGGACCCCCGCAATGGCCCGGCTGCACCCCAATAATACGGCTGGAACTCTAGCTCGAATCACCGTACACTGAGCACATGAGCAGTGCGCCTGAAAATCCCGTCAACTACGACAGCCCCGCCATCGTCGAAGTCGCGATCGACGGCACTGATTACCGAATGGACTCGGGCAAGCAAGGCACCGCCCTCTGCATCTCGACCCGCCCCTCGGGGAGCTGGGATTGGAGCTTCGGCGGCGAAGCGCGTTGGGACGTGAATTACCTGCGCTCAAAGGCGTTCGACCGGCGCACGTTGGAGCAGCTCTCGCGCGCCTTCGGGGAAGCGCTCCAGAATATGGACTGAGGCGGGCGCCCGGCTCAGTGATGCGCGAATAGGTACATCGCGATCTGTACGCCGTACACTAAGCCGAGCGCGATCAGCGTCGCGTTCACCACGCGGTCCACCTGCTTGCCGAACGCGCGCAGCCGATGCGGCGCGAAGAGCTTGAGCCCCAGCAGCGTGGCTGCGCCGAGAAAAACGAGTCGCGCTAGCATGCGCGCTCAGCCGGCCGACATCACGTCGCGCAGCGCCTGCGTCAAATTGCCGACCGCCTTGTTATTCGCGGCGATGCTGGATTTACGTGCATTGCGGATCAGCATGCGGAAGCGCTGGTGGTCGCCCCGCGGGAACGCTTCCACGAACGCCGCCAAGTCCGCCTCGCCGCCGTCCATCAGGCGCTTGCGCCACTCATCCGCAGGCGTTGCAGCGCGGCGCGCGTTCGGGTGCGACAGATCTTCGAGACGCTCGCGCAGCAGGCTCAAGTCCAACCCGCGCAGCTCTTGGCGAACGAGGCGCAAGCCCCGCGCTTTGGCGGTGGGGCTGGTGATGCGGCGGGTGTCCTGCACGACGCGCAGCACGGGCTCGGGCAACTCCAGCCGCAGCAGGTGGCGTTCGCTCATCGTGACCAGGGTCTTGGCGAATTCAGCCCACGCGGCCTCCGAGCGTTTGCGCTCGTTGCGCAAGTCGGTTCGCGACGTCAGGTCTTCGTCTTCTACAGCCGCGGGGTCCGTCGCGACTTCGATCGGTTTTCGCACCGGCGCAAGATAGCGCGCTCGAAGCGCGGCTCAAGCGTGTTTTCGCAAATCCGCGTTCATGCTATGGAAGCGCGAGTCGCGTGATGATTCCCGTTCGAATTGCAGGCTTTTGGGGTTGTGCTCCGTTACTCCTGTCGGGCTTGCTCGCCTGCGGCGGGGCGACCCCAGCGCCTGCAGCGCCCTCCGAAGACGAAGCGCCTGAGGCGGGGCACGCTGCGAAACGAGCCAAAGACGTGGAGCTCCTCCCCAGCGACATCGTCATGCGGCTGCGCGGCAACGAGACCGATCTACGGCGCTGCTTCTTCGCGAACCCGAGCTTGCACGGCGCCGCGCGTTTTTCCTGGCAGTTGGATGTGGAGGGCAAAGTGCACGCCGTGCGGCGTGAAGCTTCCAGCCTCGGGGACGCGCGCGTCGAAGCGTGCCTCGAGCAGCGCCTGAGCGAGATCGACTTTGGTGATTTCGCGGAGCCCGCGTCGGCGCGCTGGACGTTCGTGTTTCGCCTGGTTGATCCGCCGTCAAATTCCAAACGCGCCTCTCGAGCCGCCAAGCACAAGGCAGCCGAAGACGAGCGCGGCCTGGTGATCGAGCCGAGTTCGCCCGGGACGCTGACTTCTGACGCCATCGACAACGTCGTGGAGGCCGGTTACCCACTATTTGCCCGTTGTTATCGCGATGGCGTGAACCGCAATGACAGGCTGGGCGGCACACTGCGCCTGCGTTTCGCCATCAGCCCCGCTGGCACCGTGTCAGAAGTCACGGACGGCGGTTCGGACCTCAGTGATCGCCAGGTGGTCGACTGCGTTGCGGAGGGCTTCTACGCGCTGCAGTTCCCACAGCCGGAACACGGCCAAGTCAACGTGCTCTACAAAATCCGCTTCGAGGCGGGCTGAGCGGCTGAGGCACGGTCAAGCGCTCGGCTTGCCGTAAATTCGTCCGCCGCGCTGCACGTAGCTGTGCAGCACGCGCTGCGCGGCGGCACGCAGCACGTGCTGTTGCACGGCAATGCCGCGCTGTTCCAGCACGCTCACCCAGGCCGCGGGCTTCGGTCCTTCATCGAAGCCTACGGCTTCTGCGTCCGCAGTCGTTGCGCCGCACACCAGACGCCGCACGCCGGCCCAAACCAAGGCACCAAAGCACTGGCAGCACGGCTCCGTGCTCGCGAACAACGTGACCGGCGGCGGCTCTTGCAAAACGTTGCCGAGCGCAGCCTGGGCCTTCATCAGCGCCATTATTTCCGCATGGGCGATAGAGAAGCCGCTGCTCAGCACGAGGTTAACGCTGGCCGACAGAAGACGGCCGTCATGGAACACGGTGGCGCCGAACGGGCCCCCGCCGCGCGCCACGTTTTCCCCCGAGAGCGCCACGGTGAGCGCCATGCACGCTTCGTCGTCCAGCAGGGGGCGCGAAAAGCGGGCCACGAATTCATCCACCCAAGCGGGCAGATCGATGTGCAACGCGCGCGGCGGAAGTTCAATCATTTGCCGTGGAACACGGCTTCAATGTTGTGGCCGTCCGGGTCGATCACGAACGCTCCGTAGTACCCCGGATGATAATGCGCGCGAATGCCGGGCGCGCCGTTGTCCCGCCCGCCGGCGGCGAGGGCCGCGGCGTGGAACGCGTTCACCTCCGCCTGATTGCGCGCGCGCAGGCACACGTGAATCGGAGTGATCACTTCAAACTGCTCCGCGCTCTGAAAGTCCGATTTCGTACCGACCCATAGCTCGGGCTTGTCGCGACCGAAGCCGGCAGCGGACCCGAACTCCATCATGAGCGTGATGCCGAGTGGTGCTAGCGCCTGCGTGTAAAACGCCTTAGAACGGGCGTAATCCGACGCATTCAGGCTGATGTGGTCGATGATGGCGTCCATCTTGATGCGTAGTCTAGCGTAAGGCGCGCGCGTCGGGCAAGCTCGGCCGTAAGATGCGAACGGGTCGACTCGAAGCCTTCAGTGACGGCGTGATCGCGATCCTGATCACAATCATGGTGCTCGAACTCAAAGTGCCGCACGGTGACGACCTCGCCGCGTTCCTGCCCGTCTTGCCGACCCTTTGCGGGTACGTGCTGAGCTTCGTGTACATCGGCATTTACTGGAACAATCATCATCACATGCTGCACACGCTGGAGCGCGTCAGCGGCGGCATCTTGTGGGCCAACTTGCATCTCTTGTTCTGGCTATCCCTCGTGCCGTTCGCAACCGCATGGATGAGTGAGAGTCACAGCGCGCCAGTGCCCACTGCGGTTTACGGACTGATTCTGTTCGCGGCCGGTGTCGCGTACCTCATCTTGCAACTGACCATCGTGCACAACCAGGGCCCGAACTCGAAGCTGCGTCGCATGCTCGGCCAAGACATCAAGGGCAAGGCCTCCGCGGTGCTGTATTTGACGGCCGTGGCCTTCGCTTTCGTGAACTCCCACGTTTCACAGGCGCTATACATCGCCGTGGCCTTGATGTGGCTAGTGCCGGATCGTCGCATCGAATCGC
>JBDTJC010000282.1:0-5467 GCA_039936055.1 Polyangiaceae bacterium | reverse complement strand
CGCTGCTGCCAGCGAGCCAACGCGCAATCGCAAAGCGGCTCTTGCCGCTGTAGCGCGAGAGCTCGACAATGCTGGTACCGCCACGCAGATCCTCAAGCAGCGTGGCGATGCCGCTAGCCGAGAATAGATCTGCCGTGGCGAGCCAGGGTGGCGGCACGCGGTAGAACTCGGTGAGCGCCGCGTTCACGTGCAACCCCAAGCGTGACGCGAGCTTGAGCGCCTTAGAAGCGGCCGGGAAGCTGCGCCCGCGCTCCCACTGATGCACGACGTTACTGCGCGCCCCGAGCTTGCGGCAGACCGCCTGCTGAGAGCGCTTTCCCCTCAAAGCACGCAGGAATTCGGCAGCCAGCCGCTCATAGTTCATGTGTAGAGAATCGCACATTCCGACGCGATTTGGAGCCATGAAATGTGCGTTTCGGCTATTGCCGACCTGGAGCGGCTTGTCCATAGTGAAGGCGATGGAGGGCTTCCGTATGAATCGCGCATCCTTGCTGGCTTCGGGCTTGATGTTTTTGGCGCTGGCGCCGAGCTGCGGCGGCGGGCAAACCGGTGACCTGTCCGGGCAGAACACGACGCCCGGCGGAGCCACTGGCTCCTCCACGGGCTGCGACGACCACGGAAGCGACGTGGCGCTCGACGACGCGAGCGCGCTCGGCTTCAGCGCACAAGACGTGCTCGCCTTTACGGAGAGGCAATTCCAGACTCCAATCAGTTGGAAGCCGGTCGATGCGGCGAGCTACGCGCCCGGTGTTGGGGCGAGCACGCTCAGCCTCACCTTGGTGTCATTGTCGAAAGCGCAGCTCGTGCACTCGACACCGACGCCGTCCACCAATGGCGGCGGCGTGGCCATCGGCGCGCAATGCCCGCCTGACCGTTTGAGTATCGCCATGCACGCCGAGCTCAGCACGGCGGACGGCGCACTCGCAGAGTCCTTTGACACGAACGTGGAGGCTGCCGAGGCGCATCTGGCCTTCGTGCAGCATCAGATCCCAGTGGCCAAGATAGCCGGGAGCTTCGCCATCACGCCCGCTGATCCGATCGCCACGGTGGGTCCGCTGGAGCTGAATGCGATGCTGGCCCCCGGCGGCATGGCGGGCGATCTCAGTGCGAGCCTTAGCGCGATTGGGCCGGAAGTTGTCAGCTCCAGCCCGCTCAGCATGGCGCTTTTTCCCGATGACCCCGCGTGTCGCAGCGACAATGGATCCCAGATCGCCTTGGCGGTCAGCGCGGACAACGCTGCAGTGGGGGTCAGCGGCAGCGACGCCCTGGCTCGGATCGTCAGTGCTGGCGCGCTGCCTGTCCAGTGGAGCGGCGGTGACAGTACCGAACTTGAGCTCAAAGCGAGCGGGCTGAACGGGGTCTGCTTGATGGGCACGCCGTCCCACCGCGACTACGGAGTCTCGCGTGCGTCGGTGAGCTACTCCGTCAACGTGAAAGCCACGACCACCGACGGCAAAGTGCACGGTAGTTACGACGCGCAACTCATTACCTCGCCCGAGGCGTCGGGTGGCTTCACCGAGATGCTCGTGTTCGATGGCCAGTACGCACTGGAAGACGTCGCACAGACCGGCTTCGTCGGCGTCACCGTGCCGCAGAGCGCGCAACGCCTCGCGGTGGTGTTGCGGGCCGAGTACCCAGACGCAGGTGCGAACGGCGTGCTGCGCTTGGACGCTCTAGTCGACCCGCCCTGCTCCACCGCCCCCCCTGCGCCGTCTTACGGCGGCGATGGTTCCGGGTTCGTGCCCGGCTGTGCGGGCACGTTGGTGACGACGCTCGCGTCGGGTAGTTGGGGCCAGTCGTCGAACTGAGACGCCGCCTGAGTAAACGGCGCTCGCGCAGTCGTTGGATAGGGTGGACGCGCGCGGCTCGGCAGTGCGAAAAAAACGCTGTCGACTGCGGGCGGCAACGGGATAGAGTCCGAGCACACGGGGGAAGTGCTCGGTGGGCTCCGGCCGCGCGGCGCGGATGCCTCAATCAGGGAAGGACGAGTTGCCATGAACATGATTGTTTATCTGGTGCCAGTTGTGGCGATCGCCGGAATGCTATTTTACACGCGCTGGGCGCAGGCCAACGTGCGCAAGCGCGCCGCCGCTGGCGAGGGGCCGCAAATGTTCCACAACGCCTACGCCGACAAGTTCAAGGTGTTGAACGCGGACGAGCGCCTGCTCGGCATTTGGCAGGGGTTGGCGTACGTCGAACCGACGAACGGCGTGGGGCAGGTGGTGGGCAAGCTAGCGAAACAAGCGGCTCTCGGTGCAATTGGCTTTTCGAACTACACGCCGACCGTCTACGTGGGTGTGACGACCCATGGGCGTGTGCTCGTTTCAGAGGAGTATTCTGACATGGGTAAGCGCAACAATTTCAAGGTTGTCTGTGCGTTGCCACCGGGCGCTCAGGTGGTTTCGGGGCAAGCCGCAAAGCCCGAGCACCCAGGTTCACCCCCCAACAATCCATACAGCGTGGAAGCGCCGCTGGAGCTCGTGCGTTTGGTGGGTCAGAACGAGCAGTATCTGTGCTGGCTCACCGGCGCGGGAGCGATGATGGGCGCAGCCACTTTCGTTTCCATCACGAGTGTCTTGCCGATCACGGGCGACCTCGCTTCGAGCATCTGGCAGCGCGCAAGCCAACCGGCTGCGGCCTGAGTTTTGAAGTGCTTGGCCCGGGATGGAGGCTGGTGAGCGAGCCCGTTGTTGCCGCCTGGGCCACCGACAACACCCACTTCCTTGGTAACTACGTCACTTCGGCACAATGGGTGGAACGGGCACCTGACATTTGGTGGCCGCAGTCAGCCACTTGATTGCGTTCACCCAGAACAGCTCGACTTGGTAGTCCGTGTGCTGCGTCCACTCGCTGTTGTACGTGATCCACTCGTCCGACCAGGCGAACACGTGACCGGGCAGAACGTCTTCGGTCATGCCCACGTTGAAGCCGCCGCCGCGCGCAATCACAGTGCCCGTACCCTGGATCTCGTGCCCGTTGTCGACGCCGACCGCCGGCGAGACCCAATGGTGAGTGCGTGGCAATGAGCCACGGATCCAAGCTCGCTGCAGCCACGCAAGTGCCCTTAAGCGCGTGACGGGCCGCAATGCCAGCGCGCTTCGCTCGCCGTTTCGACTGAGCACGCGCTTTGCAAACTCGGCTCATGGACATCGACACACGCGCTCGGCAACGACCCTTGCTCGCTCTGTTTGGTTTCGCTGCGGTCACCGCGCTCACGGCGGTTATCGGGGCGAAGGCGACCATTCGGGGAAAGGAGCCCTGGTACCGACTGATCCGAAAGTCTCGCTTGAACCCGCCGGATTGGGTATTCGGTCCGGTTTGGACGACGCTATTCGCGCTTAGCGCCGTCTCCGGGTATCGGGTTTGGCGCACTCCGCCTTCGCCCGCCCGAACTCGCGCGCTGACATTGTGGACGGCGCAGCTTGCATTGAACGCGAACTGGTCGCGGCTGTTCTTCGGCCAGCATCGGCCCAAAGCCGCATTCGTCGATCTAGGTGCGCTGTTGACGAGTGTCGGTGGGTACATGCAGCAAGCTCAGCAAGTCGACAAACCCGCCGCCTACTTGATGGCGCCTTATCTCGGCTGGGTGCGCTTTGCCGGCTACTTGAACAAAGAGGTCGTTCGCAAGAACCCGAGCTTCCTCACCGCGTGAGGTCGGCGTCGTCGGTCGGCGGCCTCGCAGTCAGTAGCTTTGGCGCGGCTCTGCAGACAACCAGTCTTCGTGGGTCACGTGGCGCGCTCGCCAAGCGTGAGCGGGCCATACACGGGCACGAAGACTTTCTACGGCAGTACCGGCGTTCGCGGGCGCTCGATTGGCCTGCAGCTCGCGACGGCCGGTGTGCCCGCGAGGTGTGGCACCAAGATCACACTGTGAGCCGGCACCGACCCGAGGCAGCGGCTACAACTTGGATGCGAGGGCTGTATTCACGGCAGCTTTCGGCGCGCTCGAGCGATTTTGCAGGCGTCTGGGTAAGTTGGCACAGACGTTGCTCTGACGACGCTTGATGCAAAGTTTGGGCTGGGTTCTCGGGGTCGTGGGTCTCCTGTTCTCGGTAACGGCTCGGGCGGCGGTGATGGTGGCGCCGGTGGAGGGAACGAATCTCGACCCGGGTGAAGTGGAGGCGATCAGCCAAACGGTGGCCTCGGCCTATCAGGTAGCGCAGCCGGATGCGGTAATTCCAATGCCCGAGACGCGCCGCGCGCTGGAGCAAACGGGCGGTGTGCAGGAAGCAGCCAAAAAGCTCGGAGCTAACGAATACATCTACGCGACCGCGGTTCGCTTGGACACGCGCATTGTGATCACGGCCACGCGCTATTCCGTGAACGGCGCGCTGCTCCGCTCGGCCAAGATGACCGCGACTGGCCTGGACGACGTGGAGCCCGCGAGCGAGCGGCTAGCCAAGGCGCTCTCCGGTCACCAAGAAACTCACGCCACGCAGGCGCTCGACACCGTCACCAAGACCGAGGCTCGGAGCCCAAACCGCACCTGGTCCGAGAAGGTAACGGGCTTCAAGGCGGGCTTCATTTACCCGATTGGCTGGGGCCACGAGATCTCTCCGATGATGAGTGCGGGCTTTGCGCTGCGAGTCGATAGCAATAGCCACTTCCTCGAGTTCGGCGTCGGCGTGGTTTTGCCCGCCAACCCGGGCGAGGATCACCGCCTCGGCTACGGAGGCGTTTACGGTGATATCGGCGCCAATTTTTACCTCGCGCATGCTTCGACCTCGCCGTACCTCGGCTTCGGCGTGATGCCGCGGCTGGTATCGCAAGAGGTCACCAATCTGGCGCCGTACGGTCAGGCCGGCCTGATGTTTTTTCGCGAATCCTCCACCCGTCTCTACGCGGACTTCCGTGTCGCGCAGAACGTGCTGCCGGTCGGCTTCGGTGGGAGCAGCCAATATGATTCAACGACGGGCAACTACGTTTCGACTCCCCCACTACACCTGTACCCCACCGAGCTCTCACTCCACTTCGGCGTGGGCTGGTGAGGCGCGCGCTACCGGGGCCGGGGCGACCAAAGGCCGGCGGCTCGGAGTAGCAAGCTTTCGACGCTCGAGCAAAGGCAACACCCTCGGTCGTGCGGCACGCGCTTCGCTCAAATAGGCCGCTCCAGCGGGGGAAGACCCGACCAACGGACGGTATCTAACGAGCGTGCGCCGATACGCGGTCGTCAACGCCTCCGAGTTGTTCCGCGCACATGGCGGCCCGCTCAGCGCCGACAAAAACGCCGAAAGTCCTAGCCGCGAAGGGCTCGAGGCTCTACCTGCTCAGCGTATGCTTTTCATCGTCATTGGCGCCATCTTGGGCCTCGTGTTTGGCGGTTTCCCTGGCCTCTTCGTTGGTGGGCTCATCGGCATCGGGCTCAGCTACCTGGCGCTGCGCGAACGGCTGCGCCGCGTGGGTCACCAGTTCGTTGAAACGACCTTCTCCGTGATGGGCGCGCTGTGCAAGGCTGACGGCGTCGTCA
>JBDTJC010000281.1:0-5394 GCA_039936055.1 Polyangiaceae bacterium | reverse complement strand
TCTACTCCGCGCTATGCGCAGCGGTGCCCGCGTTGCACGGCGCAACTTGGCTCAGCGTTCATCCACTCTCGGGCACCCCCACGGACGCAGGTACATTGACGATTCGCGAACAGGCGCGCCTGTTTCTGCGTCTGCCTGCCGAGCACATCCCGGACGTGCTGCCGTTGGCGGGGCAGACGATAGAGCTTGCTGGCGGCAGACTCTCGCTTGGAGCACCGAGCGTCAGCGCCCTTGTTCCAGCGTCTTGCCTAGATGCACGGCTCGTTGTTCTCAAACTCACCGATGCGCCTCGTCGGGACAACCAGGATCTCGGTCGTCAGTCCCTCGACGTCGCGGCATTTGCTGAGCGCTACGCTGCGGAGTTGAAGCGTCAGCTCAACGCGCTCGACATCCAATCCCCACCGGAACTTTGCGGGCGAAGTCGCATCACCGTCGGCGGCAAGCGCATTGTCGGCTACTCGGTGCGGGTAGGTGCCCTCAGCGCGGATCAGAGCCTCGCGCTACAGGCGAAGGGCCTCGGGGGCAAACGCCGCATGGGCTGCGGGATCTTTCGCGCAACGAGGGGCACGTGATCCGTGCGGCGTCGCTACGGCTCCTCGCGAAGAGTAAGCGCGGAACCAAGGAGCTGACCCTGCTCCAGCACCTGCTCGATACGGAACAGGTTGCGAGTGAGCTCTTTCGCGCGGGGACGCGCTGGGGCCGCAGCTACCCGCGGTTCTTCAAGCTCGAGCCAGAACAACACTCGGTGTTCTCACTTCACCTCCGCCTCGCGGCGTTGTTTCACGATATAGGCAAGGCCAACGAGGACTTTCAAGACGCTATGGCAGCCAAGGGTTTCAAACCCCAGTCGCTGCGGCACGAGCACCTGAGTGCGCTCCTCTTATGCGAGCCGTCGATGGCCGCTTGGCTTTCGACAAACACGGACGTCGACGTCGACGTCGTCGTTGCCGCCGTGCTGAGTCACCATCTCAAGGCTTCCGAGAACGGCGAATGGCAGGTACTGCTGCCCAAGAACGCGACACCAACCGCGCTGTTCCTCGACGACCACCAGGTGCGCGATGTTCTTCGCCGTATTGCCGAGGTTGCCGCCTTGCCACCGTTCACCGGCTCGTTTCCCGCAGCCCGGTATCTTGACGCAGCCTGGGGCCCAGCCTGGGAGGCGTTGTTCGATCGTGCTGCGCGGTTCGCGAGTCAGCTTCAAAAGGACGGCGGACGCTTGCGGCTGAGCCTCGCGGTTAAGGCAGGGCTGATCGTCTGCGATTCAGTGGCGTCGGGGCTATGGCGGGAGGAACACGACATCGATCACTGGATCAAGAGTGTCGCGCACGGCGCGGCACTCGCGCACGACGACATCGACACCGATGTTCTGACTCCGCGTACCAGGGAGTTGGGGGCTAAGTGGAAGGGGTGGCACGGGTTTCAGGATGGCGCGGCGTCCGTCGGGCGCCGCGGGCTTCTGTTGGCAGCATGCGGCTCCGGCAAGACGCTCGCTGCCTGGCGTTGGGCCTCCGCGGTCAGCAGAAAGGAGGCGATTGGGCGCGTGATCTTCCTCTATCCGACGCGAGGCACCGCAACCGAGGGCTTTCGTGACTATGTCGCGCACGCTCCTGAAGGCGCCGCGGCTCTGGTTCACGGAACGTCCGCGTACGAGCTCTCCGGCATGATGGAAAATCCGCAAGAACTGCCCCCCTCGCTTCGGGGCAAAAGCGCTGCCGTCGCCGAGGGAGACGCGAGGCTCTTCGCCCTCGGCTTGTGGAACAAGCGTTACTTCTCTGCGACCGTGGACCAGTTTCTTGGATTCATCGAGCACAGCTATGGCGGCATCTGCCTCTTGCCTGCGCTTGCCGACGCCGCCGTCGTCTTCGATGAGATCCATAGCTACGACCCGAAGATGTGGAACGCTTTGGTCACTTTTTTGGAGCGTTTTGATCTGCCGGTGCTGTGCATGACGGCCACGTTGCCACTGAGGCGCCGCCAGGAGCTCGAAGCACGCTGCGCGCTGCGGAGCTATCCCACCACGAGTGATATGCGCGACCTAAAGGATCTCGAAGAAAAGGAAACCGCGCCACGGTATCGGCTCGAGGCCTCGAAACTGGACGACGCGGTCGCCGCCGCTGTCGCGGCCGTTAGTGGAGGTCAGCGAGTGCTTTGGGTCGTGAATACCGTCCGGCGATGCCAGCAGCTGGGGCGCGCTCTCAAGCTCCGCCTGGGGCCGAGCATGACCGTCGGCGTCTATCATTCACGTTTCAGGCTTGAAGACCGACAGCAGCGCCACCGAGAGACCATCGACGCCTTTCGTGCTCCAACGACGGGTGATCCACCGCCTGCCATCGCGGTCACAACCCAGGTCTGCGAGATGAGCCTCGACCTAGACGCGGACCTCCTCATCACCGAGCACGCGCCGATCTCGTCATTGGTGCAACGCTTCGGTCGCGCGAATCGTCACCAGCGTCGAGGGCTCGATTTCCGTGCCACGCTTCTCACGTATGCGCCGGAGTCGGCAGCGCCGTACGACAAGAAGGACATCGAGGCGGCGTCGAAGTTTCTCGCTGAGCTCGGCCGGCGTGACGTGAGCCAGCGCGATCTGGCCCTTGGGCTCGAGAAGCCCGCTCTCAACGAGCGTGACGCTAGCGGCAACACCCCCTTCATCCACGGCGGCTATTTCGCGACGGCCGGGGCGCTGCGTGATAGCGACGACATCGGAGCAGCCGTCGTTCTCGACAGCGACCTCGAACGCTTCAAGGCGCTGACTAAACACAACAAGCCCACCGACGGTTTGAGATTGACCGTTCCGAAGAAGCACGCACGATCGAGCGAAGACTCGGGACTGCCGCTTTGGTTGAAGACGGCTGATGGCTCTCGATACGATAATTGGCTTGGTTTCATGGTCGACGACGAACCGTCAATTTCGTGAGGAGGATTTACCATGAATGAAGTGCCGGAACGCGAGGCTCTGCCCAAGAGGAACGCCGCGCAGAAGGGTAAGAAGCCCGCCACAATTGATCCGAAAACAGTCCTGAAGTTCCGATGGGACCTTCAAGAGATGCCGTCGTCACAACACCGCGCGGGTCTTGCCGGGCTGGCGCTATGCGTCGCCTTTCTCAAACGCAGGCCGGATCGCAAAGGGGTCTGCGAAATCGAGAGCATCGACGAGCAAGCATTGGTACTCGCTGCGGATCGCGATGGCATGCAGAGCCTCTTCGACGACATCTACGACGCTTCGCTGGAAGAACAGGAGCGCGAAAAGAAGCTGCAGAAGAAGTTGGCGGACGGTACGAAGGTCGACATTGAGCCTAAGCGTCCGGCGATCGAGCGAGTTTTTGTCGATCCGAAGACGAAGGCCGAGAAGAAACGGAAGGTATTCATCTACGACCAAGTAATTCCGCGGGGTGCCCTCGTTGACGATTGGGACGCGGGACATGACGGCAAGAAGCCATGGCTCAAGCTCTGGCGCGACATGGTTTGGACCACGTTGCGCGGGGTACCGGCGACTCGGGAGCCATTTGATGCTCGGGCCGAGGAGCGGAAGAGCAAGGATGGCGTCGAAGCTTGGGATGAGCTGGCAACAAGGCCGAACACAACAGTCGACCTCCCGAGCACCTACGCATTGGGCGCACAAGCAAAGAGCGCCGAGAACGTCCCGTTTCAGGATGTGGCCCGATTGCGGTTTCTATTGCATTTTTGGCCGTTCGTTGCTGCCATCTACGTGCCAGCGTTGCTGAAGCGTGACCTCTCTCGCGATTTCGCCGGCTACGCTTTGGCAATCCCGGACGTGGCCGACCTTGGCGACTTCGTCCGCGCATGGGAACAGGTAGCGCGAGGTCGAAGCGGCGAGCTATCAGGCTATGTGCCACGTGACGCTGTGATTGATCTGGCAGCCGAAGCGGGCCTTGACGTGGTTCGCCGAAGCAATGAGGTAGTCGCTTCGAGTCAAGGAGCGTCCTCAACACGACCCTGGCTGAATGCAGTGGACGTGTTTCATGTCGAAAAGGAAGGAAACAACGTTCGCCTCCGCGGGATCGGGCGCGTTGTCCCAGAGCGAAAGCAGGACGACCAATACGCTCGGGTGCGGCGGGGGAACTATTGGAGCCCCCTCTTTCGGCGCCAACGGGTCAGTAACGTCCTCGACCGCAAACCGTGGTGGTCGGGCTTCGCACGCCTATGCGCGACGACGCCTGACGAGATGACGATCCGTCACAATAGTTTTCGGCGCGATTGCCGGTTGGCACTAACGGAGGTTGAAGTGAAAGACGACGTTCCCGAGACAGAGCAGACGTTGGAGCACCTGATCTTTCGGCGAGTTCAGGCGTACGTGCTCGGTAAGACCGAGCGGAAGTACGACCTTTCCTGGCAAAAGGTCCAAGGAAACGCTGCCCGAGAAAAGGAGTATGGCGAGAGGAAAGAAAAGGTCGCGCGCGAAGCTTTTCTCGCGATCCGGTCACGCACCGGTGCCGACTTCGTCTCTTACTTTACCTCGACACTGTGCTCTGTTCCTCAGCGTGCGAGCGAGGGGAAGTACCTCGAGATTGCACGCGCACTCATGGATTCAAAATCGATCGAACAGGTTCGAAGCCTGACCCTATTGGCGCTCTCTGCAGTTGCCTAACCTGCCACTCCCGTCAGCGAGACAAACCATGACCAAGCGCAAAAATTTGTTCTGCACCGTTCTGACCCATGCCGCACCCAGCTCGAACTACCGCGGCGAGAGCGAAGAAAATCGCACAATCATCCAAAAGATCACCAAGGGCGATCACGAGTACGCCGTCGTCAGCCCAGAAGCGATGCGCAACGCCTTGCGAGACATCCTCGCGGATCGCGACCTCCCGACGAACCGCACTCGCCTACGAGAAGAAGACCAGCTGGCAGTGGAGTTCAAGGACTTTCCTGACGCTGACAAGTACGCCGACGACTTCTTGTTCGGGTATCTGGTCGCCGACAACAAGGAGATGAAGAAGCACAAGCGACCAGCGAAAAGGGACAGTGTGCTTCGAATGAACATGGCAGTCGCTCTCAGCCCGTATCGTTTCGACGCGACTTTTCACCAGTCGCCGCTAAATGCGGGCGCGAGCCCATGGAAGAACTCGACGTCGTCGGCACTGCTGCACCGGGAAGTGTCGCACACAGCCTACCAATACCCGTTCGCGTTGAACTTAAACGATTGTGCGACGAAGGCGCCCTGGGGCAAGGCGCTGCTCGCCGCCATTGCGGAGCTATCGAACGTCGCGGGTGGCCACGCGCGGAGCTACTTTGAGATGGCGCCCCGTTCGCTGGTTGCGCGGCTCACTCCATCTCTCGTCTGCGGCTTCGACACCTACGGTTTCGCAGCTGACGGCGGATTTCCTGACCTCTCCCGCATTCGCGAAGGGGATCTGCCCGGCAACGAGTTCGTTGTGG
>JBDTJC010000280.1:0-2772 GCA_039936055.1 Polyangiaceae bacterium | reverse complement strand
CCCTTCCCCCCCATCAACGTCTCCGGGGCACGATAGTGGCGCGACCCAACGACCTCGTGTGTGGCGGTCAGATCGTCCTGGTTCCCTTGCTCAAACGCAATTCCCAGATCCCCGAGCGCCAAACGGTACGGCTCCGATCCAAGAAAGATGTTCGATGGCTTGATGTCACGGTGGATCAGCGCTGGACTCTGCGTGTGCAAGAATTCGACTGCGTCGCATAGTTCCAAGAACAAGGTCAGAACGTGAAGGGGAGCCCGTTGAATCCAGCGAAGTCCGAGCAAGGAACTCTCAAACCGTTCGGTGACGTAGAACGAGTAAGCGAGCTTTGTCTTCGGCTCCTCCGTCCACTCAACTTCGGCGTCGATGATCGGAATCACGTGGCCATTCGTCGGCAGCCCCCTTAACAGCCCGACTTCGCGCGTGAATCGGTCCCTTTGTCGGGCCTCCGTTGCCAAGCAAACCTTGAGGGCTCGCGGTGGCCCTGGTGCGCCGGAAACCGGTCGCGCCTCCCAGACCTCGCCCTGTCCGCCGGAACCGAGAGGCTTCCCCAGTTTCCACTTGCCGAGGACGAGCCCGCCCTTAAGCTGCAGAGTCATCGGTAACACGGTAGCACATCGAAAGTTGGAGTCCGGCTCACCTAGTCGACGCGCGTCACCCCAATCGAGCGGCGCGTTAGCGAGTCGGCGGATTGATCGTTTGCCAAGGTTCGCCGCGCGCGCCCGAACCTGGCGTGACCTGCTTCAGCGTGGCACCCGGCATCGCGAGCGTTGCTGCGTCCGACGATTGCGGCGCTCCACCATATTGATATCGGGCATCGCCGCGGATTGAGGCTTGAAAGTACTGCTGTCGAGTTCAAAGATGGGGTTCGCCATGGAAAATAGTACCAAAGACCCGCTGCCGACGCATGACGAACTGTGGCCGAAGCTCCTGAACGAGGGCGACAATAGGTTTTACAGCAAGCTCCTGCAGGGACCTGAGGCCGTGAAGGCGGTGGACGCTCACCGAGCCTGGCTTGGGTATTCCGAAGTCCTCGACGAACTGAAGGAACGAACTCGTGCCGACGCCTTCAGGTACAACGACGCCGACAAAGCCCAGCTAGAGATTTTCAGAACCCGCTATGAGGCTCTGCAAGCGCGCTTCGCCGAGCAGCAGGCGTCAGAGGTCATCGCGAGCAACACGCACCTAGCGCAGCAGCAAGCGAAATACGCGCTAATCGTCACGTGGGTCGTCGGGGTGCAAGCGCTCGTTGCTGCGCTGGCGTTGGCTGTGGCCTATTTTCAATGGTTGCACCCGCACTGAACCGTTGCGTGCACCGCAGGGTGAACACGCTGTCTCGCTAGCACAGTTGAGCACGTGAACACCAATCGCTCTTCGGTCTGGAGACGCACTCTGTTAGACTTGAGCACGGTATGGGCAAGCAGGTATTGATCCTTGCGGGACCAAACGGCGCCGGCAAGACAACTTTCGCTCGCGAGTTTCTCGTGCCGGAGGCCAATTGCCCGACGTTCTTGAACGCCGACATGATCGCCACCGAGCTGTCGCCGCACGGCCCGGAGCAGGTGGCCATGAGAGCCGCCCGCTTCATGCTTCAACGCATGCGGGAAGAGGTGGCGAAGGGCGAAAGTTTTGCGTTCGAAACAACGCTCGCGAATCGTAGCTACGCGCGCTCCATTCGCGAATGGCAGACCGCCGGCTATCACGTGGCCTTGTGGTTTTTGGCGCTTTCAAGCGTGGACGTGGCGCTTGCTCGCGTGGCTCAGCGCGTAGTCCAAGGTGGGCACAACATCCGAGAAGACGTCATTCGTCGCCGCTTTTTGGCTGGCAGAGCAAACTTCGATGAGCTCTACAAAGACCTGGTCGACGCCTGGGTGCTGTACGACAATTCCGATGCCGTCCCAATCCTGCTAGATTGGGCAGAGAAGCGATGAACCCTAAGCCCATCGAGCAAGCCAAGAGCCCGCTATTGGCGCGAACGCTACCCGCGCTGCTTCGCGCTCGAAAACGGGCCGAGGCACTTGCGGCAGCGACCAATACGGCGATCGTCGATCTGATCGATGGCAAGGTCGTTCATACGCGGCCGTCGGCTCGCTCGGCTTCGGGCGCGGGCAAATAACGGCGAGCGCTACGCCACCCGCACCTCAAACGCCACCGTGAACCCAGTTGTCCACGTGTGGTTGCGCCCCCGCGATTTGAACCTCCGAACCCAACCGTCAAAGAGAATCCTCCCGGCGGCCGTGGTCGAGCTCGGTCGTGCGACCCGCGACGCCGTTCGTCCACTCGTGTGAGCGCGCGTCATCTCCGGTGACGCGCGCAGCCTCTCTTTCTATCAGCCGATGAGGAGCGTCCACGTGCCGGCGACGGCGCGACCATCAACCCGGTCATCGGCCCGTAGTTCAGGATGTCGACCGCCGGGGGCCCGCCTTTCGGCGCAGCCACCGGTCAGAGCTGGGAATGGCGTGATACTGACGACGGACGGCTCGGCTCGGCAAGTACGGCGAGCCCCGGGCTGCGGCGCGCGGCGGTACCTCGTTGGCTCGCCTTGATGGCGCGGGATGCGAGCGCGGGCACCAAATCGAGCAGAACGCATAGGCTCAAGCGCCTCCAGCGGAGGCAACGGCGGCTGAATCGGCGCTGCGTGGCCGGCACTTTGCTGCGGACTGCTATGCTAGCGCCGCGCGATGATTCGCTTGGAGCAGCTCAACAAGTCGTACCGCGGGGGCGAGAAGCCGCTGCACGTCCTGCGTGACGTCGACTTGCGCGTCGAGCGCGGCG
>JBDTJC010000279.1:0-3857 GCA_039936055.1 Polyangiaceae bacterium | reverse complement strand
GCAGCGCGTGCTCGTAGCGCTTCAACACCAGATCGATCCCTTCACGGATGTACACGGCGACCGGAACCTTGGTGCGGCTGTGCAACAGGTGCAGCCGCTCGTTCTGTTCCGGCGTGATGTAAACGGTAGTGGAGATCTTCTTGCGAGACATGTGACGTGTCCAGTTGCCAGTCGTTACACTAGATTCCCATATGTGTGTTGTCAATCGAGACAAAGCCGCTTCCGGTAGAATCTCTCAATCTTCTCATAGGTTTATGAAATGGTCCGGCGGCCCAATTTCAGGCTTTCAGCGCCAAAAAGGGAGGTTGCCCTGATCGATCCGCGTGGCTCCTGGAGCGGCCGGTCTGCCGGTCGCTCACACTCGGGCGGCGGCGGATTGGCGCCTGCGCGGACAGGGGGTACTCCTCTATGCTTCCGGCACGTTCCGCGCTAAAACCTGGAACGGGTGCAGACTGTTCAGGGAGCGGAACGCTCGCTTCTTCATCTTGCGCGCCGAGAGGTTTTCATATGACGAGGATGACGGAGGGCCGCGCCGCGAAGCTCGCGCAGGCCCAGGCTGCTTCGGGTGCTTGCAGGCTTTGCTGGGTCTTGTTGATCGGCGCTGGGTTCCAGTTCGGGTGTAATGGTGCAGGGAGTGCGGGAGCTGCTTCCGCGAACGGCGGCATCACCAAGCGTGACACTGCGGTGAAGCATGAAGCTTGCGACACGAGTGCGCCCGACGCCGAGAAGATCGACGCCAATGGCGACGGCAAGACCGACATCACCATCGTGCGTAAGGGCGGGCGAGAAGTGTGTCGCGCGGTCGACCTGAATTTCGACGGTAAGGTGGATGCGTACAGCTATTTCGACAGCAACGGTCAGCTGCGTCGTCGCGAAAACGACTACGATAAAGACGGCAAGATCGACGAAATCGTCACTTTCAAGGCCGGGCAGATCACCGAGAAGGATCAATCCACGGCGGTCGCGCTGCACCTGGACACGTGGGATTTTTATCAAGCGGGCGCGCTCGTACGCACCGAACGGGATTCAAATGGCGATGGCGTGATCGATCAGTGGTGGGAATACCCGAAGCCGGGTTGCCCGCTGATCCACGCAGACGTGAACAACGACGGTCGCCCCGACCCCGGCGCCACCATCGATTACTGCAAAGAGACGGGCTATGTGCCGCCGGACCGCTCAGATAAGGCCGCCGCGAGCCCCACGTTCGAGACCAAGACGAGCCTGCCAACGGAAACCGAGAATAAAGTTCCGACCGAGACCTCGAAGCCGGCTGACGCCACGCCGCCGCCGGCCAAGCCCGCAACTGATCAGAAGGGATCGAGCAAGTGACGATCGCCCGTGACGGATGGATAGCGCTGGGTTCGGTCGCATTCGCGCTCAGCCTGTGCGTGTACGCTTGTGGTGGGAACACCCCGGACAGCAAAGCACCGGTGATGAGCGGGGACGTCGCGGGCGTTGCTGCGGACGATCGCTCGCGCTGCGATTACAAGGGTCGCGCCGACCGCGAAGTGGTGGAGAGCCTCGGCCCAGGCGCGAAGACCGCCAACATTCGCCGCGTTTACGGCGTTGTTGGTGAGGGTGAAGATCGCCATCGCGTGCTCCTGTGCCGCGAAGTCGATACCAATTTGGACGGCGTGAAGGACGTGGTCCGCACGTACACGGACAAAGGCGACGCCCTGAGCGAGGTTGCTGACACCAATTTCGACGGGAAGATGGACACCTGGATCACGTTCACCAAAGGCCGCGTGTCCAAGCTGAGCATCGATCACAACGGTGACGGTCAAGCCGACGAAACGCGCTTCTACGTCGGTGGCCAACTGAGTCGCGCTCAGATCGACACGAACTACGACGGCAAGCCCGATGTCTGGGAAATCTACGACGATGGCAAGCTCGAGCGCCGCGGCGTCGATCTGGACTTCGACGGCCACGTGGATCGCTGGGATCGCGACGAGATCGCTCTGCGCGAAATCGAGCAAAAGGACGAAGCCGCGGAAAAAGCCGCTGCGGCCGCCGCGGACGCAGGGCCAGGCCCCGCTTCGGGGACCGGTAGCGCCGCGCCCAGCGGCGCGCGTAGTCGCGGGAAATAGCGGGCTTTTGCAGCTGAGGGCACAAACCTCAGCTGCACCTCTGGCCCGGTGCTAGGACGCGCCACCCTTATGGCAGAAGAACGGCTTCAAAAAGTCCTGGCTCGTGCTGGTATTGCGTCGCGGCGCGCCGCAGAGGAACTGATTACCAAAGGGCGCGTCAAGGTCGACGGCCGCGTGATCGACCAGTTGGGCGTTCGAGTGGACGGTCGAAAGTCAAAGGTCGAGGTGGATGGCAATCGCCTGATGCCCGAGCCCCTGGTCTACATCGTGCTGCACAAGCCGCGTGGCGTGATGTGCACGCTGAGCGACCCCGAGGGGCGCCCTACCGTTGCTGAGTTGTTGAAGGCCGTGGGCACGCGCGTAGTGCCGGTCGGTCGCCTGGATTTCCATACCAGCGGCGCCCTGCTGTGCACCAACGATGGCGACTTCTCCAATGCGCTCGCGCACCCGCGCAACAAGGCGAAAAAGGTGTACGTCGCCAAAGTCCAAGGTTTGGTTCAAGACGACGAGCTTTTGGATTGGCGGAAGAGCATCGAGATCGATGGTCGCGCTACGGCGCCCGCGGAGGTTCGTCGCCTGCGCTTCGAGGGCGACAAAACTTGGCTGGAGCTGACTCTACGCGAGGGGCGCAATCGCCAGGTGCGTCGGCTCGGTGAAGCCACCGGGTCGCTCGTGATGCGGCTTGCGCGCATCTCGCATGCAGGCGTCACGGCGGAAGACTTGCGGCCCGGGCAGTGGCGGCACTTGACGATTGACGAGTTGGTCGCGCTGAAGGCGGAGTTCGGAGTGCCTAGTCGCGTGCGCGGTGCCGGCACGGAAGCGTGGGAAGCTCAGGTCAAGGCAAACGCCAAGGTGCCGCGCACTCACGCTTCGAGCCGCAGCTCCGAAGAACCGCGCGTTCGACGTGAAGCCACGGGGCCCAAGCCGCGCCCGGTGCCAGCACGCGGTACCGGCAGCGAACGCCGCGAATACACGATCGCCAAGCGTCCCGCGCGCGCCGGCGCCTCTGACGCGCGCCCCGAGCGCAGCAACACGCGCCCCGAGCGCAGCAACACGCGCCCCGAGCGGAGCAACACGCGCCCCGAGCGCAGCAACACGCGCCCCGATGCGCGCCCCGAGCGCGGCAACGCGCGCCCCGAGCGCGGCAACGCGCGCCCCGAGCGCACGACGTCACGCGCACAAAGCGGGAACGCGCGTCCTAGCAACGCGCGTTCCGAGCAGCGTCCGGCGCGGAACGCTGCTGCTCCCTCAGGCGCGCAGCCTAGTTCGTACGATGCGCGAGTGTCCTCGCGCCGTCGCGGAACATGATGCTGATCTTGGCGCCTTCCAGCACCTTGTCCACGTAGCCTTCGCCGAACTTCGAGTGCAGCACGAGCTCGCCCTCGCGGAAGGACTTGTCCATCGCGTAGCGAGTGAACGCGTCCACCGCTTGGCCTAGCGTCTTCGACGCCCAGCTGTCAGCGCGCTCTTTTTCGGCGCGAGCCTTCTGCGTAACGCGCGCAGCGGCGGGCGACGGCTTGGGGCCGGTGTTACGGGCGCGGACTTGCACGCCGCTCGCGGTCGTCTCCGTACGCGGGGCTCGGTAGTTGTGCTCCGAGTTACACGTGAGACAAATCACGCGCTTGGGCGCGCTTTGGACCATGGCGACGATTCGGTGCATCAGATCCATTCGGCATTTGGTGCACCAGGCGTCGATTTCGGCGCCCGCAGTTAGTGACTTCAAGATGAGGACTCCTCGTTCGACTTGCCATTTGCCAGAGGATCCGGCGC
>JBDTJC010000278.1:0-18022 GCA_039936055.1 Polyangiaceae bacterium | reverse complement strand
AGGGCGAACACCAGGAGCTGCCGCATCATCGGCGAGTCTTCAACGATTAAGCAGGAGTATTCAGCCATGCGTCACACGCTCAGGTCCAAGAACGCTTCGAGCCCAGGTAGTTTCTGATCTGCTTGGTGGAACAAGCTTGCAGCAACGAGCGCTTGCGCCGCGTGCTGCCCCAGTAGCTTGAATAGCTCGAAGTCGACCGTATCGAACTTGTTTTTTTGCGCCAGAGTCGAAAAGATGGCGATTGTTCCGACCACCCGGTCGTCCACTGACAGCGGTATGACCGCGGGGGGATCCTGGAAGGTCCCCAGACTCGGGTCGGAATCCGCCACGCTGGCCGAACCCTTGCGCAGGACGTCCCCGATGCGGGTGCCGGCGATGCGGACCGGCATCAGCTCATTGCCGGGGACACCTTCGGACGCAATCGGGATCAACTGCTCGCCCTCGGGGTTGACGAGGTACATCGCGTAGCGTTCCGCGCCGACGAGCTGCGCCAGTACCTCTTTGATACGCCGCGTGACCCCGCGGGGTGAAAGGCTCGAGTGCAGCTGATTGCTGGCCACGAACAGATTGGCCAGGTTTGCGAACTCCGATTCGACCTCTTGCACGCGCGCGGTAAATTCCGTGGTGATCGCTTCTGCCTTGTGAAAACGCGACACAAGTTCGCTCTTTTCCTGCTCGAGGCGATCGATCTTCTTCAGCAATTCACGGACAGCTTGGTCGGCTTCGACCTTGGCGCGCAGGCCCGCATTCTCGCTTTCGAGATCTTGCAGCCGGCTCTGCATGCGCTCGTGCTCCTTCAGGAAGTCCTCGGTGAGCTGTGTGCCACGCGAGAACTTCTTAAGAAACTCGTCCCGCTCCGTTTTGAGATCCGGCGCGGGTGCATCGCTGTCCGAGCCGCGAGTGCGTTTTTCGTTCGTCATCGAATCCCATCAGTATAGACGGGCATCGCCTGCGGTCGCGGGTCTTTGCTATTTATATCAACTATTTCAGGATTTTGTGTGGGTGGTAGTGTGACTCGCGCTCAGCGCGCCTGGCCGGCGCCTTGCCCGCGCGAGGGGATTCGTCACCTTTTGGGCGGCCTGATATGCTTGAGGCTCAATGTCTTCTCCCCCCTCCTCAACGGTGGCCGCCCCGGAAGTCATCGACGGCTTACTCGACTCCCAGGACCTGGACGGAGCGCGCGCGGCGCTGCAAGCGGCGCCCACGACGGACGAAACTTACTCCGTCGTGCGCATCAAGCTCGCCCTGTGCGATGGCTCGGTGCCCACCGGCGCGGCCATGCAGGCGTTGATTCAGCTGATGCGTCGCAACCCGGAGTGGCCGGGCGCGAAGGCGCTGTATCAACAAGCGTCCACGAACGCTTTCCAATCGCGCCAGTCATCCGCGTCGCACTCGCATCCGCCGCCGCCCGTGGAACGCAAGTAACGCTCGTTACGCGGGTGCGTGGGCGAGCCAGTCTTTGAGCTCGCCCGTGATCACGCGCGGGGCGAGGCGCAGGGCCGCGACGTTTGCCGACCCCGTGAGCAAAAGCGCCGCGCGTAGCTCGGCTTCCACGCCGTCGAAGAAGCGGCGTGCGCCGATGGGCCCGCCGCGTTCGAGCGCCTGTAGCGCGGCGCGCGCGATGCCGCCCGCACTGGCACCGAGCGCGATCGCCTTGGCGATGTCCAGGCCGCTGTGCAGCCCGCCCGTCGCGAAGATGGTCTCGAAGCCATGGCTATGCACCCAGGCCACACTCACGGCAGTGGGAATGCCCCACTCCCAGAACGCTTCCCCGAGCGCTTTCTTCTCAGGTTGTGCGCGTTGCGTTTCGACGGCCACCCAGGACGTACCGCCAGCGCCGGATACGTCTACGTGGGCGATGCCAGCGCGGCGCAGGCGCGCGGCGACCGTGCGCGAGAGGCCGCAGCCCGTTTCCTTGGCAATTACTGGCAACGTCAGGTCCGCCGCCAGGCGCTGCAGCGTTTCGAGGCCGCCGCGGAAATCTCGATCGCCCTCTTCTTGCACGAGTTCCATGGCGGGGTTGAGGTGCACGCACAGTGCGTCTGCGCCGATTGCGCCGGCGAGATCTTGGACCTCGGCGCTGCTCATCTTGGCGGCTTGCACCACGCCGATGTTGCCGAGGAGCAGCGCACTCGACGCGACGCTGCGCACGGCGTAGCTGCTCTTGGCTTCGGCACGCTTGAGCATCGCGCGTTGGCTGCCGAGGCCGAACGCATAGCCGCGCTCTTCCGCGATTGCCGCGAGCTCACGATTGATGCGCTCAGCGCGCTCTGCGCCGCCCGTCATGCCCGCAATCAAGATTGGCGCGCGTAGCGATTTGCCGAGCACCGTGCAGCCGAGGTCAATCGCGTCCAGGTCGAGGTCGGGCAGCGCGTCGTGCACCAGCCGCACGCACTCGAACAGGGTGGTGGTGCGCTTGAACCCGACGTCACCTGACGTGGCCAGATCCAAGTGGTCGACTTTTCGGTCCGCGATGTCCGCCATGCTGCGTCGTTCATACTCGACGCACGGCGCCATTCAAGCTGTACAGCACAAACACCGAGGCGGTATGCGAGGCTTTCGCGCACGGCCGCGACTGCAGGAGCCTCGGGCCGGGACTCAGCAGCGCTCAGATCGCCGGACGCGCGAATGCCGGAGAGCTCACGGTTTCGTGAAGTCTCCGGCGTTCGCCGGCTGTCTAGCGGCGAGCTTCCGCGCCAATTGGCGCGCGCTGACTCACTTGCCGTTGTTGATGGCGTTCTTCGAACCGCCAGCGACGACGATTTCCACGCGGCGATTGTTGGCGCGGCCGCTGGCCGTGTCATTGGGCGCTACTGGGTTGGACTTGCCCTTGCCGACCGCGCTCACCTTGTCCGAGGGCAAGCCCTTGCTGACGAGGTAGCTGCGCACCGCGTCAGCGCGCGCTTGGGAGAGCGTCATGTTCGCAGAGTCCGAACCCACCGAGTCGGTGTAGCCCTCCACGACGATGGGGTTGATCTCGCCTTGATCTTGGAGCGCCTTGGCGACCTGGCCCAGCTGGTCCTGTGCGACGGGCAGCAGCTCCGACTTACCGGTGACGAACAGCACCTCACCCGAAAGAGTAATCACCATGCCGCGCGCTTCTTCTTTGACCTGCGCGATCTTCGCTAAGCTCTCCAGCGCGCGCGCCGCGCGCGCTTCGGCAGCCTTACGAGCTTCTGTTTCCGCCGCGAGCCCGGTTTGGGTCTGAGCCAACTGCGTGCCGAGCTGGTTCACCTGACCGCGTTCGACGCCCAGCTTGGCGACTGCAGAGGTGCGCAGGGTGTCCTGCAATTGGCCATAATTGGCGGCCGATTGATCGCCGTCCTTCTTGGCCTTGGCGTTTGCGCCCAGCGCCAAAGAAAGTTCAGCGCGACGTTGCGCGACGTAGGAGTAGCTGCGTTCCGCATCCGATTGCGGATCGCTAGAGTGGACCGATTCCGCCTTGTCCAGGGCTTGCTTGGCGCTGAGCACGCTGTCGGGGACGAGGGCGGCGTTCGGGTCGATCCGAGCTTGGTCGTACGTGTGACGCGCGCCAACGAGCTCGGGCGTGGGCACGGTGGATGCGCAGGCGCCGAGGCCGAGGGAGAGAAAGCTAGTAACGAGAGCGATGGTCGAAATTTTCATGCGGATGATTCCTTAAAAGTTCGTGGGGCGGCCGCTCACTGCGCTTGTTTGGACAACGCTTGGATCTTCGCCTGCGCTTCTTGCGCGGCTTGCGTGTCAGAAGCGCCGCGCGCGAGCGCGAGCGAGAGGTCAGCATCCGCTTGAGCCTGGTTCAGCAGTAGCTGAGCCTGCTCGGAGTTCTTGTCGTTGATCGCCGACTGCGCTGAGGCGAGCTCGTCATTGGCCATCTTCAAATGCAAGGCCGCTTGCGGCGTGCTTTGCGCGCCAGCTTCTTGTGCGGCGCGAACAGTGGACTTTGCGTCGGTCAACTTATCGAGCGGCATTGCGCCGCCGCCGCAACCCGCGGAAAAAAGCGCCACGAGGCCGGTGATGGAGACGAGGGATTTTAGATGAAGCATGGTTCTCGCGATCGGATGGACAAGGAGCCGAGGGGCCCGTGTGTTGAGGATTGGCACCGGCCCCCGTCCAGGGTCATCGGCAGCGAATCAGCGTCACGAACGAAAGCAGGACTCCAGCACTCGCAGATTGGCGAAGCTGAAGGTTCTCGTTCGAACGAACGGGCTCTCTGCACCCAACGTGCCACAGCGCCTGCGGCCGGTATTTGCTCACAAACGTCGCGATACCGCGATAGTTGCAGCGCGGAGCTGGTGACTTAGTGCCACAGCGAGGCGGTAGCGTTGCGCGGCGAACGTTTGCTCAGCTGACTTCGTCGGTCCAGACCGTGAACTTCCTCAGCTCAGAGGGACCGAATGCGGTGCTGATGGCGACGTCCGCCGCGTCACGTCCGCGGCCGATCACGACGCGACCCACGCGCGGGACGTTGTGGCGCGCGTCGAACGTGTACCACTTGCCGTCCAGGTAGGCCTCGAACCAGCCCGAGAAATCCATGGGCGCGCGCACCGCCGGCACGCCGATGTCACCCAAGTAGCCAGCGCAGTAGCGCGCGGGAATGTTCATGCAGCGGCACAGCGTGATGGCTAAATGCGCGAAGTCACGGCACACGCCGGCCTTCTCTTGGTAGGCCTCGAACGCGGTCTTCGTGTTGCGCGCGTACTCGTAGCCAAACTTGATGTGATTGTGCACGAAGTCGCAGATGGCTTGCACGCGGCCCCAGCCCAGCGGCGCGTGTTGGAACATCTGCCAAGCAATTTCGGACAGCTTGTCCGTCTCGCAGTACCGGCTGCCCAGCAAAAACGGCAGCGCTTCATGGGGAAGCGCGTCCACGACGGTCTGCCGTGCGTCTGGCACGACGACATCCGGCAGCCCCGAGTCATTGACGAGTGCGTCGGCGGTGATGGTGGTGAGGCCCGCGGGTGCAACGATGCGCGTGCACCAATTCCCGTAGAAGTCCCGATACATGTCGATCGGCAGCGACGGCACGGTCTTCAGGAAATCGGGCGTGATGATGTCGGAGGCTCGGCTGTAGTGGATGTTCAACATCAACAACATCGAGGTCGGCTGTGGGCATTCGAAAACGAGCTCGTAGCCGACGCGGATTTTCATGGCCATGGCAGCATCCTCTCAGAAGCAGCGGAATAGGTTTCGGCAGCGCGTCGTGACGCCTCGAGCGCGCTCACCAGCTGACGTCGGGCAAACCGCGAAATACCGTGCGCACGCCTTCGCTCCAGTTTTTACTGAGTGAGGCGAAATGGCTGTCACCGGGGTCGAAGCGGCGACGACGGTCTAACTTGAGTGTGTCGTTCGTGTATTGCACTAGGTCGATCGGCATGGCGACGGACAGGTTGCTGCGCATCGTGGAATCGAACGACACCAACACGCACTTGGTGGCATCGGCCAGCGTCGTGTCCGGGCGAATCACGCGATCCAGTATCGGCTTGCCGTACTTGGCCTCGCCGGTTTGGAAGAACGGCGTTTCGCGGCCGGCCTCGATGAAATTGCCCTCCGCGTAAGTGCGAAAGAGCCGAGGCGGCTCGCCTTTGATCTGGCCACCGATGATGAACGAGGCGTCGAAGCTCACGTCACTCTTGGCGAGGTGCGGGCGATCACGAGTGCCGATGTCGCGCACAGCGTCCGCGACGAGGGTCACGAAGTCGAACATTGTCCGCGCGGTCCACACGTTGGGCTTGCCGTCGTCCTTGTCGGCGCGTTGTTTCAGCGTGCTGATCACGGCTTGCGTGCCCGCCAGATTCCCAGAGCTGAGCAGCACCACCGCGCGCTCGCCCTCCCGCTCGAACACGCTCATCTTGCAAAATTGCGCGAAATTGTCGACCCCCGCATGGGTACGTGAATCCGACGCAAGAACGACCCCCGACTCGAGCAAGATACCGACGCAGTAAGTCATGAACCTCTTTCCGCCCGCACAGCGGACCAATCCGCAACCTACATCAGGTTGGCCGGCGTGCGCAGATAGTCCGACTATTGAAACGTGCCCGGGGACGCTATTGTCGCAAGACAGCGCGCGCAAGCGGTGTAAGCTGCGCCCCCCCCTTCAAAAATGCCGTCGCGCAAGCCGCCTCCCCGCTCTTCGTCTCGCCCGCCTGCTGCTCAAAAACGCCGCGGAGTTCCGGTCCCACCGAGCCGCGCCGCGCGCAGCACGCCGCGCGCGCGTTTCTCGCCTGTTTCGCCAAAGGCCCTGGCGCAGAATCCGTTCTTCGCGCTGCTGGGCACCGTGCAAACGGAAGTGGATTTGCGCCTGCGCGGTTTCCTCGAAACGCGCTTGGACGTCGCGCGGCGCCACGGGCCTGAGGTCGTGGAAATGGTGTCTGCGGTGCGGGATCTCGTGCTGCGCGGCGGCAAGCGTTTGCGCCCGGCGCTGCTCGTGGCCGGGTATCGCGCGGCCAGTGATCGCGCTGACCTTGAGCCAGCGCTGGATGCCGGCGTCGCGCTGGAGCTGCTACAGGCGTACCTACTGATCCACGACGATTGGATGGACGGTGATTTGGTGCGCCGTGGCGGCCCCGCGGTGCACGCGCACTTGGCGAAGCGCTTTCGCTCGGAGCACAAGGGTAACGCCTCGGGCATCCTCGCGGGTGACTACGCGTCGGCAGTCGCGCTCGAGGCGCTCAGCCACGTTGAGATGAAGCCAGCGAACGCGCTGCCAGCATTGGCCTGCTTTGCCGAAATGCAGCTGGATGCCATCGCGGGGCAGCAACTCGACCTGATCGGAGGGGATTACGACGTGGAGCTTGCGTACCAACTCAAGACAGGAAGCTACACCGTCCGCGGCCCGCTGCGCCTGGGCGCGATTCTCGCTTCCGCCGGGGCCGAAACGCTGCGGGCACTGGATCGCTTTGCCCTGCCCATCGGCGTCGCGTTCCAGTTGCGGGATGATTTGCTGAGCGCCTTCGGCGAGCCGAAAAACACCGGGAAACCGCTGGGCAATGACCTGCGCGCGGGCAAGCGCACGGCGCTGCTCGCCGCCGGCCTGAAGCTCGCCAAGGGCAAAGAGTTGCGCGCGCTCAAAGGCGTCGTGGGCAATGCGGCCGCGACTGACGTGCAACTACGCGCCGCGTTGTCCATTTTGGAAACTAGCGGCGCGCGCGCGGTGGTCGAGGCGCGCGTGACTGAGTTGTCGGAAGCGGGTTTGCGTGAGCTCAAGCGCGGCGTGAGTCGGCAAGGGGCCTTGCTGCTCGAAGGCGCGACGGAAGCGCTGACCGCACGGCGCAGCTGAGCCGCGAGGGGACGTCATGGCGCGCGCCAACGGCAAAGTGATCCTTCTCGGCGAGCACGCGGTCGTGTACGGCGTGCCGGCGATCGCAGCTGGAATCGAGCGCGGGGTGCACGCACGCGCGCAGCCCGCGTCATCCGCCATGGCTACCTTGCGTATCGGTGAACGCACTGCCACCGTTGGTGACGACAGCGATCTTGCTCGTGGCTTTCAAGCCCTGCTCGGCGCTCTCAACGTGTCCGAAGCGCCGGCGCTAGCCGTCGAGGCAACCCTGGAATTGCCGCCGGGTTCGGGCCTCGGCGCGTCGGCCGCGTTGGGCGTTGCAATCGCCCGTACGGTGCTAGAGGCGTTGGGGCGCGCCCGAGACCAGGCCCTGGTGCTCAGCGCTGCTGCGGCTTGGGAGGGCGTGTATCACGGTAACCCTTCTGGTGTAGATGCGGCGGCCTCTGCGCATGACGGCTGCCTCTGGTTCGAGAAGGGCCACGGCATGCAACAGGTCGTGCTGGATCGAGATCTGGTGTTGGCCATCGGCCTCGCTGGCCCGCCGGCGAGCACCAAACTGATGGTAGACAGCGTGGCTCGCTTACGCGAACGCCGGCCGAGCATCGTTGGCAAAGCGTTGGAAGGCATTCACGCGCTGGTGAAAAATGCTCGCTTGTGCTTGGAGACCGGGGATCTTCCTGGGCTCGGTTCGCTGATGAACTACAACCAAATGCTGCTCTCCGGACTATTCGTATCCAGCGAAGGCATCGAGCGTTGCTGCGCACTGGCACGGGAAGCCGGCGCGCTCGGCGCTAAGCTCACCGGTGCTGGCGGCGGCGGCGCCGTGATCGCTCTGTGTGATGGGGATTTCGAGCCAATTCTGGCTGCCTGGCGTGTACAGGGCGTGGAATGCTTCGGTAGCCACGTGCGCGCGAAACGGGTCGCAACATGAACGGTATCGCCAAAGCCATCGCGCACTCGAACATCGCGCTCGCAAAATATTGGGGCAAGGCGGATTCAGTGCGGAACCTAACCGCGGTGCCGAGCTTGTCGCTCACGCTGGCCGGTATGCGCACCGTCACTACGGTGCAGTTCAATCCGGATCTAGCGGCGGACGAATTATCACTCGGCGGTGACTTGGTGGTGGGGCGCCCGCTGTCGCGTGTTAGCAAGTTGCTGGACAGCGTGCGTGACGCGGTGGGCAGCACCACGTTTGCGCGCGTCGAGTCCGTGAATGATTTTCCGACGGCTGCCGGGCTCGCCTCCAGCGCGTCGGGCTTCGCGGCGCTGGCCATGGCCGCGACGCGCGCTGCGGGTCTCGAAGAGTCACTGCCGGCAATCAGCGCGCTCGCGCGCGCCGCGTCGGCGTCCGCCGCGCGTTCGGTATACGGTGGCTACGTGTCGCTCGCTGCACGCGGCGAATCCGCCGAGCGCGTCGCGCAAGGCGCAGCTTTCCCCCTGGAGATGCTGGTCGCGGTCACCGTGGCAGGCCCCAAAGAAACGGCGTCGACGGACGGCATGGGCCACACCCAGGACACGAGCCCCTACTACCCGGCCTGGGTGGAAGCCGCCCCTGCCGTGTATCAAGCGGTGCGGCGCGCCGTGCTGGGAGCGGATTTCATGGCGCTCGGTCCTGCGCTGGAACACAGCGCGCTGCTCATGCACGCATCCATGCTCGCGGCGAAGCCGGCGCTGATCTACTTCGCGCCAGCCACGCTGCGCGTGATGGAACGCGTGCGAGCATTCCGGCGCAGCGGCGGGCGCGCTTTCTTCACGATGGACGCCGGTCCGCATGTCAAAGTTCTGGTTGAGCCCAGCGCCGCTCCGGAGTTGGAAGCTGAGCTCGCGAAGTTGGAAGGCGTCACGCGGGTGCTGCGCACTGCGGCGGGGCCCGATGCGTATTGGGTCGACCCATGAGTCGCGCGCGCGCTCCGGGTAAGCTCGTGCTATCCGGCGCGTACGCGGTGCTGTCCGGCGCACCCGCGCTCGTCGTCGCCGTGGACCGCTACGCGCTAGCGGACAGCGCGCGGCCCGCGTCGTTCCTGACGCCCGAGGTGCGCGCGGCCATCGGTGACCGTTCGCCGCCTTGGTTCAACGCCGATGATCTGCGGGAAAATGGCCAAAAGCTCGGCCTCGGTTCGAGCGCGGCGATCTTGGTCGCTTCGCTTGCGGCGCTGGAGCTCGAGCTCGAGCCGGCGCTGGATGACGCCGCGCTGTGCGCGCGCGTGTACGAGCGAGCGCTGATCGCGCATCGCACCGCACAAGGCGGCGGCAGTGGCGTAGACGTCGCCGCCAGCGCTTATGGCGGCGTGCTCGCCGCAGCCCGCGTGAGCAACGAGCTTTTGCTCGCGCCAGTCAGCTTGCCCCGCGCGCTGCACTTCGACGTCTGGGCGTGCTCCGTTTCGGCTTCCACCGCCGCGTTCCTGGCGCTGATTGCGGAGTTTGCGCGCCGTGATCCAACGTTGCATCGCGCACGCATCGGCGCCCAAGCCGAAGCCGCGCGCGCCGCGCTGGCGGCCGCTCAAGCTGACCACGGGCCGGACTTCGTGCGCGCTATCGCGCGGCAAGTGACCACGCTCACGGAGCTCGGGCAATCCGCGGGAGCCGAGATCGTGACGCCGGAGTTCGCGGAGCTCGGCGCGCTCGCTCGGCGCCTCGGCGCGGCGTTCCTGCCCGCCGGCGCTGGCGGGGGTGACGTGGCCTATTGGGTCGGGCTCCAGGTTCCGCCCCCCGAATTTGCTGTGCGCGCTCGTGAACTCGGCCTGTCGCGGGTTCCGCTGCGGCTTGCCGCGCGCGGCGTCCACGCCGTGTGATAAGCCTCGGGGTGTATGTCCGAAGGTTCGCGGATCCCGGGGTTTTACAAGCTGAGTCTCGAAGCGCGACGCAAAGTCGTGTCCGAGCGCGCCGGCATCGAGCTGGCTGAGTTGGAGCATGCGCTCGAGCAAGGGGGGCTGGACACCGCCACCGCCGACAAGGTCGTGGAGAACGTGCTCGGCATCTATGGTTTGCCATTCGGGGTGGCGCTCAACGTGCGCGTGAACGGTGTGGATCGCTTGGTGCCCATGGTTGTCGAAGAACCGAGCGTGATTGCAGCGGCTTCCAACGCCGCCCGCATGGTTCGGCACAGCGGCGGCTTCCGCGCCGAAGTCGTCGAATCACTGATGATCGGCCAAGTGCAAATCACGGAGGTCGAGCACCCGAGTGAGGCAGTGGCCAAGCTGGAAGCGGCCGCATCGCGTTTGCTTGAGCTGGCGACGAAAGCCGTGCCCAACTTGATCGCGCGCGGCGGCGGGCCGCGTGCGATTGACGTGCGGGACCTGGGTCAGCGTTGCATCGTGCTGCACGTACTCGTGGATTGCCGAGACGCGATGGGCGCGAACCTCGTGAACACCATTGCCGAAGCCCTGGGTCCGCTCGTGGCCGAGCTCGCGGGCGGCAAACTCGGGCTGCGTATTCTCTCGAATTTGTGCGATCGCCGGCGTGTGCACGCGACGTGCCGCGTGCACGCGCGCGAACTCGTGAGTGCACAGCGGTCGGCCACGACCAGCGAGCGACCGCCGAATTCCGAGCGCACAGCCGGGCTGGATGGCTTGGAAGTGGTGGACGCTATCGTTGCCGCATCGCGCTTCGCCGAGCTCGACCCGTACCGCGCGGCCACGCACAACAAGGGCATCATGAACGGCATCGACGCGGTCGTGCTGGCCACGGGCAATGATTTCCGCGCCGTCGAAGCCGGCGCACACGCTTACGCGGCGCGTTCCGGGCGCTACTCGCCGCTCGCCGTGTGGCGCCGTGACGGTGAGGATTTGGTGGGCGAGCTCGAATTGCCGCTCGCACTCGGCATTGTGGGCGGCACACTGCGCGTGCATCCCACGGCGCGCCTCGCGCTCAAGATCTTAGCGCTGGAGTCAGCCGAGGAATTGTCGATGGTCGCAGCCAGTGTCGGCCTTGCTTCCAACTTGTCGGCTCTGCGCGCGTTGGCCACCGAGGGCATTCAGCGCGGGCACATGTCTTTGCACGCGCGCTCGGTTGCCAGCGCGGCCGGCGCAGTTGGCGATGAAGTCGAGCTCGTTGCTGCGCGCATCGCCAGCGCGGGCATGATCACGGTGGAAGCCGCCGAGCGCACGCTCGCGGAAGTGCGCGCCGTTACGCCCTAAACCGAGGCAGCTATTCGCCAGCTTCGCCCGCGTTCAGCTCGTGCGGGCCGTTCAGGACACCGGGCCAGCTCGTGACGTATTGCGAGGGTTGGCCAGGCTCCGAGATGTCTACCCAAGCTACGCGATGCGTGCCGAACGGGCGCACATCCACGTGCACGAACTTGTTGTTCGGGTAGAAGCCGCAGCCGACGTCATTGAGCGTGTGGCAGAAACGGAACAGGTCCGCGTTGTCCACGCCGGTCACGAAGAGATCCAGCGCGCGCCCCTTTTGGTGGTAGCTGCCGTGCGCGTCGCGCCGGTAGCCGCTCATGATGAAGATCGAACGGCCCGGAAAGGCCTCGGCGATCTTTTGCACCGCCCAGATCAGCCGCGGCTGCAGCAACTTCACGCGCGGCAACCATTCCCCGCCGGAACCGCCATCCTCCGGCTCCATGGGTAGGGGCATGGCCGGCTTGGGCGTGGCGGGCGGGCGGGCGAGCACGCTCAAGCGGTCCAGCGCATCCGGGGCGATGGCACCTTGGCAATCGACGAGCGGCATGTGCGTGAACTCCGCGCCGTCAAAACGCACGACCGATACGGCGCGCGGCATTTGCCAGCGCGGGCACAGCTTGCGCTGAGACACGCCGAGCAGCTCGGGCTCCGGCGCCTCGACGCCGAGCGACCAATCCGGCAGCACCTCAGCGCGCGAGAAATCGAACGGCGCCGCGAGTTCGGGCGCGCGCAGCTCGGGTGCGGCAAGGCCGTCAGCGAGTTCAGTCGTGGGTGCACCCGTGTCGCCGCCCAGCCAGCTCAGCTTCGGGTGCAGCCTGAAATTGTTTCGCCCGTAACGGCCGTGCCAGAAGCTCTGCCACTCCGGGCGACGATTACGCCCGGGGTCGACGTAGCTTTGCAGCAAGGTGAGCAGCGGCTCAGCGCGCAGATCGAAGCGACGGTTCTTGCCGACGCGATCCAACAGCCACGCGGTCTCGGTCAGCGGCCGAGTGGGGCCGAACACGTTGAGCTCAAGCGGCGCGCGTTTGCGCAGGCGCGCCTCTGCTGAGCCAGCAACACAGGCAGCTGCCGCACAAAACACGGTTAGCGCGAACGCAAGACGACAACGGCTGGAAGGCGGCAAGAGGCTCAGGATGCCCTGTTCCTAAGACGCGCGCCAGGCACGGCAAACACCTGAAATGTGCGGCAACGACGGCGCGCCCCACTGAAGACTTGGTTCAGCGGGGCGGGCACACGGGCTGCCGACACGTGTGCCGAACTCAGGACGGAGCAGAAGACGATTCGAGGCCGAGTCGGAGCAACTGCAGGAACGTCTCGTAGGCTTCGCGGGCGCGCGTCTCGTCGCCTTCGAGGTATTCAGTAACGCTCAGGCCGTTCAACACTGCGAGCGACAAGGTCGCCAGAGCTTCCGAGCGATTCACGCCGCCTTTGGCCGCTGCGGGACCCATGGCTTCGCGGATCACCTGGCGGGCGTCGCGCTGCAAACCAGCGGCGCGGCGCTTGAGCTCCGGATCACGACGCGCGGCGCTCCACACCTCGATGTTGAGGCCGGTGCCAGTCTTGTTGTTCTGAATCGCCTCCCAGAGCGCCTTCAGGGCTTCCATCGCTTGCGACGTCGAACCGTCGCCGTTTTGCGTGGCCTCCTTCAGACGGTCCAGGTAGCGGTGGTACGTGAAGCTCTGCACCTCGTGGATGAGCGCGGCTTTGCTGGCGAAATAGTAGTGGACGATGCTCTTCCTGAGCCCGAGTTCCTTGCCGATCTCGGCCAGGGTGGTCGCGGTGAAGCCTTTGCGCGCGAAGCACTTAGCCGCCGCGGACAGGATGGAGGCGACGCGCGGGTTTTCCCAGTCGGCCGCGCGCTGCGCCGAGCCGTTCTCTTCCGGGGGTTTGCGGGGACTGCTAACGACAGGTTCTGTGGTGTTCATGTTTTTCCAATGCACCGGCCAGCCGGTATCGGTCGGGCGTGACGGGAGCAACCGCCGTACCGCCCTCTCAGCCGGGGTCTTCGCGCAGGTCTCGGTTTGAGTCAAGCGCAGCCTCCCTCAGCGTCATCCTTTGACCTTTTTCCCTTTTCGCTTCAGCTGCTTGGAGTCCCGACTCGGGCCGGTTTCTGGGGCCGAATCGGGCTTCGTTTGGCCACTTCGCCAAAATGGCATTCCGGCCTCTTCCGTCCAGCCCGCCGTTCCATATTTTCCCGGCTCGCGGGATTCACGGGTCACGCCGCCGCGGTCCGACGTGTCGTCGTCCTTCTTTCCATCCTCGTCTTGGTCCGCGGCGTCGAGCTTCGGGCCCTGGGTCGCGACGAGTAGTTCGTCCGCCACGTACTCGGGGTGCTGGTCGTCTTGGACCTTCACGTGGTCCTTGGATAGGTCACCCGCACCCACGCGCACGATCTGCGAGGTCGGCGGGTAGGTGTCGTCCCAGCGTTCGCGCACTGCGTTATCACCCTCACGGATGATGCGGTAGCGCCGCAGCTTGAAGCCGGGCACGCCGCGTTGCGCGAGCACGCGGAGCCCGTTCGGCAAGTCCTTGTCCGGGCGTTCGACCTCTTCGAAGGGCAGCGCGGCGTCGATGCGACGAATCAACGTGACGGTGCGCGTGCGCTTGCGGCCCAAAATCTCGGCGCGCACGGTGCCGTTCTTGACCGTTTCGTGGAGCACGATCGGAAAGGAAAATGAGTTTCGGATGCGGAAGTTGATCGTTGGGTACACGACCGTCGCGTCCATACCCATCTTGATGTAGCCGCTGGGGCGGGTGTGCGGGTAGCGCTCCACGATGTCCAGGCCCGCAAAAAACGCGGCACCGTGTAACGTGCCTGAAATCTGACAGGTACCGCCGCCAATGCCGTCGACGATTTCACCCTCGGCGATCACTTTGGCGACCTTGTAGCCGTTGGCTTCGTCACGCGGCCCGACGGTTTCGTTGAAGTCGAACACTTCCCCGGGCAGCAGGACTTGGCCGTCCAGCTTGGAGGCCGCGAGCCGCAAGTTGAAGCTACGCGCCTGAAAGCGCGCCGAGCGATCGTAGTGCGTCTCGAAATACCCGAGGATGTCGTCGAAGGCGACCGCACCTAGCTCGCTCGCGGTGCGTTTGGGTTTGCGCTCTTCGAACACGACCCGCACGTTTGGTTCGCCGCGGCCGAGCGCTTCTTCGATCGCGCCGAGTGTGGCGTCGATGTCCAGCAGCCGCCCGTTTTGTTCGGGGACCAATTTGCGCGCTTCGAGATCGAGGCGCGCGTCGACCGGCAGCCGGTCGAGTTCATCCTTCAGACTCAGGAGCGCTTTTTCCGCCCGCTCGCGATCGAGGGTGAGCGGGACGGGCAGGGTGATCGGACCTTGCTGATTCTGGGCATGGTAGGCGCGCAGTAGCAGGCTGGTGCGGTCCTGCGCGTCATGCACCAGCGCCGCCAGGCGTACTTTGTCGATCTCGCCGCCCAGCTCCCCGACGAAGATTTCGCGCCGTTTGCCGTCCGGGAGTTCGAGCGCGAGTTTACTGGCGGCGTAGCGACGGACGCGCTCCAGGGCCATTTTCTGGGCATTGTCGGTCTGCGGGAGCTGCTGCCGGAGCAGCACGAGATTCGGCAGCGGCTGCTTGGGATCGTCCGGGCTTTCCGCGTGAGGCACCAACAAAAAGCCCGTGGCAACCCCAGCCGCCACCGCGATGGCGATCACGCGCCCGCTCTTACCGCCGGGGATCCAACCGAACATGCTGGCGCTATAGCATTGCGGAGCGGGCGCGCTAAAAGGTTTGGGTCTTCGTTCCCATGGCCAGCGAGCTCCTCCTCCAAAAACTCGAAAGCCTGCCGGTCAGCCCCGGCTGTTATGTCTTTCGCGACAAGCAGAATGCGGTGCTGTACGTGGGCAAGGCGAAGAGCCTGCGCGCGCGCGTGCGCAGCTACTTTCAGGAGTCCAGCTCGGACGTTCGCGCCTTCATTCCGTTCTTGCGCAAGCTCGCGGTGGATTTGGATACGATCGTCACGCAAAGCGAAAAAGAAGCGGCGATCCTCGAGAATAACTTAATCAAAGAGTGGAAGCCGCGCTTCAACATCAAGCTGCGCGACGACAAAGAGTACCTGAGCCTCCGGCTTTCGACGGAGCATGCTTGGCCGCGCCTGGAGCTCGTGCGCAAACCGAAGCCGGACGAAGCGCGCTACTTCGGCCCGTATCACTCGGCGACGGCCGCGCGGCGCACGCTGCACTTGGTGGAGAAGCATTTCCAGCTGCGCACGTGCTCAGACCGCGAGATCGAGAGCCGGAAGCGCCCGTGTTTGAAGTACCAGATCAAGCGCTGCCCCGCGCCCTGCGTGTACGACGTGGACCCAGCCGAGTACGCGGGCCAGGTGCAAGCTGTCGCGTTGTTCTTGGATGGCCGCCACGACGAACTCACGCGCGAGCTCAAGGCGCGCATGCGAGCGGCCAGTGAGCAGCTCGAGTTCGAGGTGGCAGCGGTGTGTCGGGATCAGCTCAGCGCGGTCGAGTCGATTCGCGAGGGCCAGCGCGTGGTTTCGGTCACGGATAGCGACCAGGACGTGCTCGGCTTGTATCGCGAGGGGGACTTGCTCGAATTGAGCGTGATGCTGGTGCGTGGCGGACGGGTGATTGACGTCGCGAGCTTCTCGCATCGCCGCGTGGAGGTTCCGGACGATGAAGTGGTGGCGGCGTTCCTGCGCGATCACTACGCGGACGGTGGCCTGGGGGAAGCGCTGATCCCCGAGGAGATCATCGTGCCCGTGTTGCCCGAAGGCTCTGACGGCGTCGCCGAGTGGCTGGCGGAGCGCCGCGCCGAGCTGGCGCAAGGCCGACACAAAAAGTGTGAGCTGCTCGCGCCCGCGCGTGGCCCGCGCAAAGCGCTGTTGGACATGGCCACCGAGAACGCGCGCCACGCCTTCGATGAGAAGCGCCGCGCGGCGAGTGACGTGGACGAGCGCTTGCTCAAGGTGCAGGAACGCCTGCGCTTGCCGACGCTGCCGCGGCGCATCGAGTGCTGCGATATCTCCCACCTCGGCGGCCAAGACACGGTGGGCGCGGTCGTGGCGCTGTTCAACGGGATGCCGGACAAGAAGCGTTACCGCACGTACAAGGTGCGTGGCGCCGGGCAAGGGGACGACTACCAAGCGATGTTCGAGGTGCTGGGTCGCCGTTTTCGGCGCGGCCGAGACGCCGCGGAGCGGGACGCGGCGAGCGCGGCCGAGTCAGTAGCGCTCGCGCGCGAAGGTGACGCCGTCCCCGAGAACGACGCAGCGCCGGAGAGCGACGCCGAGACTGGCAACGGCAATGACGCCACGGATTGGCAGCTGCCGGATCTGTTCGTGGTCGACGGCGGGCGAGGGCAGCTCGGCGTCGCGCTGGCCGCCGCGCACGACCTGGGCTTGCATGATTTGCCGATCTGCGGCTTGGCCAAAGAGAAAGAGAACGTACTCGGTGAGAAGATGGTCGACCGGGTGTACCTGCCCGGTCAAAAAAATCCCATCCCGCTTCGTCCCAATAGCCCGGAGTTGTTCTTCTTGGCGCGGGCGCGCGACGAAGCACATCGCTTCTCCAATCGCGGTCGTAAGAAGGTCGGCAAGAAGCGGCGCTTGGCATCCGAGCTCGATCAGGTGCCCGGCATTGGCCCCAAGACGCGCACTGCTCTGCTCAAGACCTTGGGCTCCCTGACCGCCGTGCACAGCGCCGCTGATGATGCGATCTTGGCCGTGCCCGGCGTGACGAAGAAGCACTTGCGGGCGCTGCGTGACTGGTTCGATGCGAGCGCAAAGCCCGTGAACGGTGAACCCGCGCCCTGATAGAACCCTGCCGCCTTCCCCCTCTCTTCTAGGAGGAAGGTGAGCGCGGGGGATGGGGTAAGCGGGTGTAGGTGACGGGCCGTTCGGGGGCCGGGGCGTCGCCCACTGGATTGGCCGGCGCCCCCGGAATTGCCAACCGAGTTGCGCAGCGCTCTGCGGATTCCGCCGGAAAACCAGGCGCGTGCATGCGGCACGCGGCGTGCTTTGCCTGTGCTCGTGCAGTCCCTCCCGCCAACGCCCCGATCATGGCGAATGTCCACGCGAGCAGCCCATCTGAAAATTTCCGGCGCTACGGGTGTTTCCGCTGGCTGCTCGCCAGGATTGACAAATCACTGCGCAAAAACCTACCCTTCGGCCGCCGCGTGCGAGGGGTCCTCGCGGGCCACGGTTACTCTGCTCCCCTCACGCCTCCAGGCCAACCAGTGCCAGGGGCGGCGCCCATCCAAGGAGTTCTTTCAATGATGTTGAAGCGTTCGACGACCGAGTTCAAGCCGACTTACACGGCGCGGCTCGTCCGAGCAGGCCTCTTGAGCCTCGTAGCCGCCAGTGCCGTAGGCGCCCTCGCTACGGGTTGTCTCGACCGCCCGGTGGTTCCGGCCAAGCCGACCACGAGCAACGTGTTCGTCGATCAGATTGTCCAGACAGGCGTCGATAAGATCGACCTCTTGTTCATGATCGATAACTCGGCGTCGATGGCGGACAAGCAGGAGATCCTGAAGGATGCAGTGCCGGTGCTCGTGAGCCGTCTGATCGATCCGATCTGCGTCGACTCGGGAAGCGGCGCCCCGACCTCGGGCACCAACTCGAAAGGGTGCCCCGCCGGGTCCCAGGCTGAGTTCAGTCCGATCGGCGACATTC
>JBDTJC010000277.1:0-7194 GCA_039936055.1 Polyangiaceae bacterium | reverse complement strand
CTATACGGGTCTTCGTCGAGACCGATCCCTGGGAGCGCGCGAGCGCGGCCCCGGCTTTGCCTTGCCCGCAGCCCTCCCGAGCCCCCTCCCGCTCCCCAACCCCAACCCCAACCCCAACCCCAACCCCAACCCCAACCCCAACCCCAACCCCTTCCCGGGGCCGCGCTCGCGCGCTCCCTCTTCTATGGATCAAGAGTGGAGCGCCACGAGGCCGCCTTAATCCTTTGGCTCGCCGGCCGTTTTGGCCTTCGCATGCCTTCGCCCGAGGACCCGAGCTGGCGCCCTTCCCGGGCTCCGAGTGATCGGCCTTCGGCTGCCGCGCGTGACCACAACTCACTACGGGCCGCGTTCGAGTACGGCGAGACCATGGATGTTCGCGTCTCTGGCTCCCCCGCTCTGGCCCCTAGCACTGAGGCAACTTCGCACATGTACCTGCGCGCCTACAGCTTGGGAGTGACTGAAGAGTCGCCCGGACGCTACGCGGCGGAATCCAACGGCGAGCTGGGACGCGGCGCGATTGGCCGGGTTTACGTCGCCGAGGACCGGCATTTGCGGCGACAAGTCGCGGTGAAGGAGCTACTCGAAGCAGCGCACGAGGACGCGGGTGGTTCTCGTGCGCTGCAAACCGTTGCACGCTTCCTGCGTGAAGCGCGGGTGACGGGCGCTCTCGAACACCCGAACATCGTGCCCGTGTACGAGCTCGGTCGCCGCGCGGACGGCACGCTCTACTACACGATGCGCATCGTGCCCGGGCGAACCCTGGCCCAGGCAGTTGCGGACTGTCAGGGGCTTGATGAGCGACTCGCGCTCGTGAATCACTTCTCGGGGCTGTGCCAGGCCATCGCGTTCGCGCACAGCAAGGGTGTCGTTCACCGAGACATCAAACCCGACAACGTGATGATCGGCGAATTCGGCGAGACCGTGGTGCTCGATTGGGGCATGGCCAAGCTGTCCGCCGATGACACTGAGCCGCTCTCGAAACAAACCTCGGGGCTCAAGCTCGAGGTCACGGACCTGGGTCTGACTTTGGAGGGCAGCGTGTGCGGAACCCCGCTGTACATGAGCCCAGAGCAAGCATCCGGGCGCACGGCTGAGGTCGACAAGCGCTCCGACGTTTGGGCGCTCGGCGTCGTACTGTACACGCTCTTGTCGGGGCAGCCGCCCTTCTCCGGCAAGTCATTGCTGCAGATCATCGCGAAAGTGAACGCGGGACAGTACACCCCGCTGCGCGAGCACGACCCACAAATCCCCGCTGAACTGGCAGCGATCGTGCAGCGAGCGCTGCACACGAATCGCGCCCGGCGCTATCCGTCGGCGCGCGAGCTTGCGCGCGACGTGCAGGCGTATCAAGCCGGCATGCGCGTCGCCGCCTACGAGTACTCGTCGCTCGAGTTACTGCGACGTTTCGTGACGCGTCATCGACCCGCGGTGACAGCATTCGCGGTCGCGCTGCTGGTCGTCCTGGTCTTGGGGTTTACGTCTTACCGCCGCGTCGTGGCGGCCAGGGACCGTGCACTGGTGGCCGAACGACACGCGCACGAGAACGAACTGGAAGCGCGCCGCAGCGCCGCGGCCGCGCGGCACAGCCTGGGTGAGGTATTGCTCGAACGCGCCCAGCAAGCCTTGCTCGAGGGCGACAGTGTGAACGCGGAACTGCTCGCGGCTCGGGCGCTCGGCCAGGAAGAGCGCGCAGATGCACGAGGCATCGTGATCGCGGCGCGTAGCGCGTCGCGCCCCACCTTGACCTTCACGCTTGCGGGAACCAAGGGCTGCACGCGCAGCGCCCTCTCGTTTCGCGCGGGGATATTTGCCTGCGCCAGCGGCCGTGAGCTAGCCCTGTGGAACCTCGAGACCAAGAGCATTGCCTCGAGTTCGTCACTGCCGAGTGAAGTCGTCGCGCTGGCGTTCGCAGCGGATGCGTCGGCCGTGGCGGTGGCGCTCTCGGACGGCACGGTCGGCGTCCGCACCGCGAACCTCAGCAACGAGCCGTGGCGCTTTCAGAATTGCGGACAGAAACCGACCGCGGTGGCGGTTGCCGCGGGCGGGCAGGTTTTGGCGTGCGGCACTGCGCGCGGACAGGTGAGCGCCTGGCAACTCGGCGGACAGCCCATGCCGGCTGCACAGCAGCTCGAACTCGGGCAAGCCGTATCCGCGTTGGCATTTTCGAAGGACGGCTCACACCTCGCGCTCGGCGGTGAGCTCGGCGCATTGGCGGTGTACGACACGGGCAGGCGCAAAGTACGCCGCCTCAGCGGCCATACGGGAACCGTGCTCGCGCTGGCACTTGCAGAGCAAGGTCGCTTCTTGGCCAGCGGCGGCGCCGACCGCACGTTGCGCTTTTGGGACACTGGCACGGGTACCCAACCGCAAGCGCCGATCACGCATAGTGACGCGATTGCCACACTGGCTTGGTCCGATGATCGCCGTTTTCTGGCGCTGGGTGGCAAAGACAAAACCTTCCGGGTGCTCGATTTGCGCACCGGACACGGCTCGCTGTCTCGCCAGCAAGACGACGCAGTCGAGCTAGTGGCGATCTCGGCGGACGGCGGCAAGCTCGCCTCGTACAGTCGCGACGCCGGATTGCGAGTTTGGTCTTCGAGCGCAGCGCGAGCGCCATCGGAGCTGAACGAGCGCGGAAACGTGCTCGCGCTCGGCCTAGGCGCCAAGCTGGACCAGCTGCTCAGTGCTGGTTTGGGTCGAAACGGCGCGTGCGTCTGGGACCTCGGCACCGGCACCTGCGCGACGCGCTTGCCCGTACCCTTGGATCGCGTGCGAGCATTGGCGATTTCGCCGGACCGCAAGCAGCTCGCGCTCGCCGGTTCTGGCAGTCAAATTTTCATCTGGGATCTCGCGCAAAAAATCCCCACCCAAGTCATCGAGGGCCTGCCGGATGAAACGCGCGCGCTCGCGTTCTCTTCGGATGGGCGCACGCTCGCTGCAGCCGGACTGGACAGAAAACTGCGCATTTTCGAGGTTTCGAGCGCGGCCCTGTTGCACGAGACCGGAACCCTGGCCGCGATCCAAACGCTGAGCGTCGCGCCACGATCCGACTTGCTCTTGTCCGGTGACCAAGCCGGCGTTGTCAGCGTGTGGGACATGAAGACCGGACAAGCGCAAGGCGGCTGGCAAGCCGACGCTGATTGGGTGCTCGGCAGCGCCATCTCACCGGACGGCAGCATGCTCGCCACCGCAAGCGCGGACCGCAGGGTACAACTTTGGAGCTTGCCGTCGCGCAAGCGCCTGTTCACGCTCGCCGGCCATGCCGGCAAAGTCCTGAGCGTTGATTTCTCGCAGAACGGGGCGTTGCTCGCTTCCGGTGGCGAAGACAAGAGCGTGCGCCTCTGGGACACGCACACCGGTCGAGCGCTCGCCACTCTCCCCGGTCACGCCGGCGTCGTCCGCGCAGTTCGCTTCACCAACCGCCCGTCACTCCTCAGCTCCGGCGGCGACGACGGCGCCATCCGCCTCTGGCACCTTGAAGACCTCACACGCCCCGGCGCGGAACTAGAGGCCGAGCTTTTGCGACGATTCGCGCAGGATTACTGATCGACCGCGAACACGACCGCGCGCCGGCGAGCCGCGGCTTTCTCGAATAAATCTCGGACTTTCTGCAACTTGGCCCAGGTCTGTTCTTGGTCCTCGGGGCCGTATTCTGGAGCGTAATTTTTGGGCAGCAGCTCGGCGTAGCGCTGGCGGAAGGCTTCTGCAGAGATGGCTCGAAGTGCGTTCGCTACGTCCGGCACTTCATCCGTTTGAACGAGGCAGATGATGTTGCCGTCCTCCTCGAGCAGCTGGCGCGGCCCGAGCACACAGTGGCTGAGCGGGTAGTCACCGCCGCCGTATTCCAGCGTGCCGTTGGTGAGGCAGCGATGCATGGCATCCCAGGCCTTGTCCGACTCCGCGAGGTTGTCCTCGTCCCACGTGGATTCGATCTCCCCGAGGAGAGCCAGGACGGCGTCATCGCCGTCAGCAGTCAAGAACGCCGCAACTTGATCACTGGTGATCGCGAAGTGCACTCCTCGACTTGCCATTTCCAGCCAGACCTTTCGCCAGACCGACCCTTACGATGTGTCTCGACCCTATCAAACTCGCCCACGAGTTTCGACTGCCTATTCGGAGCCCAAGAGACCTGATGTAGGAGATGGTGTCAGCGGATCGCTTTCGAGTCCTCGACACGCGAGAAATCAGCCCACTTCTGCAAAATTTGGCAATCACGCAGCGGTTGCCGAGCGCCAGAACTGCAGCCCTCCACCGGCGGAAACCAGCGGATGCACGGACCCGGACAGAGGGTAGTTCACGAAAGGGGGAGCGTGCACCGATCGGCCTAGGGCGTATCCCTGAATTCCCGTGCCCGTGCCTCTCTCATCTTTCTCGGTTCTTGTGGGTCGCCTCGCGGCAGCTTGCGTGCGCCAGTGCGGAGCGATGTTGGGCCGCGGTGTCCGTCTTTCGGGCACGGGCACGGGGGGATTCAGGGGCAGGCCTCGGCGCCGGCATCTGCGCGGCGACGGAGCTGGTTTGAGGGCCGCGTTCAGAACTCGAGTCGGAAGCCGAGACCGCGCGCTTGCGAGCCAAAGCTCGCGCGACCCGGCATCGTGAGCGCGGCACCCGCGCCTTGAGGCAGCGGCATGCCTCGCACATCGAGCGGTTCGCCCGGCGTGAAGCTGACCGTCGCGCGGTCGGCGCGGTAAGCCACGACGAAGGTCAAACCGCCCAGCGCCAATGAGCCGCCGCCAGCGATGTACGCCCAACTCGGCCCGCCTAACGCGGCGACCGTAATGAACACTCCACCCAAGATGCCGCCGACGTTCAGGCCGAGCCAAGCGCGGGCACGTGCGCCCGCGTGCGAATGGACCTCGCCATGCAAAGTGCCCGGTCGCTGTAAAGATACGGGCCCGTTGACGATCACACCGTTCAGCTTCAGCTCGTAGTCGCCAGGAAGCAGCCGCGCGTCACACGGCGCGACGCACAGATTCGGAGCGCCAGTGCTGCTCTGCGCGCGAGCCGAGAAGGTCAGCGGTTCGTTCTCGGTGCGCATGTATACGCGGACCGGCGTCGGGGAGGGAGTAACGGGTGTCGGCGCCTCGGCATGCGCTCGGCTCGAAACGGCGAGCAGCCCAGCACACACGAGACCACGAACGACGCGCGACATGCCCTTCGTTTACTGCGAACACCGGGCGCTGACAACGCCGGGGCCGAGCAGACCGCCCCCGCCGCTACCCCGAAAGCGGGCGCTTGGTGATGCGGTACAGCGCCGTCTCGACGCCGGCGCAGCGATCCTCCACGTATTGCAGGCCGGCCTCTTTGGCGATGCGTCGAGCCTCCGACGAATAAATGCCTTGCTGCAACCAGAGCGCTTTGGCTCCGATGGCGACCGCTTGCCGCGCGATGTCCGGCGTAAAGCTCGAAGGCCTGAAAACCAGCACCATCTCAATCGGAAATGGAATCGCGGCTAGCGTCGGGAACGCGGGCTCCCCTAGGATTTCGATCGCCTCTGGGTTCACGGGCACGATCCGAAACCCAGCCGCTTTGAGCCCAGCGGGCACGGAATGCGCGGCCTTGCTCGGGTCGCGACTCATGCCCACGACGGCCAGCACCGAGAACTCAGTCAAGACTCGCCGCGTGTCATCCATGGGCGCAGCTTAGCGCCAGGCGCGCTCGCGCGTCAGTGGTGCGCGCCAGCGGCGCCGGCCTCACCGGCTTCTCCAGGGCCGCCACCGGCGCCGGCCTCGATAAGGAAGGCGCCACCCATACCGCCTTCACCGATACCGGGGGAACCCCCACTCGCGGCGCTGCTGCCCGCCGACCCGCTGCGGCCACCCGCGCTTGCGCCACCGAAGCCATCGCCGCTGCCGCCCATGCCGTACATCGTCGCGCCAGCGCTGCCCATGGTACCGCTGCCAGCGGTGCCCGCGCCGATCCCGCCGCCGGCCGAGTTGCTGACGCGACAGCCGGGCAGATCCGGTTGAGGGTTGAGCGGGTAGCCGTTTGCATCCAAGCATTGGCCACCTTGGGCGGAGCACGCGCCGGCGACCACGCCAGTAGACAGCACCGCCAGCAACCACGCCCTAGACATCATGCCGGAAACATACGGCGCTATCTCCGCCGGCGCAACGTGGCGCGCTCTTGATCCAGAGAAGCGGGAGCCGGTGAGCGCGGCCCCGGGAAGGGGTTGGGGTTGGGGAGCGGGAGGGGGCTCGGCAGCGCCTTCACCCCTTCGGGTATCACGAAGCGCGTCGGACAAGGCCGAGCCGGGGCCGCGCTCGCGCGCAGCCTGGGGTCGGTCTCGGACAGAATCCGGTATTTGGGTTTGGGTGCGGGGGCTTGGCCGCGCTGGAATTGAGGGTAGCCGTGACGGTCCGCACGACGCCAACCAGGGCTCCGCCTTCGCTGTGAGCGTGCGCGTCTCGCATGAGTCAGACCCCAGCTCCGGCCACGATCCGTCACTCAGTGGAACCCGCTCGCCGTGCCGCTCCCTTCAACCCGGCTACCCAAACCGACGCGCTTCGTGACACCCGAAGGGGTGCACCCGTCCAACTGTGCCGGGCAGGCGTGGCCGCAGCCACGACATGGGTGTCGCTCGGCGGTCCACCACCGACCCGCTCGGTCCGCGCGCCCTTTTCCTGGTGGCCCCTCCAAACCCACTTGCCGCTGCGAATTTGTATCGCCTCGCCTCCGATCCCCCGATCGCTCCCGCTCCCCCTACCGATCAGCCGCTCCCGTTCCCCATCCCAGCCCCTTCTCCAATCAAGGCTGCAACGTGGCGACCACGCGGCGGGCGGCGCTACAGATTAGTACCGATGTTTCCGATGGAAATACTCGGACCGAAGATGATCGACGTGCGGCTCGCCTGGCTGTCACCCGGAGTGTGCGAGATATCTTCCTCGAACCACGCATGCAGATTAATCGACGCTTGCGTGGGCGTCGAGCGGTTCGCAATCGGCACGCTGAAGCCAATGCCCGCGACCAAGCCGACCTGGGTCAAGGAATTGCCCGTATCGCTCTTATCGTTAGTCAGGCCGATCGCCATAATCCCCGCTTCGAGGCCGAGGAAGCCCTCGTGCCCCTCTTGACTGAGCCAGGTCAGGCGCGAAACGATGCCAAAGTTCAACGACAACACGCCGCTGTGCGCCGCATCCCCGAACCGATACAGACCGGTCGGGATCGCGGTGGTTGCGTACAGGCGTGCGTGGCCAG
>JBDTJC010000276.1:0-24175 GCA_039936055.1 Polyangiaceae bacterium | reverse complement strand
CTATACGGGTCTTCGTCGAGACCGATCCCTGGGAGCGCGCGAGCGCGGCCCCGGCTTTGCCTTGCCCGCAGCCCTCCCGAGCCCCCTCCCGCTCCCCAACCCCAACCCCAACCCCAACCCCAACCCCTTCCCGGGGCCGCGCGCGAGCGCTCCCTCTTCTATGGATCAAGACTGCCACCCAGCTGACGATACTTGCGCAAGACGAGTGCCTCCCGTATGCTGGGTAGAGTCGACATGCGCTCTGTTCGTTTTCAGTTTTGGTTTGGCTATTGGCACGCGGTAAACGCGGCGTCAGGGCCCTGCATTCTCTTCTGATACGTAAACAGAGAACGCAAATAACCCCTGGTCGCCGCGGCGCCCGGGGGTTTTTCGCTTTTGTACGGCGATTTTCAGCCCGCTAACGAAACCCGCACTCCCCGAAATCCCCATGCTCGAAACCAAAGACCTCCGAATCGTGGATACGACATTGCTCAAGAGCCCCAATGAAGTGACGAGCGAGCTGCCGTTATCGGAGCGCGCCGCCAGCGTGGTGTTCTGCGCTCGGCAAGAGATCCAAGCGGTGTTGCATGGCGAAGAGCGCCGGCCGTTGGTGATCGTGGGCCCGTGCTCGATTCACGATCCGGACGCGGCGCTCGACTACGCCGGGCGGTTGCTGCAGTTGAAGCAGCGTTACGCGCAGGACTTGCTGATAGTGATGCGCGTGTACTTCGAGAAGCCGCGCACGACCGTGGGCTGGAAGGGGCTGATCAATGACCCGCGCTTGGACGGCAGCAACGACATCCCAGCCGGCATTCGCAGTGCGCGGCGCTTGCTCTTGAACTTGGCTGAGCTGGGCATGCCTGCCGCGACCGAGATGCTGGACCCGATTATCCCGCAATACATCGCGGATTTGGTATCTTGGACCGCGATTGGCGCGCGCACCACGGAGAGCCAAACGCACCGTGAAATGGCATCCGGGTTGTCTATGCCTGTGGGCTTCAAGAACGGGACGGACGGCGGGCTGGGCGTCGCGATCAACGCCATCATCGCGGCCTCGCGGGCACACAGTTTCCTGGGTGTGGATCCGAGTGGCCATGTCGGCGTGGTGCGCACGCGCGGCAACCCGCACACCCACTTGGTATTGCGCGGCGGGAACTCCGGGCCCAATTACTCACCCGCGCAGGTGAGTGCCGCCGCCGCTGCATTGAGCAAGGCCAAGACCAACGCGCGCATGCTGGTCGACTGCAGCCACGACAACAGTGGCAAGAATCATCTGAAGCAGCCGGAGGTGCTGGCCGAGATCGGTTCGCAACTGCGCGCAGGCTCGGATCACCTACTGGGCGTGATGATCGAGAGCAACATCGCCTCTGGCAAGCAGGAGCTGACCGACAACAAGGCCGACCTCACCTACGGCCAAAGCATCACCGATGCGTGTGTGGATTTCGCGACCACCGAGCGCATGCTCGAGCAGTTCGCGACTGACGCCGCACGCCGGAATCCGACGCGCGCGACCGCGTAACCCCGGTCGATCGTGCTCTAAAAATCAAAAATCGAGGTTTGAATTCCAACTCGATTTTTAGAATTATTGATGGTCACGCGGGGTGCACAGCGCGGCCCAGCCTTCGGCGGCGCAGGACGGGCGCACCGGGCCGGGAACAGTGTGGCGTAGTGAGGTGCGATGCGGGGTCGCGAGCGCCCAGCCCAGGTGCCAACTTGTGCCAGCGGCGCGACACGGATGTCGCGCCGTCAGTGGCCGCCGCTGCCGCCGTGGCCGCCCGAGCCCGTAACGCCTGCAGCCCCCGCGGCGTCGTAGGGGGTGCGCGAGCCGTCGTCGTAGCCAGGCCAGCCGCCGATGCCGATGTCACTGCCGTCGTCCACGCCGATGACATTCCCGGTGCGAATGGGCGAAGAGTGGCAAAACTGCGGACAACCGGCGCCCCCGATGTCTTGGCAGCCCTGGCACGGGTTGGGGTTACCCCCGTTGCCAGCGTTGCTGACGGGGTAGTAGCCGTTGCCATCGGGGTAGTAGGCGATGCCGCTGCCGTCGACGGGACCGGGACTCGAACCGAGACCGGCAACGCCCATCCCTGCGCCGCCAGTTGCGGACATGCCGCCACTCGGTGATCCGTTTTCCACCACGCCGCCACACGCCAATGGCGTTGCGAGCACGCCGAGCAGCGCCAGTACCCCGAACTCAATCCAGTGTTTGCCCACTTGGTGCATCTACAGCCGCTCCTTGCTCACTGTGCCAACCCCTATGCCTCGGGTTTCTCCCCAGACTCTAGCAATAACCCGGCCAACCCGAAGCGCTGCCGCGCGAACACGCACACCATCAGCACGCTGAACGCTAGGTACAGGGCCGTCAGAGCCGCAAAGCGCACGTCCATCATGCCGATTTGAAAGGCGAGCAGTTGGCTCGCGGCGGCTAGGCCGGCCAGGGGCAAGGTGAGCACCGGTCGCGCCAGCACCAGCGGCGCCGCGATGATCCAGACCGAAAAATAGTACGAAGAAGGATCGGTCAGCAGCAGGATCAACAGCAAGGACAAGCTGAGCGCCATCCAAAGCGAGCGCACGCGCCAGAGCGTGAGTGCGAACAGCGCGCTCAGCAGCGCCGCCAAACACCAATAGAGCCAGCGGAAGCGCGCGAAGTGTGCGCGCCGCGCGTTAGCCCAACGCGCCGTCGGGTCCACCGCGTTGGGCTGCTCACTGTTGGTGCGAATCAGCGAATCCTGACCGATGGACAGCAAGGAGCGCAAGCTCATGTGGTTCGCGACCGGCGTGTCTGCGTGCATCGTGATGTGCTCGGCGAACTCGGTGTGATAGCGCGCGCCAAACACGCTCAAGGTGGCGCCGAGCGACAACACTGCACTGAGCACGCTGCCCAGCACGAACGAACGATGCGCCGCGAGCCAGCCGCGCGAACGCCAGAAAGCAGCCGCGATCACGATGCCCGGCCCCGCAAAGAGCAATACCGGAAACACGCGCAACAACGACGCCCACGCGAGCGCCACTCCCGCTCCAAAGAAGTACCGTTTGCGCAGCAGCGCGACCGCCAGCACGACCAAGAACAGCCAGTCTTGGCGCAGGAACGCGCCACCAGTCCAAGAGAACGCAGAGGGCGCCTGCGTGCCCCAAAACACGGTCGCAAGCCAGGCCACTCGCCCACCGAACGCCCACAGCAACAGCCCCAAAGCTGCCACCATCAGTACCGGATCGATCAGCGCCAGTAACCGCATGACGCGCTCGCTCGCCGGCGCCAGCGAGGACAATGCACGCCCCACCAGCGTCCAGGCCGGCGCCGGATTGTAGCCGTGGTCGACCTGCATGGCCTGCCAGCCGCTCGCGCCGGCTTGTTGACGGAAGAAGCGCGCGTCGGCACGGAAGGCTTGCCAGCGCGCGATCGAGAAGTGCCGTTTGCACGCTTCGGGTTCGGCCAACGCCTGCGCCGCACTGACGATGGCGTCCGTGCGCAGGTCGCGCATGCGTCGTTTTGCGACGCGCGCAGGCTCGCCATCTTCCGCATCTGCAACGGCGCTGCACGTGTACAGCCGCTCGAACCCGAGCTCGTCCGCGTACTTCGAACCGAGGAAGTAGTGGTACATCTCCCAGCGGTGATAAAACGAGCGAGTGGGGAGCTCGAAAAAGTGAAAGTACGTCGCGACTGAAGCGAGCATCAGCGCGACCGCAATCGGCCGGCGCAAGCGCGGCGCGCGCACCCCACGCGCCTCCAAGTACAACAACACGCAAGTGAGTCCGGCGATGCCGGCACTCACCCGCCCCACCAGTTGCTCCGTTACCACCGCGTTAGCCTAGCTCGACATACATCGGCCCCAAAAATCCGGGCCAGATTGCGGAATATTAGGCGACAAAGGTCCGGTGATCGATCGCGGCCCGCGCGAGCAACAAGTCTATTGAACCCGATGCAGGAGGCGAAATGGACGAACGGCAAGCGAGGATCTCGCCGCGCGATCGCGCCGCCAAGCGTCAGCTTGGAGCGCCTCAGCATGTCAGGCGCAGGTGCACGCGCCGCCAAGCGTTGGTTCGATTCCGAGAGCGGCCACGCTAAGTGGTGATTGAGCCCGACGCCGACGTTGAATTGCAGCCACAGCGCGCCGCCGGATTTGTCTTCGAACGTCAGCGGACGGCCCGAAGAGCAGGGCACTACGCTCTTGCCGCCGAATGCACTGCCCGGCGATTGCTGGGCCGAGGCGAGCACCGCGTTAGTTACCCAGTCAAACGGCACGGACAGGCCGAGCAGGTGTGAGGCGCTCGCATGGCTACGTTAGTGCAACGCCGAGCGCTTTGCGGATCTGCCCAAATTCAGAGCTGATCGTGAAGCGCATCAAATCCGAGCGGCGTTCTTCGAGCGTGGTGAGGCCGGCGCGCGGGAAGCGGCGGTCGAGTGCGAGCGTGAGCTCAAGATCGCCGCAGGCGACGAGCGCGACGCGACGGGCGACGAGCTCCGCCGAGCGAATGAAGGCGTCGGCGTGGGCTTCTGCTGCGCGCACGGGGAAGGCTTGCGCCGCGTCACGTAGGGCTTCGAGCGCTGCGCCGCGCACTTCACGTTTTAGGCCGCTGGCCAGGCGTTTCGCGTCATTGCCGATGGCGCGTAGGTTCGTGGCACCGCCGACCGCGCATGCGGCGAGCAGCAGCTGGGACAGCTCCGTGGCGTCCGGGAAGTAACAGAGCGCGGCTTGCTCCAGGCGCGCGAACGAGAGCTCGCGCGCCCAGAGGCACACCAGCTCCGGCACGCTGAAGCCGCTGCCCAGCGAGCGCGCGCACATCAGCCGCGGGTGCTCCGGCCCCGGCGCAAAGCCGAGCGTGCCGGGCACTTCCGGGAGCACGTACAGCTCCGCGGCGGACACGCACAGCAGGCGCGCGCTCCAGTGCAGGGCTTTGGCGAGTGTGGTGGTGCTCTTTTCCGGATCTTGGCGGGCGTCTTCGGGCAGTGCGAGTTCGCGGCGTAGGCGGTGCGCGTGCTGAAAACCGACGCGCCCCAGCGCAGGGCCGAGCGTGCGCAGCAGTGCCGTGGTGCGCGGCTCGTCGCAACCGGCACACAAGCGCTCGTACCAATCCGCGTACGAGAGCGCGCCACGCACGGCTTGCAGGCCTTCGGGGCGATGCGTGGTGGCGAGCAGGGACTCGTTGATGTCCGCTTCGCCCAGCGCTTCCAAGCAGGCGGCCGCGCGGTACGCGCCGTCGCGATCCCCGGCGCGCTCAAACGCCTTCAACAAATCCCGACAATACTGAGCTGCGCTGGAAGCGGGCGGAGCTGAGCTGCGGCTCGGACGGTCCCCTCCCAGATCGGCCGCGCTCGCATCCGGTGCGCTCGGGTCCGGCGGGGCCGCCGCCCCAGGCTCTGATACCAACTCGATATCGATGTCGACAACCGAGATCACGGCCGAGCGAATCGGCGGGCGCGCGAGCGGTGGGGGTGGCGGCGGCGGCAAGGCGCGCTTGATGGCGTGCTCCGCCGTCACTTCATCCGTGTCTTCGTACGCGGCCAGCACCGCCGCCGGCGCGACGCTGAGCGGCGCGACGCCGGACACCACGATGAAGTCTTGCTTGGCTAAGAAGCAACCTGCCGCCGGGATATCGGCGAACATCACTTCTTCGGCCTGCATGGCGCGGAACAGTGTTTCGGGCGTGAGCGCGTGCGCGCTGCCCGTCTGTTCGTCCAAGATCATCTGTAAGAGGCCGGTGAATGGCGGCGGGCCTTGCGCGACGCGCTGGCCCGGCAAACGCGCGGCGATCAGGCTCGCGACATTGGAATCACCGCTGCTCAGCGCGCCACCCATGGCGCGTACTGCGTCAATCGGCTCACCGAAAGAACCCTCGGCGAGCGTGGTGTCCAGGATGACGAGCGAAACCTCCGCCAATTCCGCGAGCAGCTTGCGCAGGCGCGCCAGCGTGAACGAAGAGAGCTTGGGGCCGTCGAGCAGTAACGTTGCCCCACGCTCTTCGGAGAGCAGCGCGTACCCCCAAAAATAAACAATCAAAGCCTCGGGGCGCTCACCCAGACCGGCAATCAGCTCCTCGATGCCCTCCGCGAGCCCGCGTTGCGCCTGGAACACGTGCACCGCGAAGCCGGCGTCCGCCTCTGCCAAGCGCTCGCCGAACAACTGCACGTCAACCTCCGCATTCGGGATCGGCGTGACCTGTCCGTTCTGCTCGTAGGAAGAAGCTGCAACGATAGCGAGGCGCATGATCGAACGCGCTACGGTACTACCGCGACTCCCGCTAGCCAACCGCGACGGCCGTGACGTGCGGAAATGCGCCACACACCGGTTCGGAAATGCGCTTCACTCGAGCGAGTAGAGGAGCGGAACGGGAGCGCCAAAGCGCTCGGCGGTGAGGGTCTCGTGAGTGCCGCGCACGTTCACATCGGCGAAGTCGGCCGCCTCGCCATGAGCGCAGCCGCCTTACGCAGGCACCTCAGCTGTGCACGACGTCAATCTTGTACTCCTCGAGCTGCGTGTAGGGAGTCGTGCTCGGCGTGCCCGGATCCGCCGTTTGATCGTAGTTGCCTACCTTGAAGTAAAACCTTTTGCCCGAGACAGCGGAGCTCGGCAGCTTCGTGTACAGCACCTTGCCGTTGATATTCACGGTCAGCACATTGGCCGAGTAAGCAACGATGAACGTGTACTTCGTGTTCAGCGGGTAGGTACCGCCGAGCGTAACCGTGGGCTCTGGGTTGCCCTTGGATTCTTCGTAAAATGCTTTGAATTGGCTGCCGTTGTACTGCAGCTCCAGCAGCGTGTTCGAGCCTGACACGAACACCTGCGCCACCGTGGTGGAGCCCTGGGCTCCGCCGCTCATCAGCATCACTTTGCCGCTGACAGTCAGGGTGTTCGTGCCCGAGCTCGCCCACGCGGCCAGGCCGCCAGTGGCGTTGCCCTCGCGCAATTCAGTGCGCGGGTGCTGCGAGCCGCTGGTGGTGATGCCCGTCTTCGGATCCATGAGCACGTACCCGCCGTCATCCGCCCGCTTGAAATACGCGCTCGAGTAGGCCGGCAAGTCCTGGGGCGAAACAGTGTCGGGGTTGGCGCCGCTACCCGTTGGCAACTGCAGTTGCCAAATCGAAAAGTCGATCAAGGGCTTACCAGCGCTGCCTGCCGGGCCCGCGCTAGGTTCAGCTGCCCGCGCCATATTCTTGTCGTTGCCGAGTGCGGAACATGCGCCCAACGAGAAACACAGCCCGATGAGCGCGCGCGCGAGACGCGGCAACGCCCACGCGACCTGCAAGCACTGAAGCCGCACCATGCGAACCTGAGGGTTGCACGGGGCTTCGCGCTGCGCCAGAAAGGTCGGAGCTACGGCGCGGACTTCGGCAAGTCGGCGACGCACCGGAAGCCGATGCCGTGGCTCTGCGCGTCCGGCACTTGGCCGTAGCGGAACGACGGGTGGAGCCAGCTTTCGTAGCCGCCGTTGAACGCGCCGCCGCGAATCACGCGGCGTTCTCCGCTCGCCGGGCCCTGCGGGTTCGTGGATTTTTCGGCTGAGTACGGGCCGAGCCAGGTCGAGGTCCACTCCCAGACATTGCCCACGACATCATACGGGCCGAAGCGCGAGCGGCCTTTGGGGAAGCTGCCGACGGGCGCGGTGGCCACGAAGCCGTCATCACCGTTGTACAGCGCGGTCAGGGAAACGGCGTTCTTTTTGCCCCACGCGCTGCACTCGGTGCCGCACGCGTTCAAGTGTTCGGGGGTCGGCGGCTCATCACCCCACGGGTAGATACGGCCGTCTGGGCCGCGCGTGGCGAACTCCCATTCAGCTTCCGTGGGCAGGCGCTTGCCGTTGGCTTGGCAGAAGTTGTCTGCCATTTCCCAGGTCACGCAGTTGATGGGGTGATTCAGCTTGCTCGGGTCGTCAATGGTGCACAGTGGCGAGTACAGCTTGCGATCGCTGTCGCTGATTTTCGGCCATTCAACTGCTTGGGGCGCGCGCTTGCACTTGCCTACGTCGGAACAGGCTTTGTATTGGCCGGCCGTGACTTCATGCAAATCCATGCAGAAGGAGTCGAGCGTGACGTTGTGCGCGGGCTTCTCGATGTCCGGCGCATTCTTCTCTTCCGAGCCCATGAAGAATTGGCCGGCGGGGATGTGCGCGGTGTCCGCGGGGCACTCGGGGATCACCGGTTTCGGCGGGACGGTTTCTGCGAGGCGCGCGACGGCTGCGTGTGACTCGGGCTTACTTGCGCGGGGCGAGCCGAGCAGTAGCAGCGCGAGCCCTGCGCCCGAGGCGGCCACGCCGAGTCCGATCGCGACGTGATGCTTCTTCTGCCCGCTTTTCGGCGCGGCCGGCAGTGGAACTACGGCGGAAACGGGTGCGGTGCTGTTCGGAACCAGTGAGCGCCCACTCAAAGGAGTGACGCTGCCGCGCTGAACACGCTCGCGCACCGCGTTCGACATCGGCAGGCCGCTCGCCGCTTCGAGCTCAAGCCAAAATTGACCGGCGCGCGCGTAACGCAATTGCGGTTGCACGGCGAGGGCGCGCACGAACACGGCTTCGACGGCGTCCGTCACGGTCGCGCCGCGTGCGCGTGGTGTGGGACGGTGGGCTTCGTCCATCGCGGCGCGGCCGAGTTGGCTCACGTCCCAATCGGAGTTCGGCGCAGCGCCAGTGAGCAATTCCACGGCGACGGCGGCGAGCGAGTACACGTCCGTCCACGGCCCGGTCGCGCCGAAATCACGATTGAACTGCTCAGGAGCGGCGTATTGCGGCGTGAACGCAGTCACGTTCGCGCCCGTGCGCGCGAGTGAAGCGCTGTAACTCGCGTCCGACATCATCTTTGCCACGCCGAAATCCAACACCTTCACGGTGCCAATTTCGGAGCGCGTTTGCGCGGCAACCAAGAACAGATTGGAAGGCTTCACGTCGCGATGCGCGATGCCCTTACCGTGCGCAATATCCAGCGCCATGGCCACCTGCGCGAGCAGACCGATCACCTGCGGCATCGACCACGGACCGGCGCCGGCGCGCTGCTCCTGCTCGAGCAACTGATCGAGGTTCTGACCCTCTAGCCACTCCAGCACCATGTACGGCACCCACGAGCCACCAACAGCCGTGTACGTGCCCACGTCGCGCGGCTGCACAATACTCGCCGTTTCCGTGCACAGCTCGCTCAGGAACGCGCCCTCCTGAATGAAGGCCTCGTGCAAACTCGCGCGCATCGCCTCCGGCGCGGTCGCCAAACCACTGAACAACTTGATGGCGACCGGCTTCTTCCAGATGATGTGCTCGGCGCGGTACACCGTCGCAAACCCGCCCTCACTGACAAATGCCTGCATCAGGTACTTGCCATCCAACAGCTTGCCAACGAGTTCCAGTGGGTCAGTCATAGTTCGCCCCAGTGGTACGAGCCGACGGCCGCATCGGATTTGGATTTCGTCACTAAACTTTGAAGATTTTGTTGATGGTCACGCGCCACCACGCGCACCGGCAAAGCCTTCGGCGTCGCATTCCGAGACGCCAACAATCCCCGGCAATTTCCCGCAAAATCCGCACGCGCGCGCACGACGCGGTTACCGCCTCGTAGCCGGCATTGCGGTCACAGCGTGTGACGTCACAGCGCCGAAACAATGCGCGGGGCGCGGGGCGTCCCAAGTGCCTCGCGCAAACGCGAAATCGAGGTTTGAATTCCAACGCGGATTTCGTCGTCGGAAGCCGGTCACTTCACCTTGCGAGCGGGCTTCAGCCACGCGCTATCGGCAAAGAGCACGGACACGCCACCGTCCCGCGTAACGGAGGCGATCACTTTCGGCTCGTAGCGACGGAGTACCTTCAGAATTCGTGGCATGGCATTCTGGAAAGCCACTGCCATGGCGTCGCCCGGCAGTTGCGCGCTTGCCAGCATGAACGCCGCGAGCTTCCCGTCGATCAACGCCCGTTGCTCGATCGCATTGCGCCGAATCGCGCTGTCTTTCGTAAGGAGCACCCAGCCATACTTCGCAACGACTTCGATCCACTCAACGTCTTTGGTGGTCTGCGCGAAGTGATCATCGTGCGCTTCGACCTTGAATCCGGCGGCCCTGAGCGCCGCGGGTACAATCTTCGCCCCAAGTCCTCGGTCGACGAAGAACGTGAAGGGTCAAGCGGCTTCACGCATCTGAGCGCGGATTGCGTCCTCCACCAGCGAAGGATCGAGGCGGTAGTCCTCCGCGAGCGCCGTCATCGACTCGCCCGCCATGTATCGGTCAACGACAGCCGACGTACGAATGCCGGTACCAGCAATCACGGGCTTGCCGAACCCAAAATCGGGGTCGATCACCACCGAGCGCGGCTGGGGCGCGAGGCCGAACGCGCGCACGAACGGATAGAACCGTGTTGCCGCTTCTTGCTCGTATTCGATCCGTTCGAGGTACTGACCCATGAGATCGCGAAGCGCGGTCTGGCCGTTCTTCGACACGTTCACCAGCGAGCCAAGGTGGTCAACGAACAGGTGCACGCCGTCCGTCCGAAACTTGGCGTGTGCAAGGGGACGCGCAACGGCAAGCTCCGACCGAACATAGGCAACCGCTTTCCGCAGACTCTGCGTCGAGAATTCATGCTCATTCCTGAGCACGGAAAGGACGAACAGCTCCACGAGATTCGAGAAAGACAGCGTGGTCGGAGCCGTACACGCCGGCGTGATCATCCCACGTGGCGCCATCCAGCTCGAAACGGTCGAAGCCGGCACACGCACGTACCCAGCGGCCTCGCGCAGCGAATAGACCGGGCTTTCTCGAACGTCCACCCGACTCATCTTAGCTGTAACGATGGATCGAATCATTCTTTTTGGCGCCGGCGGCCGTCCCCGCGGCAACATCGGCCGGCGCCGGCGCTCGGTTGCGCAAGAACCTTGAGAAATTCGCTACAATCACTGGTGATAGGTCGTCGCCCTGACGTTCGTTGCGAAAGGTTCGCGTGAGCGCGACGTCGGTCACGTCAGCGACGTTCGCTCCGCCGTTGTTCGATATTGCACGAACCCATGCCAGCTCAGCACCCCTCAGTGCACCAACGTCCCCAACGCGCCACTGACGTGCCCGCAACAACTCCCAAGAAGCGGCTGGCCTTGCAACCTGGCCACGAACGTCACCTCCTACGACTGCGTGTATCCCAGCGAGTGCGCGCCTCTCACCGCACGCTGCACGGCCCCCGGCCTCTGGAAGGTCGACATTCTGAACAATGGCTGCGGCGGCGCAAGCAGCTCGGGCTGAGCCGCGCGCCCCGCGCGCGTGCAGCGCCGCCGAAGCAGCTGGCTGCTCGGATCGGCCACGACATGACAATCGGGAGCAGCTGGCTGCTCGGCCCCTAACGCGAACTGACGTGCAGTGCGGCGGGACGCCCACCGGATCGGCTCCAAGAGCCGACCTCCCGCGCTCTAAAACCCAACCACCGCACTCCCCGTCACCCTCACCCCACCCCAGCCACTCTCCGCCTCCGGCACCAAAATCACCGCGCCAAACCCATCGGACATCTCCGTCCGGTACACGGTGATATCCTCAATCTCGTTGCCATCCGCGTCGAGAATCGTCGCGGTCTCCGCTTTGCCCTCGGGCAAACTCGGCTCCGTGATGGGCAGGCCCCAATGCGCGCCAGTGCTGCTCACGATCAGCACGCGCCACTTCTGCAAGGCCGCGGGATTGAACTTCTGAGCTTGGTTGCCGTTCACGATGGCAACGCGGTCGGTGATGCCTCCGTACGTGTACTCGCTGAGCCACACGTTGCTGCAGTAGCCCATCAAGTCAGTGCCCTTGGCACTCAGCAGCACCTTGGTGCGCGAGTCGTAACCAATGACGCCGGTGCTTCCGTCCGGGAACGGGTACATCGGGTCTACGCCGCTAATTGTGCCGCCGCTCGGGACGCAGGGCGCGTGGTTCCGGCCGTGGTTATGGCCCAGCTCGTGGGCCATCGTTTGCGCGGAAAAGCGGTCTGAGAAGCCGACGCCCATCGCGGCGCGGTACATGCCGGAGTTCGCGTCGGCAACGTAGCCGATGCCGGTGGTGCAGCCGTTGCCGCAGAAGGTGGTGAAGGTGTCGACCGGTTTGAGCAGGCCGAAGTAGTACACGTCCGCGGGGGGCGCCTCGGTTTTGCGCTTGGCGCGCACTTGATCCAGCGCGCCGCTCCAATCCACCGGGTACGCAATGCTGAGTTGTGTACCGATTGAGAAGTCGACCGAGTCGATCGGATACATGGCAATGAGTTGCTGCTTGTAAATTTCGAGCGCGGCGTCTGAGGTGTCCGGCAGTTTGCCGTTGGACAAGAGCGGGATGATTTTCACTTTCACGCCGCCCGTGTGGCGCGCGCCGAGCGGAATGTCCGCGGTGGCGGGGAAGCGCGCTTGGCCCGCAGTGCCCGAGCCGGTGCCGCATTCCACGAGCTCTGCCGTATAGCGCGTGTCCGCCGTGATTTGTTCTGGCGGCACATAAACTTGGAACGTGGTCGTTGAGTCCGTATCTACGGACGACTTACTGACCATCAGCTTCGCGAAATATTGAGCCACGCTCGCGCCGTTGTTCACCGTCACGCGCCCCGAGAGCTGGCGCGCGGCAAAGCCGCCGTCCACCGTCACGGACAAGCGGAAGAGCGTTTGGCGACCGGTGATCACGTCCGTTGCGCGCTTATCCGTGCCCACTTCCGCGCCCGCGTTCATCACGGCGATCTTCACGGTTTGATACACGGCAACGGATTGCAAGGTGACGCCCAAGGCCGGGCCGCTGCAGCCGTCCGCGCCTGCGCCAGTGACGCATTTGCCCGCGCTGCACGAGGCGCCCATGGCGCACGCTTGGCCGCATGCGCCGCAATTCGCGTCGCTCTGCGAGGTGTCCGCGCACACGCCGCTGCACGTGGTTTGACCTGTCGGACAACCGCACGCCCCAGCGGTGCACACCGCGCCGGTGGCGCAGGCTTGATTGCACGCGCCGCAGTTGTCGTTGCTGCTTTGCGTGTCGAGGCAAATGCCGTTGCACGCGGTTTGGCCCGCAGGGCACGCGCACACGCCCGCGGTGCAGCTCTGGCCGGTCGCGCACGCATTGCCGCACTTCCCGCAGTTCGCGGGCGCCGTGAGATCCACACACGCGCCGTTGCAGAGAGTTTGGGGTGCAATACACGAAGCAGCCGCGGCCATGCAGACACCCTGCACGCAGGCCTGACCGGCGGTGCAAGCGGTGCTGCAACTGCCGCAGTGGGCGGGGTCCGTCAGCACGTCCTTGCACGAGCCGTCCGCGACGTTGCCCGCGCCGCTCACGCCGTTGCCGCCAGCGCTCCCAGCAAGAATGCCCCCGCCCGCTACGCTGGTCATGTTCGTCGCTGGCGCATTCTGCCCTGCCTGCAGACTGCCATCGACGCACCCAACCGCCGTAGACGTGACCGCCAGCGTCAGTACCACCCACAGCCGCGACCGGTTCTCGCTCATCGACATCTCCTAGGTCTCGCCAATGCGTGAGCATGCACCAATCAGTTAGGTCCCGTGAAGGTCCATTGCACCCAGTTTGCGCAGCAATTTCGCAGGACCGCGATCACTACCGTGCCAGTGTTTTAGGTCCGCCGCGGGTTCGCTCCCCAAAGCAATTTTCTAGCCGCCAAGATCGAACACTCACGCTCAGCGTGAGACCGGGCGCATCAAGCCGAGACGCGCAGGCCCCCGCTACGCCGCCCACAAATGTTGGGCCGCGTAGGCGCGCCACGGTCGCCAGCGCTCCGCGCGGCGCAGCACTTCCTTCGGGGTGGGGCGGCGCCCATTCGCGTCGGCAAGTGCGCGCAGCACGCCGATGTCCGTTGCGGGGAATGCGTCGGACTCACGCAATTGGCGGAGCGCGATGTATTGCGCGGTCCACTCGCCCACGCCGGGGATCGCGCGCAGGCGACGCACGGCTTCATCCAAATCGCAATTGGCGCCGAGAAATTCGGGATTTTTGAGGACGGCGGAGGCGACGGCGGAGAGCGTTGCTGCGCGGCTCTTGGGCATGCCGAGCGAGCTCAAGTCCGCCTCGGCGAGCGCTTGGGGTGTGGGGAACAGATGCGTGAGGCCGGGTTCCGGCGCTGCAAGCGGTTGACCGTAACCTTCGACGAGGCGCGTTGCGAGCGCAACGGCGGCAGTGACCGTGATCTGTTGGCCGAGCACGGCGCGCATCGCGAGTTCGAAGCCGTCCCACGCGCCGGGGACGCGCAGGCCGGGGCGCCTCTTCACGAGCGGTGCGAGCACGGGATCTTCGGCGAGGTGCGCGGAGATAGCGAGCGGGTCAGCCGCCAAGTCGAACACGCGCCGCAAGCGCGCGATGATGAAGGGCAGCGTCGCGAGTTTTGCGATGCGAATTTGGGCACGCAACGCGTTGCCATCGGCAGGACCAATGGAGAGCGAGCCAGGCACGCCATCCAAGCAGATCGTGCGCGAGTAAACGCCGCTTTTCACGTGTTCGACTCCCGCGATCGCGCGAGCGCTGAGGAAGGCGAGCATTGCGGGCCATTCGTAGGGGGGCTGATAGCGCAGCAAGAGGCTAAATTCGCCCTCTTTTCCGGCGCCGGCGCCACCGCCAACGTCGGCGCCGCCCAAGCGCCGCAATTCACCGGGCGCGCGCCCGAACAAGTCACTGAAGGTTTCATTGAAGCGACGCACGCTGCCGAAGCCGGAAGCGAACGCAATCTCAGTCAGGGGCAAGCGTGTTTCGTGAATCAGCTGCTTCGCGAGGAGCACGCGCCGCGTTTGCGCCACGCCGATGGGCGACGCACCGAGGTGCTCGCGAAACAAGCGACGCAGCTGGCGTTCACCCAAACCCAAGCGCTCAGCGAGCGCTTCGACGTTGCCTTCATCCAACGCGCCCAGCTCAATCAACGAGAGGGCACGCGCGACGGTGTTGGAGGTCCCGCGCCACGCGCCCATGTCCGGCGCGGTTTCCGGGCGACAGCGCAGGCACGGGCGGAAGCCGGCCTCCTGCGCAGCAGCCGCCGTGGGATAAAAGATAACGTTCTTGGAGCGCGGCGTGCGCGCAGGGCACACCGGGCGACAGTAGATGCCCGTCGTTTTCACGGCCGTGAAGAAACGGCCGTCGAAGCGAGCGTCGCGTTGCGCGATCACGCGGAAACAAGCATCGTGGTCGAGATCCATGACTGTGCGTGCCACGCCGGGTTCCCTCACTCTAGCGGTTTTCGGACATCTTCGTTGACGGCACCCGGCCGGCGCTGGATGTCCGAATTCCGCCAGCCGGGCGCTAGCCGCTAGCCAACGCTCCGCCTCTCACGAGGTAAGCCATGCCAACCGAAACATTTCAGCTCGAGCGCTTCCCCACCCCAACCGGGCGCATGCTGGTCGTCAACGACGAGCAGGAACGCCTGCGCTTCATCGAGTGGGAAGATCACGAAGAGCGCATGCAACGCTTGCTCACGCGCCACTACCGCAAAGCGGCGATCGTGCTGCGTGAAGTGACGCGCAAATCCGCGGCGCGCCAAGCGCTGGAGGCGTACTTCGCGGGCGACCTCGAGGCCATTGGTGGACTGCGCACCACGACCACAGGGACGAACTTTCAACGTGAAGTGTGGGGCGCGCTGCGCCGTATTCCGACGGGCCGCACGCTGAGCTACGGCGCGCTCGCGACGAAAATCGGGCGGCCCGCCGCGGTGCGCGCCGTCGGCCTCGCCAATGGCGCCAATCCGATCGCAATTGTCGTCCCCTGCCACCGCGTGATCGGCGCCAATTCGTCGCTCACGGGCTATGGCGGGGGCATCGAACGCAAGCGTTGGCTAGTCCAGCACGAAGTCAGCCGCTACCTAGTCGACCCGAACTGACTCGACCTCGAGCGCCGCGCGCTGCGTCTCAAGCAGCGCACGCCCCCGCTGGGTGAGAATCACGCGCCAAGCATTGCTCATGTAAGCGTCCCCGTGCGACACGAGGCCCCGTCTCTCGAGCACAGCCATCACCCCACCAACGGTCGCGCGATCCAGCTCTAGGTGCACGGCCACATCACTGTGACTGACCGCGTCCTCGGTCGCGCGAATCAGCGTCGCTAACGCATCGAGCACCTGCCACTGCGTGAACGTCAGCCCGACGCGCCTCAGCGTCGCTCGCACGGCCCTTCGCCAGCGCATCGCACGCAGCCACTCGGCGCGCCGCAACGCCAACGCACTCCTCATCTCGCCCGATGCCACCGTCGCACCCTCCACGCCTCCCGCTTTTTTCGTTCAGTCCTTGTTTGTGCACAAACAAGGACTGACGCCCTGCGAGGGAGGTCGGTCGCGGCGCGCCACCAGTTGCCTTTTGTTGGGGTCCCCACAGCACCGCGCTGTGCGGGAGGCTACGGGGCGAGGCGGAGCGCGGGCTGCGGGGCGGAGCGGCGGGCTATGGGGCAGAGCGGGGCAGGTTGTCACGGCTCCAACCGCCTCGAGGCAGCGATTTGTCGAGAAAACGCGGTGTCTCCCGTTGGCCTGCGTGATGCATCAGCCTGAACATGAAAACTACAACTCCGAAAACCGCTGAGGCCGTCGTGCCGGCCCAGCATTCGAGCCATGCGGTGGAAGCCGCCGCTGGTGCGCTGGGCGTAGTGGGTGGCGCGAGTACGGGCGCGTTGTTAGGCGGTCCCGTCGGCGCGATCGCTGGCGCGGTGATCGGCGCTGCGATGGGCGCTGCCAGCGGCTGGGCCGCAGATCAGGCAAGTGCAGACCAAGCGGACGCCGACGCCGCGTTGGATGAAGACATCGGCGTCACCTCTGGCACGATTGGTACTCCTGGTCTCGAGCACCCACCGGGTCAGACCAATGCGCCGTCTGCGGCCGCCTCCGGCGCGAGCGGTGGCACCGGCTCTGAGTCGGAAGCCGACGGCCCGATGCAGACGCCCGGCGACTAGCTTGCGGGCTTGCATTCGGCGGGGAAAGCGGCGACTCCTCGGCCGTTCGCATGCCCAGCACGACCCAATCTGACTCGCGTTCACTGACTAGGAGCGACTATCGCACGTTGGCTTTGGCGGCCTTGGGAGGCGCGCTGGAGTTTTACGACTTCGTGGTGTTCGTGTTCTTCACGAAGGCGTTGAGCGGCGTCTTTTTTCCGCCGCACATGTCGGATTGGCTCCGGCAACTGCAAACATTCGGCATTTTCGCGGCCGGGTACTTGGCGCGACCGGTGGGCGGCACCGTGATTGCGCACTATGGGGATCTGCTCGGGCGTAAGAAGATGTTCACGCTCAGCATCTTGCTGATGGCCGTGCCCACGCTCGGGATGGGGTTCTTGCCCACCTACGCGAGCGTTGGCGCCGCAGCGCCGGTCTTGCTGCTGCTCCTGCGCATCCTGCAGGGCGCGGCCATCGGTGGTGAGGTTCCCGGCGCTTGGGTGTTCGTATCCGAGCACGTTCCCGAGCGGCACACGGGATTCGCCGTCGGCACGCTCACCGCGGGCCTCACGGCGGGCATCCTGCTCGGATCGCTGGTGGCAACGGGCATCAACACCGCGTTTTCCCCGGTCGAGGTCGCACAATTCGGCTGGCGCATCCCGTTCTTGCTCGGCGGCTGCTTCGGCCTATTTGCCGTGTATTTGCGGCGTTTTCTCGAAGAAACACCAGTATTCAAGCAGATGCACGAGAGCCGCGCATTGAGTGACGAGCTGCCGCTCAAGACCATCTTGCGCGCTCATTTCCCGTCCGTACTACTGGCGATGGCACTGACGTGGGTGCTCTCGGCCGCCATCGTGGTCGTGATCTTGTTCACGCCGGTGTACCTGCAGAACGCATTCAAGGTGCTGCCGCGTGTCTCGTTACAGGCGAACAGCGTTGCCATCGTGTGTCTGACGGGCGGCTGCGTGGTGTTCGGTTGGCTCGCGGATCGCGTCGGCAGCAAGCTCGCGCTCTCCGTAGGCAGCCTCGCGCTGCTTCTGTCGAGTTGGTATTTCTATCACTCACTGCCGCTGCAAGGCTCCGCGCTGTTCTTCGGTTATGCGGTCACCGGGTTCTTCGTGGGCAGCATCGGCGTGATTCCGTTCCTGCTCGTGCGTGCTTTTCCCGCCAAAATCCGCTTCTCCGGCCTATCTTTCTCGTACAACGTCGCCTACGCGATCTTCGGCGGTTTGACGCCGGTAGCGCTCGCGTTGTGGGTCAAGAGCGACAAACTGGCGCCCGCGCATTACGTCGCAGCCTTGGCCATCGTGGGCGCACTCCTCGCCTTCGTCCCAGTGCCAGGCGCGCGCCGCGCGTGACGCAGCCCGCGGTCGGTCGCGTTGAGGAAGGCCGCGCCGCTTCGAGTCACGCCTGATTGGTCGTGTCTCGCTCCAGGCATGCCACCACTTGCTCGAATTCTAGGCGGCCCGCCTCACTCATGCGCATCAGCGCGCGGTGCGCGTCCAACATGATGCGCTGCAGCTCGACCGCCGTGGGGGGCGCATCCGAAGCGACCGGCTCTGCTCCCGCTTCGGGCAGCACATTGCTCGACGGAAAGACGTCGAAGGTTTGATCAAACCCCATACTGCGCAGCACGGCGTCGATGTCTTCATTGCTGGAGATGATGACGCTGGTCGCGGCGCCCGCGTCACGGACCTGCTCGTTGACGCGCGCCATCAGCCCAAGGTTCGTGCTGTCCAGCGATTCTGCCGCGGTGAGATCGAACACCAATGCCGAAACTCCGCCGTCGAGAATCAGGTGTTGTAAGAAGCGTTGCAAGCCCGGAGCGAGCGTGAAGTTCACGGCGCCGAAGTAGCGGAATACATGCACGCCTTGTTGTGCAGCGTGCGTCACGTGTCCTACGGTCATCAGCGTTTCTCCCAGTGCAAGAGCAGCAACGCGACGTCATCGCGGAGTGAAGCCTGGTCGCCCAAGCCGAGTGGCACGCTGATGTCGTCCAGGTTTTGCGCGTGAGTGAGCAGTTGACCGAGCTGCTCACGGCGTTGTCGATGCGGGTGCTTGGGCGCCAATTCGAGCACCCCATCGGAAACGAGCAGCAACCGACTCCCCGGACTCAAACGCGCTTCACCCGCGCCAAACCCTGCCCTCCCCGGCAAATTCAAGGGTCGCCCCGGAGCCTCCAACTGAATGGTCTCCGCGCCGTGCGACAAGAACGGAAACGGGAATGCCCCCGCATTGCCGTAGACGACGAGGCCGAGCTGCAGGTCGATCACGGCGTAGAACATCGTGACGTGTTTCGGCAAGGAAAGCGCCTTCAAATCCGCATCCAAACCAGTCAGCAGTTGTTGAGGGTGCAGGATGGTTTCATCGCCGCGCAGCGGCAATGCCTGCCGATATTTGCCCACCAACGTCGTGAGGATCGCGGTCACGAAAGCTGAAGCCGCGCCATGCCCCGCGACATCCGCCAAGTACAGCCCCGCGTACCGCTCGTTCAACGGGAAGTAGTCCAGGAAGTCACCGCTCAGCAACTGCGACGGGAACAAGCGGCGTTCGAACGTGAGCGGACCCACGCGCAAGGCGTCCTCCGGGAGCAGCTGAAACTGAAGTTGTCGGGCACCCTGTTCATCACTGCGCAGCTCGTGCAAAGCGGCGGAGAGGCGCTGGTTGGTGGCGCGCAGACTTTCCCCGTATTCCCGATTTTGGCGCAGCAATGCCGAGCGCTCCATGCCGCGCCGCACGGCGTGCACCAATATTTCGTTGTCAGGCAACGGCTTTGCAACGAAGTCCCACGCGCCACGGCGCAACGCTTCGACGGCGTCAGTCATCGTGCCTTGCCCCGTGACCATCACCACTGGCGTCTCGGGATGTTCGGCGACCAGCGCCGTCAGCACATCGAGCCCGTCCATCTCCGGCATGCGCAAATCAAGCAACACCAGGCCGGGCTGACGCTCGCGGCACAAAGCGAGCCCGGCTTGGCCATTCGCGGCGTCCAGCACGGGCCAACCCGCGTTCTCGAGCACGCGTCGGAAAACCCGCCGCACGGCTTCGTCATCGTCAACGATCAGGACCGGAGTATCGCCGTTCATGTCGACCCTCGCACTGTTCAGTCTACCAGCCAGATGGCGGCGCGCAGCTGTGGAATTCCGACACAGGATGCACCCGCGGACAGGCTTTATCGGCGCGTCTAGCCTTTCAACTACGGATCTCGGGTCGCTAGCCCTTGCACTTAGGAGTATTGCTGGTGCGTGGTTCACGCGCCGCTACCCAATCCCGAGGCGAAGTGGGAACCGCCAGCCGCCGCGCGCGTCGTAACGGCCCTGGATATCGAGCAGCGCATTGGCGCGTTCGAAGGGGAGTTCACGCTGCTCGAAGGCGGGCTGAGCAACCTGAACGTGCTGGTCGACGGGCGCTCGCTGCGCATCTACCGACGCGAGGTCAACGCGCTGCACTTGGAAGCCGCGCTACTTCGCCAACCGTGGTCGTCGTTTCGCGTCCCGAAACTACTCTCGTCCGGCGAGGATTTTCTGTTGTTGGAGCACGTCACGCACGGTCCGCTACTGGGCAGCGCGGAACACGGCGCTGCAGTCGGCACCGCACTCGCCGAAATCCACGGCCGGTCATTCGCGCGAGCCGGCTTACTCGGACCGGAGCTGGCAGTCACGGGCCCGTTCGAAGATCTAGTCAGCGCCCTCACGGAATACGCGAGCAGCAATCTCGAGCGAATTCCCACGGGCCTGGATGTGGCACTCGCCGAACGCATGTTACGAGCGCTCACGGACAACGCGGCCGCACTGCGCGAAGTCGTTGGGCCACCCGTGCTGCTGCACGCCGATTTCAAGATATCCAACCTGCATTGGACACCCGAGCAGCAGTTGCTCGTGTTGGATTGGGAGTTCGCCTACGCGGGCTCGCACCTCTCGGACATCGGCCAACTGCTGCGCTGGCGTCCGCCTGGCGAGTTCGTTGCGGCCTTCGCGCACAGCTACGTCAACGCCGGCGGCGCGCTGTGCGCAGACTTCGAAAAGTGGGCATGTCTGTTGGATTTCGTGAATCTCGCGGGTTTGCTCGCGAACCTGCCGTGGTCAGAATCCGCGTCGCGCCGCCTAGGTGACGTGCAAGCGCGAATCGAGGAGACGCTCACTTCTTGGGCGTGAGCTGGAAGGGCAGCGGCAGCTTGAGCCACGCCTCGAAGCGGCTTTGTAACGGGCAGGCAGCGGCTTCGCCGCACAGCCCCGCGTGTTTGGCAACGAGCTCGGCGCCAATGGTCTCGGCAGTGACGCCCCAGGCTCTCGCGCACACCAGGTTCTTCGCCGTTTGCGCCACGTTCACGCCGCCGCCGACCTCGACCACGACGTTGGCCGGCTTGCTTTGGCACGACGCGCGCTTGAGCGCGCTGCGCGCGGCTTCGTCGTCATCCGTGAACGCGCCATCGGGCGTGGCGTGCCAAAACAACTTGGGACCCGTGACGCGCGGCGGACAGGTCTTGAGCCCGCAGTCCGCACCCAAGTACGCGACGAATGGGCCATACGTGCTGAGGTCAGGGCGCATGTCGAAATCGAGCTGTTCGATAGCAATCCCGCCACCGACACTCGGGGCCTTGGCGTACGCGGTAATGGCGCTATCGGAGAAAGACCAAATCGGTGCGGCGTAGCTGGGCGCCGCGCCTGCGCTCGCTCTAATTTCGTATGGAGCGATCAACTCGTCGCGCCCGTCATCGTCGTAGTCGTAGGCTTGAAGTGGCGCGAGCTCGAACCCGCCCGGTGCCACGTCGAAGCTGCCGAAGCTCGTCGACAGACGCGCACCCTCGCGGTCGATGCGCACGACATCCAGCTCCAAATGCTGCGCGCGCGTTGCGCCCTCGCCCTTGCCCGCCGCGGCCTTCAAGGCGATCGCCCAGGAGCCGAAACCGGCCTGCTGACACACGCCAAAACGGCGCAGCTTCGCGGCTTCTGTGGTAGTCAGCCGCGCCTCCCCCTCGGCCTTTTGCGCCGCACTGAGCACCGCTTTGCCCTCGTCCTGCAGCCTCTGACACGCGCGGCGCAGAGGGACACCCGAGGCCGACCACTCCAGCGTGGCTTTCGGGCCGTTCAGGTGCAGCGAGTAACTCGTGTCACTCCACTCGATCTCGACCTCACGTTGCTCCGTGCCCGACCACGGCAAAACGACGTTCAGTTCACCCTGCTCGTTCGCCAGCAGCTCGTCGCCCGTCGAGGCATCCGCCGGTTCGTTCTCGGTGCCGGAGGTGCCAATCGGCCCGGAACGCGCATTGCCGTGCACAGTAGCGCGCACCGGGTGCCCACCGGTCCCGTTCCTCTTGCGACACAAGAACTGCAGCCAGCCGTCCAAGCTCGTCGCCTCGCAGCGGACGAGGACGACAACGTCATCGAAACGACCGCTGAGAGCAGCCACGAAATCGCCTGACCGTCAGTCGTGCGCGACGTGAGCGTCCCCGAGGGTTGCCGACACGCCTCCTTTGCAATTGGCACCCGGCGCTTTGGCGCAATCGGGGGTCTGCGTTTGAACGAACGTGAGCGTCCTGGCTCCAAAGCCCTCGAAGTCGTAGCGGAAGTCGAGCTGCCAACTCTCGGGACAAACGGCGGGTAGATTCGAGTACTCCGCGTGCACGGTGAAGCTTTGCCGGTCGAACGTGGCCGGAAACGGCTGTGCATCCAGCAGCGGCTCCCCTGTCCCGTTGAGCGTCACGGTCCCTTCGCTTAGGTCGGAAGGGTCTTGTTGGATCCTGAGCGAGAGCATGCTCGACAGTGTCCGAGGAGGCGCCACCTTGTCGCCTCCCAACGAACATGCACTGGCGGTTCCGCAAGTCACGAGGTCGTAGCTTCCACTGAGTTGCACGGGCGACAGATCAGCACCGCAAATGTAGCGCGGGGCGATGGTTGCTGGAACGCCCCAGCGGGGCTGCTGGTCGGCGGGTGTACACAGCTCCTCGCTATGTGTCTCTCCAACCGCTTGAATCTGACAGGCCGCGTCCGTCTCGAAATACCAATAGTCGTTGACCGTGCAACCCGCTGGGCAATCACCACCGCCGCGCTTGAACGCCAGGGCGAAGCCTCCGCCCGCTTCGGCAAAGGCGTAGATGTAACTGCCATCCCCAACCACGGCTGGGTTCGACTTGTAGAGCTCCGTCACGTCCGACAGATCGGGACGCAGTGCGCGCACTTGAGCGACCGCGTCAGCTAACGTGGTGCCGGCGCAGGCCCCGCTACCTGGTTGCAAAAGCAGAGCGGTCGCGACACCCGGCGGCAAGTCCTGCCGCGGCTGGCACGCGTTGTCCGGAGTTCCGGCGGCGCCTCCATTCCCTGAAGCGCCTGCATCACCCGCAGCGCCCGCAGCGGTCTCGCCGCCCGCGGACATGTCGCGCGGATCGGCGGACGCACCGGCTTCACCAGCAGCCGCGTGTTCGTTTTGATCCTTCAACTGCGTCGTGCTGCCGCCGCAGGCGCTTGCGGCCGCCGCAGCAACCAACCACACAACGCTGAAGCCTGTTTCGAGTCTGCGCATTGTTCCTCCACCGACGCCGCGAGCTGCACCGGCGGCTCTCCGTTAAGCAAGCCGTGTACCGCGCCCGGCTAGTCCGACGACAATCTTACCAGAACAATTACCACCACTTGGAGGCGCCGTCGCACGACTCGCGGCACACCCTGGCACAGACCACGACCTCGCCGTCCGAAGGGCTCCGCCGTCGCGAGCCGTAGCCCGCCTGACCACTAAGAGAGCACGCTTCGTGCCCTAGTTCTGAAACTGCCCGTTGAATCGATTCGAGTGTCGCCATCGCGCTCGCGTCTGGCGAGTCGCGAGTCCGCGGTCATCTGCGGGCCACCATGAGGGCTTACCCTCGCCGGGCGTCGATCCATGTTTGTGCACGTACGTGGACGAGCGCGCGGAACGCGCTCTCGGACGCCGAAGCGCCGCGTCCGAGAGCGCGAGCGCGGCTCCCGGACGCCGGCACGCGACGCCGAAGGCTGCGCCGGCCGCGCCGTGGCGCGTGACCATCAACCCAATCTCGGGGGCGCGCAGAACCAGGGCGGCGCATCGGTGGAGTTACACCCGTGGCTTTCCTAGCAACTGATGCTGTGGACGGTACGATAGTGCAGACATGTCTCACACCGTTCGCAAGCAATGCGGTTGTGCCGTGCCGTTGCTCCTTTCTTGCGTGATGGCGGCGCTTTCCGGCTGCGGAGGGTCCGCCTCTGCCGCTCCGGATCCACACGGCATCGGAACCGTTTGCGACGCCAATATCGACTGTAATGCCGGTTTGTTTTGCAATACGGATCCGGTCATTGCCGCGCCGCACGGTCAGTGCACCGACGCCTGCGGCGATTCGGCAGCCAGTTGCGTGCAGCAAGCGGGACCTTTTACCGTCTGTACTGCCGGTGTCTGCG